>JAIPJC010000175.1 GCA_021734345.1 Kiritimatiellales bacterium | reverse complement strand
CGAGGGCAAACCGGCACTGGCCGAAATCATCCCGGCCGAAGGATTCGAGGAAGACGACCTGTTGCGACTGGCGGCATCCGCCGAACAGAACAGCGAGCATCCGCTGGCCACCGCGCTCGTCAATGCCGCCAAGGAGAAGGAACTCGCGGTAGGCAAATCGTCGGATTTCAATTCGACCACCGGAGGCGGCATATCCGCCAAGGTGGAGGATCGCACCGTGCTGGTAGGCAAGACTGACTTTCTGAACGAGGCTGGCGTAAAGGGCCTCGATGCGTTGCAAGCCCAGGCAAACGAACTCCAAGGCAAAGGGCATGCGGTTATCTTTGTTGCGGTCGACGGGCAGGCCGCGGGAATACTGGCGGTATCCGATCCGATCAAACCCAGCACACAGGAAGCGATCAAAGCGCTCCATGAACTTGGACTGAAGATCCACATGCTGACCGGCGACAATGAACAAACCGCCCGCAGCGTGGCGGAGGAACTCGGCATCGACGAAGTGCGGGCCGGGGTTGCACCGCAGGACAAACACGAATACGTGAAGAAGCTGCGCGATGATAACCACGTCGTAGCGATGGTCGGCGACGGCATCAACGACGCGCCCGCATTGGCGGCCGCGGATGTCGGCATCGCCATGGGAACCGGAACCGATGTCGCGATCGAAAGCGCCGGCATCACACTGGTCAAAGGCGATCTGGGCGGCATGGTGAAAGCGATAACGCTGAGCCGGGCGGTCATGCGCAACATCCGGCAGAACCTATTCTTCGCCTTTATCTACAACTGCCTTGGCATCCCGGTCGCTGCCGGAATTTTGTATCCGTTCTTCGGAATACTATTGAGTCCGATGATTGCCGCCGTGGCGATGAGCTTCAGTTCAGTGTCTGTCATCACCAACGCCCTGCGGCTAAGAAAGGTCCGACTTTAAGCGTCGAATCGTTCCATGCTATAGTTATCTGTTCCATCTAAGCTATTGTCTTGCGAGCGATAGACGTCCGTCACCGAAACATATTTTCCCAGCAGCTACCAAAACATCCTGTTGTTTTTGAAATATATGACTCATTTGCGCGGTAACTCTCTGGAAACCAAGACGACTGGATAGCTCAGAAAAACAATCGGCGGGTGATATGCTCAGGGCTTCATATGCCACATCTAGAATTCCTTTTTGGATTTCTTGAGGAGCCACGAAATCCAGACTTTTTTCTCCCGATGGCACATCCTTTCGATTTCTGACCCTGATGTTGATTTCAGGAAGCATGGCAAAGTCGCCTTGGATTTGGATATCTTCCCGTGAGGCAAGTTCGCTGAGAAGGAGTGTTACTCGATCTTGAATTCTTGAGCCGGCACGCGAGAGTCCGGCGGCGTTGATCAGACGGTTATTGAATCTTGAAGCTGGAGTCTGCACTTTTACGGTTGAGCTCTACCGGAAGAAGAATCAGGGGCGCATAACGTTTTTTGTCCGATTTTTCATCTTCAAGCCATGTCAGAAATCCTAATGACAAATACAGGGCATCAAACCCACGCTCTTGGAAGAAGGCCTTCGCTTCGCTATCGATTTTTAATAAATGTAAATCCAGCTTCGCCGTAGATAAGGCTGTCTGTAAGTCGAGATCCTCGAAGCGTCCGTCACCTTTAGCAGCAGCCAGATATTCCTGAAGCGGAGGTAGTTTTTCATAGTCTTCTGGGAGTTCCCCGTTCTCCGGAAGTTCTTCCTCAACATCATATGCCTCGGGGCGGGGCAGAAAAGCCATGGATTTGCCTTGTGTTACCAAGATATCAAAAACGGATGCTGATTTCTCATCAATTACTGCAATGTGCTTGGAGCCTCGTGGCGAGAAGTGAAGTAGGGTATTTCCTCTCAGGCCGAGATCGAGCAACTGCATCCGGATTTTTTCGATTTGGCTTGAGACTTTATTCATATCAGAAACCTCGCGTTCAATGATGCCCTTAGAATGGATATTTTTAACAGGTTGGCTACTAAGTGGCAAAGATTTTCCCAAACGTTAGAAAATGTTACTGGAAATCCGGTGCTACCAGTACCAACCGAAGGAGGAACCATTACAAAGGACGGAAGCTTGTTGGACGATATGATGCAGCGACTGGACGGCGCGATGAAATTCACCGGTTTCAGCGGCGAGGATGCGTTTCGCGTCGGAACCCCGTAATTCCTGTTCGGAGGTTTCTGTTCCCCTGCGGCGCAACGCCGGATCGCTCTTGCCGGTGTCGGTCGGTCCTTCTATTATTCCTTCATTTTCAACATTTCAAAACGCCTGCGGGACGGGTGGATGCATGACCGTCGTCCTCATCACCATCTTCGTTATGCCGGTGCTTTATTGCTGGCTACAGGAGCTAAAGCATCTCAATTGGCACTTGAAGGGACGACCTACCTCCGTGTTGTCCCTCGGCAGAACGGAACAGAACCTTGGCTTCGGTTAGGACGGGACAGAGCCCGTCCCTCCCAAAAGGAACTCATACGTCGTTTCAAACGTTAAATGCTCTAAAGCTCCGGCAGCGCTGATGGATTACGGCCATGACTTGAGGATTTCGCCCGCCGCGTCCTTGAGTTTCAATCCATCAATACGCACCTCGCCGGGACCACCGCAGGGATCGAGTCGCAGGCTGTACAGGCTTTGGATTTCGGGAATGTTCAATACCACGGTCTGCCATTCGCCATCGTGCTTCACCGGGAACGCGAGGTGGGATCCTTTGGGCAGTATGGTTTTTTCGTCGTTCGTCCAGTATATTTCGCCATCGCCGACCGCATGGCTTTGCAACCGGAATTCCAACGTGTACGGACCTTTGGACTTCGGCGGAAAGGCGGCGTTGAACGCAAGGCCGGGATCGTCGCCGGTACATTGGAGGACCAGCTGGTCGTCCTGAACCGAGAGGGTTGTCCCGATGCGGGCACGGATACCGTCATCCGCCTTTCCGGGTTTATTCTTCGTCGGCTTTTTCTTTTTTTTCGCATCCTTGGCCGCATCGTGGCGGGCGGTACTGGCATCGAGCGATGAAAAATCGGTCCATTCCCGATGGCGCAGCGGAGCGGTGGCGGAAACCGGGGCGTATTCCTTCGCCGGGGCGCGGAGAACGTTTTCCGCCATGTCGATCCATTGTTTTTCCATCCGATCTACCACTTCCGGATACTGCGCGGCGACGTTGTGCAATTCGGTCCGGTCTTGACCCATTTTATAAAGCTCCCACGGGCCGCTCTGGAAACTGACCAGTTTCCAATCGCCATCGCGCAGGCCGCGGTCGCTGGCAAAAAGGAGATGGATCGGCGGGCGGCTCTTGATCTCCTTGCCGGCCAGAATGGGCACTAGCGAAATACCGGCCAGCGGCGAGAGATCCCGGCCCGGCCACGTGTCGGGAATGGTGGCTCCGCCGATTTCCGCCAGCGTTGGAAGCACGTCCACGAGATGTGCGGGAGAATCGACCAGCGAACCCGGTTTGGTCTTCAAGCCGGCAGGCCAATGCACGATGGCCGGCGTGGAAATACCGCCTTCGAACTGGTTCTGCTTGTAGTAGCGGAACGGCGTGTTGCGTGCCCATGCCCAACCGGTGCTGTCGCTCCAACTCGCTTCGGGATCATAGGGTTCAAGATCGCGCCCGATCGAACGGCGGTCGTAGGGACACGCTCCATTGTCGGAAACAAAAAGGATGAGCGTATTGTCTAATTCTCCGACACGCTTGAGATCGGCAAAAAGCCTCCCCAGTTCCTGGTCCACCCGGTCGATCAGTCCCGCATAGGCCGCCATGCGCCGCGATTCCCAATTCTGCATCTCCGGCGTCAACGAATTCCATGCCGGGATATGATCGGGCCGCGGACTGGCTTCGATGCCCGCTGCCCCGAAGAGCCCGAGTTCTTTTTGCTTTTCGACACGCGCGGCGCGCATTACATCCCAGCCGACATCATATCTACCGAGATACTTTTTGTAGTCGGCTTCCAGTGGCTGGAGCGGCGCGTGCGGCGCGTTGAAGGCAACGTACAGGAACCACGGCTTTTTCGTTTCACGCGCTTCGCCGAGAAAGCGGATGGCGTAGTCCACGTTGGCCACGGTGGTGTAGAATCCCTTTTCCGGCACGGTCCATGGCTCGCCGTTGAGTCGGAAGGTGTTGTTTCCCTTGTAGTAGTCGGTCGCACCGGAGAGGTGGCCGAAATAACGCTCGAAACCAAAGTCGGTGGGTTGCTTGTCCAGATGCCACTTGCCGGTCATGGCGGTGAAATAACCGGCCGGCGCGAGGACTTCCGGAATGATCGTTGCGCGGGTCAGTTTCACATCGCCCGCTTCCCGGCACCATCGGCCGGACATCAAGCTCACGCGGGAAGAGTGGCACTTGGCGGTGTTGTAGAACTGCGTGAAGCGCAGGCCTTCCTTGGCAAGACGATCTAGGTTCGGTGTATCGATTTCGCTGCCGTAGCAGCCGATGTCGGAGAAGCCAAGGTCGTCGACAAGGACAACGAGGATATTGGGCTTGGGTGCGTCCGCCGCATGCGACTTTCCGCACCAAAAGGCGATGGAAAGGCAGAGCAGAACGATCATGGATTTAACTGTGCCTTGGATTTTCATTTTGCTTCTTCCTTTTGCTGTTCGAGAGGTCGGAAGATACGACGATACGTATTATGGATTTGGGACGAGTATTTTCGCCGCAAAGCGCTGGCCCAGCAAAACCTGCCCGTCGGTGTTGTAATGCAGGTTGTCCGGGTTCTTGGGAAGATCGTCGCAATCGACCCACGAGTATCCCGGGAGCGCGCAGGACTCCTGCGCCGCGCGCACCAGAGCAACGTATGCGTACAACGGATTGACCCTCCCCGCCACGAACGACATGGAAGGATTCTGAAAGTCCGCGCGGGCGGCCAGAACCAGATTCGTCAAGTTTTGCCCGTAGGCGGCCGCCATGTCCGCTTTTTTGGAATCGTTCTCTCCCTGCATCCAGATCATACCCTTGACGTTGATTTCCCGTGTTTGCCGGGCCGCTTCAACTTTATTGGTCAAAACGGCGTAGAGGTTGCCTGCGTCCGCCGTCAGCAGGGGATTCCAGTTGGTGGCCAGATTGGTGCCGCCGACCGCGTGCAGAATGATCCCGATCGGTTTTCCCAGCGCCTGCTGCATGGCATAGGCGAAGGATATCTCGGGGCCGACCCCGGTCGCCGTGGGCTCCATGACATCCCACCCCGTTCCGTTGAAAACAAAAACGTTGGTTTGCGCCGCCTGAAGCTCGGGCGGCAACGATGCCTTTTCCCCGGCGCCGGCCATGTTGCTTTGGCCAGCGCAGACATACACATCAAGCGGTTCGAGCTTGGTTTGCAGGGCAAACAGCATACCGTGCTTCGGAACCCGTTCGGGAACGACGC
>JAIPJC010000013.1 GCA_021734345.1 Kiritimatiellales bacterium | reverse complement strand
AAGGACGTCTATCCCTCCGTCGAGGAAAAGTCCGCCCACCTCCTCTACTTCCTCGTCAAGAACCACAGCTTCGTTGACGGCAACAAGCGCATCGCAGCCGCCGTGTTCCTGCGCTTCGCCGATAAGAATAAACTGCTGTACGACAAGGAAGGGAACAAACGCATTGCCGACAACGCCCTCGTCGCCATGACGCTCATGATCGCCGAAAGCCGCCCGCAGGAAAAAGACGTCATCACCGCCATGCTGACCAACCTGATCGGAGGCGGGAAATGATAATGGAAGAACTAAGAGCAATCGACGCCCACCGCGACCTGATCAACCTCAACGGCAAAACCATCCTCCCGCCCGAGCAAAAACAATCCGCCCCCAAACGCGACGCGCTGCTTTGGCGGGAACAGCGGTTGAGGGCTGGGTGAGGTGAAATTCAGCAGATAACTTGAAATAAAGGGCATGTTGTTTGACGAGAGAAAACGAAATGGATACAAATATGCAAATGATGAAAAAAGCGTTCTGACCCCTTGAATGGTTTAAAGTCGCCGTAAAGAAAACCACAAGACGGACAGGAAATCCGACCAATGGAAGACAACGAACCGTCGAAACATTCAACTTCAAGCCGGGGTACGAAACCTCGGATTGGCTCAATTTCCAAGAAGCCGTGAAAGCCTATGCCGAGCGCACAAAGACATCATTTGTGAAACGCCGGCAATCGCCACCGCATATCAAAGCTGAACCAAGAGAGACCCATGAAGGAATATATCAGTTTTGTAGACAGAACCTCACAAGGTGATTTTGAGTTCGTTGATGGTAGCAATGAACATCTGTTTGTTGGTCCGATTTCAACTGTCAACATTCTAGTGGGGGCCAATAACTCACGCAAAAGCCGCTTTATGCGAATGCTTGTTATGTTAGACCATATACCAACTGTGGATGAGACCCTTAAAGATGCGCTTCAAGCGGGGATTAAGATGTTCGACCAGCTGATCAGCAAAGTTGGTAATGATGAGCTTTTCAACGTACAGAGGTTCGATGCTAACAGCATTATTTCTTCACAATGGCTTCCTTCTTTCAAAAACTTCAAAGAAAACACCACAAAAGAAGACAGAATCGCGTTGTTCAATCACACCCTCGAGGACCGAAGTGGACGTATGGTCCTAGATAGTGAGGAATTATCACGACTAAGAGGCAGCTTTATAAAGCTGTCTATGGAAAAAGCAGACGGAATCAGCATCGACTATGGCGCATACCGTAAGATTGCAGACTTTTTCGAGCTACTTTATCAGAACCAACACCAAACAATGAGAATCGGAGGGGACAATAACCCCATTGCCTTTGATCTCATCTCCAAGCTACAACATGAGTTCATGCATATTTATCAGAAGTTCGCACAACTGATTGAGTCCACAGAAAAACAAGAGATCGGGCAAGATAAGATCTTCATACCTTCACTTAGAGGCTCATTACCCCTCTGCGATTCAGGACAGCAAGGCACAATGTTGCCTAATGCAATATACGAAGACACCACTGTACATTATTACTTTTCCTCAAACGGCGGGTTAAAACAAAATAGGAAGTTCAAAATATCTGCGGGAGATCGACTTCATCATACTATTCTTATGGATCGGAACAGTACGTTTGAGAAACGCGAACGGTTTCAGCAGTTCCAAGGATTCATCAGTACTAGTTTTTTCAACGAAAGACGGGTCGAAGTTGTTGCCGAACCCAACACGAAGACAAAAGAAATTCGCTTTTATATAGCAAGCGAGTCGGAAAGAAAAATTCAGGATTTAGGTGATGGGATTCAACACCTGTTGATTCTTCTCTACCCAATATTCATGGCGGATGCAAATACGTGGATATTCATCGACGAACCAGAGCTGAGTCTGCATCCGGGATTTCAGAACCTCTTTATTGACACCATCCTGAATAACAAGGACTTAAAAGCGAAGAGCCTGCGTTATTTCCTGACGACGCACTCGAACCATTTTCTGAGTCATGCATTGCGCGAACCCAACAATATTTCTGTTTTCAACTTCAGCCCGATCAATAAAGACAAGTCCATCATCCGTTGTGTCCATGGGGCTGATACAACCGTGCTTGACCAGCTTGGCGTTGTGAATGCCTCGGTCTATATGGCCAACTGCTCCATCTGGGTGGAGGGCGTTTCGGATCGGCGATATGTACAGGCATTCCTCAGCTCATACTGTAAAGCCACCGGGAAGCGTGAATTCAAGGAAGGTTTGGATTACACATTCTTTGAATATGCAGGATCAAATATTCGGCACTATCTTTTTGATCCTGAAACTGTGGATAAAAAATTCATCGATTCATTCCGCAATGCCAATCGAATCTTTCTCTTAGCAGATCAGGATATGAGCCAAGAAAAACAGGGGCGGCATAAAGAGCTAGAAAAGCTGAATTCTGAAAACTTTGAATACAAGACAACCATAGTACTGGAAATCGAAAACCTGCTTCCACCTGAGATCATTCAGGATTTCATTCAGAGCCATCAATCACAACAGAACGTCAGCTTTACAGCCAAGCTGGACGATTATTCCCAAGAGCCGATGGGGAAATTTCTGAAAGAAAATAGTGGCGAACAACCGCTGGAGTACGGGGATAGAACACTGACTACCGGGCATAAAAATGAACTGTCTCAGCTCGTTTTGGATAAAGAATATGAATGGACTCTGCTGAGCACATCTCCAGAACTAAAGTGCATAACTGAAGCGGTCTACGGCTTCATCGAAAAACACAACTCCTCGAATTATTTAGGAACCCCATACAAAGAAAACGGCAATAGGCCGGAATAGGGATGGATTTAGCACCACAGATTCTGGAGATGCTGGGCTGGGGGAATGGTCTTAAAGCGGCGCAGATTGCCAAGGAACTTGGCGTGGACCGCCAGCGGATCAACGCCATCCTCTAGACGCATTAATAATTGGGAGAATCAGGCATAATCTAAGACTCTGGAGAAATAATGGTGGATAAAATATTTGAAGCAAAGCCAGGGCTATGGGGCTTCTCAGTCAATCTACATGAGCTTTTTCGCCGCCTTAAAGGCGTTCCTGTTTCTGATGACATAGTCTCCTCGGAGAATCATGTTACCATAGTTGCTCGTCGATTTCGGGATCTGTTTGTAGGACATGAACTGAAATTACAGCACGCAGCTGACATCTTTCCTTCTGAATTTGGGATCACGCTGGATAAGCTTACATCCGATGAAAAGATCCTGAGTGTTCTTACTCCGAAAGTGTTGGACTGGACGGCGCGATATTTTGGAGTTCAACGCGAGTGGTTGGATGGAAGCTCGAATCAAATATATCCCTACAAAAGCTACACTAGGCATCCGAATAGGATAATAGATGATGTTGTCGAGTTAATGCGCGACAGTGAATTTCTGGAAGCGTTTGTATTCATCGACTCTGAAGACCACGATCTGACAAAAGACCGGCAAAGCACCAATGGTCGCATTGGATTTCTCATGCGGGGGATGATAAAGCAACTGAACTCGGAAACGTACTTGTATCGTTACTTAGTGTGTGGGGAAGAGTGGCCTTTGTGGCGGGATTATCTGGAAAGCCTATTGGTGATGGGCAGGTTGCTCTTCAGGCATGTTGATTTGTCGATTCCGATTATGACGGTCACGACACAGGAGCTGAAAGACTACTGGAGCCTCGCAAAATTTCCTCGTGTGTTCATTTCTCCTCCGTACCAACGAGAGTTTCATCTCGAAGATTTTGGACTGTACGAAGGCGAGAGCGCCAAGGCCCGAGGCGATATTTATACGCTGAATATTCCTGAGTACATCCAAAGACTCGACCTTGATGACTACTTTAAGTCGAAACTAAAGGAATCTGGATTTGCGAGTAGCCTAAATTGAGGTGTGCACGGCGTCAGGAGGCTTTTTTCATCATTCCGAACAAAGATGAGAGGCACGGGGATGCAGTTCCCTGTTTTAGAAAAACAAACCAATGAAAACCGGCGTGGGCTGTGTTCCAATCCTTGGAGTCATCCGCCTCGGTTCGAGACAGCATCAAGGAGATTGAAAATGGGAATTGAAAAGCAACCTTTCGGGAAAACCAGCGCCGGCCAGAACGTCGACGTCTTCATCCTCGCGAACGGCAACGGCGTAAAGGTGAAGATCATCAACCACGGCGCCACCATCGTTTCGGTGGAGGCACCCGATC
This sequence comes from Kiritimatiellales bacterium, assembly GCA_021734345.1. GTDB lineage: Bacteria > Verrucomicrobiota > Kiritimatiellia > Kiritimatiellales > Pontiellaceae > Pontiella. The sequence continues at coordinate 36,656 of JAIPJC010000013.1, read as the reverse complement.
GCGCCGGCAACTTCGCCGATGTGGTGCTGGGCTTCGACGACATGGCGGGCTATCAAAGCGCGGGCAATCCATACTTTGGCGCTACCTGCGGCCGCTACGCCAACCGCATCGCCAAGGGCCGGTTCAGCGTCGATGGTGTTGAATACCAGCTCGCCATCAACAATGGCGTAAACGCGCTGCACGGCGGCTTGCTCGGATTCGACAAGAAGCTGTGGGACGCGGAAATCGTGGGCGAGAATGCCGTCAAGATGTCGCTCACCAGTCCCGATGGCGAGGAAGGCTATCCCGGCACGTTGACCGTCGTGGTACTTTTCAGCCTGACCGATGCAAACGAACTGCGGATCGAATACACGGCCCGCACTGATCGGAAAACCATTCTCAACCTGACCAACCACAGCTACTTCAACCTCGCGGGTGGCGGCACGCACTACGACCATCTGATGATGATCAACGCCGACCGCTACACCGTGGTCGACGACACCGCCATCCCGACCGGCGAGTTGCGCGCCGTCGCCGGAACCGAAATGGATTTCCGGTCGCCCACGCCGCTCGGCAAGAACATTGACCGGGCGGGCGCAGGCTACGACCACAACTACTGCATCAACCAATCGGCGGCCGGCGAGCTCACCCTCGCGGCCAAGGTGCTAGATCCGGCCAGCGGCCGCACGCTCGAATGCTGGACCACCGCGCCCGGCGTGCAGCTCTACGCCGGCAACTTCCTTGACAACGTCAAAGGCAAAGGCGGCGCGGTCTATAACTGGCGCGAAGGCTTCTGCCTCGAAACCCAGCACTATCCCGACAGCCCGAATCAACCGGACTTCCCGTCGACGGAACTCGCTTCCGGCGAAACCTATACCCAAACCTGCATCTACACGTTTGGCGTAGCCCAATAGGGATTTGGAGGGGCATTGTCCTCAATGACCGGACGCTGAGGCCAGCGTCCCTCCAGCCTAATTGCGGAAGTACTTGTCGTACTGGTTGGCCCAGTAGGAGATGAGGATGTCGGCACCGGCGCGGACGAGCGCGGCGGACGATTCCTGCACCATGCCTTTTAGGTCGCCCCAGCCGCGTTCGGCGGTGGCGTGCAGCATGGAATATTCGCCGCTGACGTTGTAGGCCGCGATCGGCAGGTCGGTTGCTTCGCGCATCTTGGCCAGCACGTCGAGGTAGAAAAGCGATGGTTTGACCATCAGCATGTCCGCGCCTTCCAATTCGTCGAGTTCCGACTCGCGCAGCGCGGTGCGCAGATCGCCGTACGACGCCTGGTAGCCCTTGCGGTCGCCCTTGCCGGGTTGCGATTTTTCCGCCTCGCGGAACGGGCCGTACATGGCCGATGCAAACTTGGTCGAATAGCTCATGAGCAGCGTTTGATTGAAGGCGTTGGCGTCGAGCGCGGTGCGGATCGCTTCAACCTGCCCGTCCATCATCGCGCTCGGCGCAACGATGTCGGCACCGGCGGCGGCGTAGGAGACGGCGATCTTGGCGAGCACCTCGTTGGCGGCATCGTTATCCACATCGCCGGATTCGGTCAGCGGGCCGCAGTGGCCGTGAGTCGTGTAGGCGCAGACACAGACATCGGCCGTGACCACTAAATCGGGGAAGCGGGATTTCACCTCGCGGATGGCGCGTTGCACGGCACCCTTGTCGTTGTAGGCGGCCGTGCCGGCGTAATCCTTTTCGGAATCCTCGACCAAACCAAACAGCAGGACCCCGTTTACGCCGGACTCGACAACGGGTTCAAGATCGATCAGCAATTGGTCGACGCTCAACCGCGACTGCCCCGGCATCGCATCGATCGGCTCGCGCTTTGCCGCGCCGTCGATGACAAACGCCGGCCATATGAATTTTTCCGGACCGGGCAGCGGCGCGTCCAGCATTCTGCGGATCCCTGCGCTCTGGCGCAGGCGTCTTAGTCTGATTTCCGGGTACATAGTTTTTCTCCTACGAAATATTCTGCACATGAATGGATAGCACCCATCACCGTGGCTTCGCGAGCCATTATATCATGGCGGAGGCCGTGTTTTTCCAGCGCCTGGGCGGTGGGTTTGCCGATGACGCAAATGGTTTTTCCGGCGAGTGCGGCGGTGCCCCATTGGCCGACGAGGGAGTCGACGGCGGATGCGCTGGCGAAGAAGACGACGTCGAAACCGGGCAGATCGCCGTGGTCGATGCGTTCGTTGTCGTAGAGGATGGCGTCTTCGACGTCCGCGCCGTTGGAGCGCAGGGCTTCGGCGAGTTGCGGGCCGGCTTTGTCGGAACGGACGCGCAAAATTTTGTCGTCGGGTTTCAAGGTAGCCTTTGCGAGTTCGATCAGCGCTTCGGCGCTGAAGTCCGATTCGGGCTGGGCATCGACTTGGAGGTTGTATTGCGCGAACTCGTCGGCGGTGCCGCGTCCGCAAACCATGATCTTCGGGATGGTGCGGTAGTCTATTTTTTGATCGTGAATCAATTCCATGAATGCACGTACGGAAGAGGGGGAGGTGACGACCAGCCAGTCGTATTCTGCGCAACGCGGCTGGAAGCCGCGTCTACATTTCAAACGGATCAGGGGGAGTTGGATCGGGCGGCCACCAAAATCGCGGACGAGCGCGGCGGCCTTTTCCTGTATGGCCTCGGAGCAGGTGAGCAGGATTTTCCGACCTTGCAAGGCGCCGAGTTCGGTCTTGTAGGCGTAGGCCGTGATGTTGCCGACGATGATGAGGCCAGGTTGCTTGACACAGTGGGGCATCGACTGGCTCGGCAGTTCGCCGAGCGTGGTCTTGATGATGTTTTCGTCTTCGCCGCCGGCGTTGAAGACCAGCGCGACCGGGGTATCGGCTGGAACGCCGTCGTCGAGCAGCTGCCGGGCAATCGGTTCGATCGCCTTGATCGACATGTAGTAGATGACCGGAAGTTGGCTTTTCATTTCCGCGTCGCAACGGGCCAATCCGCCGCCGTGCATGCGCGGGGTGAGGGCGACGAAGCCGCGCGAAATATCGCGACGGGTGAGCAGCATTCCGGTGCCGGTTGTGGCGGCCTGGAGGGCGCTGATGCCGGGGATGACGCGGAAGGGGATGCCGAGGTGTTCGAGCGCTTCGGTTTCCTCGGCGAGGCGGCCGAAGATGCCGGGATCGCCGCCTTTGAGGCGCACGATGCGTTTGCTCTGCCGCGCGCATTCGCAGATGAGCCGGGTGGTTTCGTGCTGCTCTTTGCTGTGGGCACCGCAGCGTTTGCCGACATCGATGGCGCTGGCGTGCGGTGGAAGTTCGGCGAGCAGGGAGGGGTCGATGAGCGAGTCGTGGAGGCAGATGTCGCAGCGTTGCAGGGCGTGCAGGGTGGCGACGGTGCAGAGTTCCTTGTTGCTCACGCCCGCGCCGGCGAAGACGACGGCCGGCGTGAACAGGTTGCGGAGCGCCGTCATCCTTTCATCGCCTTCGCGGAAGGTGACGGCGAGATGGCCCTGGCCTTCGGGGACTTCGAGTTCGTCGAGCGGGATCCATTCGGTGATGCGCTCTTCGATGCCGAGACGGACGAGGGCAGCACCGGCCATGACGACGATGTCGTAGGTTCCGTTGTCGACCTGCGCGATGCGCTCGTCGATGTTGCCGCGGATGTTTTTCTGGATGGCGGAGGGGAAGCGCTTGGTGCAGTAGGCTTCGCGGCGGGCGGAGCTGACGCCGATGACGGGGTTGCCAGGCAGGTCGGAAATCTTCCGGCCTTTGGCCAGGATGAGAGCGTCGCGCGGCTCTTCGCGCCAGGGGAGCCAGTACCAGTCGATGCCGGCGGGCATGGGTTCGGGCAGGTCCTTGGCGCTGTGGACGGCGAGGTCGATGTCGCCGCGAAGCAGGGCGGCGTCGAGTTCGCGGGTGAAGAAGTCGGCGGGGCTTTCGCGCAGGTCGGTGGTGCGGTCGGTATCGCCGACGGAGGTGATCTTCACTTGCTCGAAGGCGACGCCGTCGAGCAGGCTTTCGATGCGGTCGAGCGCGGCGCGGCTTTGCGTCAGCGCGAGGCTACTTGGACGCGTTCCCGCCCTGAAAACTGTTGGTGATCTTTTCATAGAGATCCTGGTGTTCGGCAATGATGGCGCGGCTGCGGGAGAGGATGTCGTTCATGTCGGTGAGCTCGCGGCGGTACCAGTATTTGAGGCCGTCGAGGTCGACCACGGTGATGTCCGACGAGAGGTCGTCGAGTTCGGGATCGATGTTGCGGGGCATGCCGAGGTCGATCACCAAAACGGGGCGCTCCTGGTTGAAGAACGGGGCGTGGCCGAGGTGCAGCAGATGGCCGGGCGCCTCGGTGGCGCTGACGATGATGTCGGCCTGGGTGATGCGTTCCTTCATGTCGTTGAAGGTGCAGACTTCGACCTTGCCGTTCCAGTCCTTGGAAATTTCGGGTTTGTTGACGTGGTAGCACCAGATGATTTTTTTCACCTTTTGAAGGCTTTCCTTGACGAGGCCCTTGCCGACTATGCCGGCACCGAGCACCATGATCGTGGAGGCGGAGAGATCCTTGCCGCGGAATTCGCAGTATTTTAGCGCAAGGTCTTCGATCTCGTAGCTGTGCAGCAGCGGTGCGACGTGGTTTTTGATCTCCTTGGAAACGCGCAGCGCGAAGGAGACCCATTCCTGGGTCATGTTGCCGGCCCAGCCGCGCGTCTTGGCTTCTTCGAGGGCATCCTTGATTTGCGCGGTGATGTGGTTTTCGCCGGGCGTTTGCGAGAGCATGCCGGCGGTGACGAGGCAGAGGTGTTCGAAGGCGGCCTTGCCGGTTTTGAGGTAGAACTTGTCTTCCTTGAGATGGGTGAAACCCATGATGTGCCGCAGGATGCCGTTCCGGGCGGTTTCTTCGGAAACGACGGCGATGACTTCGACGCGGTTGCAGGTGTTGAGCACCATGAATTCGTGGATGCCCCAGAGCTGCATGATCATGAAGCCGGCCCGTTCGAAGCGGGGGCCGGTCAGGTGGAAGGGTTCGCGCTCTTCGACCGTCAGGTGGTTGTGGTCGGTGCCGACGATGACGAGGTGGGCGGCCTCCATCATTTTCAGATGGCGCGCGAGGCTGTTCTTGATCATCTTGGATTGGCGGCAGTCGTTGCCGCCGGAGGAAACGGATACCGTCAGCTGGTTGCGGCGGGTGATGGCGGGGGTGGTGAAGTCGCTCTGCGCCCAGTTGCCGTCGACGCAGCAGCAGAGAATATGCTGCGCCCGGCAGCTTTCGAGCACATTGCGGTTGACTGCCCGGACGTTGGTGGCGGCATAGACGATGGTGGCGCCGGCCACGTCGTGGTCTTCAAAGGGGCGCGGCGTGTGGATTACAAGGCCTTGTCCGATGAGCTCGCCGACTTCGGGACAGACTTCGGGGCTGACGACCGCTACTTTTGCTCCGGCATCCAGTAGTAGCTGGATTTTATGCCAGGCCACTTTTCCGCCACCTACCACGAGGCATGGGCGGCCCGCCAGAAATAGATTTATATGGAGACCTTTGTGCATGTTTCCGTCGCCTGTCGTCATCGAATTGAAACAGCAGGAAGTAGACCAAAGCCACTCCTATTTGGCCAGACCGCTTTCCCACCTTTCTGCAAAGCGGGACAAGATAAGGGACGGATGGAGGCTTGTAAAGACCAAGACCGGGTCATTGAAGTCAGGGAGGTCTAGCGGGAATTATAGATGTGCGAATGGCTTTGCTTTTGGGACGGGGAATTTTAGGATCGCCGCGATTCGAGGACGGGGACTTCCCGAAGGCACGCAATTTGCTTATAATTTGCCAATGTGCCGGCAGCAAGGGAACCCGTTCCGTTCTGCTTTCAGCGACGACGAAGGATCATGGATTATGGGATTTATCGTGAAATACGGAGTGGTTTTTTTGGCCAGCCTGGTGGCCTCGTGGCTTCTGGTGCCGTGGGTGAAGAAGCTCGCCCCGATGTTGGGGCTGGTGGATGAGCCGTCGGAGCGCCGGATCCATAAGACGCCGATACCCCGCTGCGGCGGTATTGCGGTGTTTCTGGCGACGCATCTGGGACTGGTCATCGCATTTTTTGGGCCGTGGCGGAATCTGGCGGGAAGCATGCAACTTCCGGAATGGGGGTTCGTGTTCGCCGGGTCGCTCCTGCTGCTGCTGGTAGGAATTTTCGACGACCGGTTCTCGATGCGCGCCTGGTTCAAGCTATTGGGTCAGCTGGGCGTTGCGCTGCTGATGTTTTTCGGAGGGTTCACCTTCCAGGCCTTCCTGCACATACAGCTGCCGTTTCTGGTCAATCTAGGCGCGACGTTGTTTTGGTTCACCTTGCTGATCAACGCCTTCAACCTGATCGATGGCATGGATGGGGTGTGCGCCGGACTGGGGATGATCGCCAGCGCCGGGCTTGCCGGCATGTTGCTTTCGCTTCATCAACCGACCGATGCGCTGGTACTGGTGGCATTGGCGGGGGCTTGCCTGGGCTTCCTGCGCTACAATTTCAATCCGGCATCGGTCTTCCTCGAGGACTGCGGCAGCATGTTCATCGGGTTCATGCTCGCGGCCGTGTCGTTGAAGGCGAATGTGAAGCAGTCGATGATGGTGGCTTTGCTGGTGCCGTTGCTTGCTGTGGGTGTTCCGGTCTTCGACGTGATTCTGGCGGTATGGCGGCGCCTAGGGCGCAAGCTGATTTCGATTATCAAGAAGGACAATCTGGCCACCAAGATTTTTGGACCGGACCTCGACCATATCCACCACAAGCTCATGCGCAGCGGAATGACCCAGCGCAAGGCCGCAATCTCCCTCTATGCCGCCGCCGGATTCATCTGTCTGATTGCGCTCGGCGCAACGGCCATGACGTCCAACCGCACCGCGCTCCTCATGATCGGCATGATCGTGGTGCTGCACGTGATTGTCCGCCAATTGGCGCAAATCGAATTGTGGACCACCACCCAGGTCGTCCTGCACGGCGTGCGCCGTCCACGCAACAGGATCGGCGTGCTGGTGGCCATCGGATGGGATTTGGCGTGCTTGCTGGCCGTGACGTTTTTTACGTTCGGCATGGTTCTTTCCTTTCCCGTAACGGAGGCGCTTCTGGCAATCTGCGTCACGATTCCCTTTGCAACGATCTACCTGTATGGAGCCTATCGGACGGTATGGACCCGCTCGCGCAGCTCGCAGTTGGTGGTGCTGATGCTCCAACTGCTGGCCGGCGAAGCCTTGGCGTTTGTTGCGTTGCTATGGACGACCGACCTGTCGCGTGGCGAGTTGTTGATTGCAGCGGCAGTGCACTCGCTTGGTGCCATGATCGGCATCGTCGGCATTCGCGCATCGCTGCGGGTGGTGCGCGACCTCGGTGCCTGGCTGCGCTGCTCGATCGGTCCCGACTTCGATTCCCGCACCCTCATCCTCGGCGCCGGCGAAAACGCCATTCTCTATTTGCGCCAAGCTTCCTTTGAAGACCAGCAACAGGCCCCCCGGAAAATTATCGGCCTGATCGACGACAATCCTGCGCTACACCAAAAGGTGGTTTACGGCTATCCCGTTCTAGGAAACTTCGATGAACTGGAAGACGTGGTCGAGCAGTACGGGATCAACGAACTGATCTTTACCCACCACTATAGCGACGAACTTCGGGCAAAGGTGCTGGGCATGAAGTTGACCCACAACCTTTTGATCCGCGACTTTGTGTTTGCCCTCCGCGAGCTCGATGAAAACGGCGTATGCCAAGGCGTGGTGAAGCCCTACTCCGTCCATGAGCTCGATTGCCGGAACCTCTGCCACCGGATCGATCAGTCCCGGCATGCGGATTGCCAGCATACGGGTGACGACGTTGTTGCTTCGACCTTCAACTAGCGAACAACCCGGAAGAAGTCCCGCGCACCCCACGGAAAAAGCCGGGAAATCGTTCCCGGCTTTCTGGTTTTTTGGATCGGATCAACTCAATAGGGTAGCAGCCGTTTACGGGCGTAGAACCCGGCACCACCGATTGCGAGTAGCAGAATCACGCTCGGTTCGGGGATCACGTCGAGTGCGTCGATGTTGTCTGTCGCTCCATTAAGTCCCAGTTGAGCCGCCGATACGGCCAAGCCAACAATTCCTCCCTGCGAGACGAGGATATCCGCCGCGCTCCAGCCGTTGGCTGCCAACGTTGCGGATCCTGCTGTGAGGGAGAAGAAGATCTGGTCGCCCGGATCCCAAAGGCCGTTCGCATCGTAGACCACCACCGCATCGAGGTCGTCCGCTCCACCGCCTAACAAGCCTAACTGGGCTGCAAAGGCAAAAGGGGACGGAGCGGCGTCATATCCAGGGGCGGCCGGATTCAAGAACAGCGTTGCGCCATCGAAGCCAATGCCAACAGCCGAAGCCTGGCTCAGGGAATAGTAGATATTGCCCGCAAGCCCATGCACTTCCAAGCCATCGACATCGTCGCCCAGCGGGGGTTGCTCGATCAGGCCCAGCGAAGGACCAAGCAATGGGTTGGCAACGCCATCGCCATCCCAATCCAAGCCATTGAGTCCCAAGCCTGCCGATCTGTAGATGTCCGCCGGGTGGTCGCCGGGCAAGGGAAGCGTTGCCTCTTGGTTCACGGCAGAACCTGGTGCTCCGACCGAGCCGATGTCGACCGAAAACACCCACTCTTCCGGAATGCCATGCTGGTTGCCCGAAATGGCATCGACTTCCCAAACGCCAATGCCTGGAAGAACCAAGGCTGGGCCAGGTTGATAGACATTATCACCCGGCAGACCCGACGGGCCTCCATTGACCACTGAAAATGCCGGGGTATATGCCTGCCCGTGGGCGGTGACAACGAGCAGCAGTGTGCCCGCGATGGTGGATGTCATGTTGATTTTCATTCTACCCTCCCTTGGTTGCCAGTCGGGCATCGTTGCCCGAAAGAGCTAGGGGCCTTCTAGTCCTAAATACCTATGGATGTCAACGTGTATTTAAAAACAATATATATTATCAAAGTATAATATTAAATATTTTCATTTAACCAAAAATAGCGGGTTGCTTTCGACTTTGAAGCGAGTAGGCCGCGGAACGTGGATTTTCCAATGTTTTGAATCGGCTATGATACGGGATTCAGGCACGTTTCCCGAATGTTGGACATTCTCCATAGTGACGAATTCCTTGTGGCCGTGAACAAGCCGACGGGGTTGTTGACCGTTCCGGGGCGGGGGGCGGATAAGCAGGATTGCCTCTACCTTCGCGTACTCGAACGCTTTCCCGATGCGCTGGTGGTGCACCGGCTCGATATGGACACCTCCGGCCTCGTCCTCTTCGCCTGTTCGCCGGAGACCCAGCGCAACCTTGGTTTGCAGTTCGAACACCGGCAGGTCGCCAAAACCTACATCGCCATCGTCGAGGGCGTCGTCGAGGCGGATTGCGGCACCGTTGATTTCCCGATGCGCAAGGACATGGAGCAACGGCTGCCGCCAAAACATCTGATCGACTGCGTGCGCGGCAAGAAGGCCGTCACCGAATGGAAGGTCTTGGAGCGCGGGATGGCAACCACCCGGCTCGCATTGTTTCCCCAAACCGGGCGCTCGCACCAGCTGCGCCTGCACATGCAATCCATCGGCCATCCCATCGTCGGCGATCCCATCTACGGAACGCCCGCCGCCCGCCTCATGCTCCACGCCCAGACGCTTGAACTGAGCCATCCGGGATCGGGCGACCCGATTAAACTTGAATGTCCGGCCCCGTTTTGAAGAATACGCGAGCTATGAACGATCTACTCTACAAAGGCCACTTCAAGGGGCTTGATATCGCCTTCGCCTATGCCGCAACGACTCGTTCCGCGAACGAAGCTATTGTCCGCCACGATTGCGATCCGGCCGCGGCGCACATCCTCGGCCGCGCCATGACCGGCGCACTGCTCGCCGCCGCGGTCCTGCCGGAAGGCCGTCGGCTGAACGCCCGCTGGAAATACCACGGCGCGTTGCGGGCCATCGTGGCCGATGCCGGGCAGGATGGCACCGTGCGCTCGCTGATCTCGCCGCCACAGCTTGGCCTGCATGACGATGTACACGACGAGTTGTACGGGGAGGTCGGCGAACTGCAGGTGATCGTGTCCAGGGATGGTATCATCGAAAACACTGGTACGACGCCGATTTCGCTGCACGATGCCGTGAACGATCTGGCCTACCACTATTGCATTTCCGACCAGGTCGAAACCGGCATGAGCGTCCTGATCGGCTTCAACCCCGACCCGGAAAACCCCGTACAACTCTGCCAGGGCTGGATGATCCAGGCTTTGCCCAATACCGATCTGGAACGCTTCGACCGCATCCGCCGCCGGATGGACGACTCCGTTTTCCGCGACCTGCTCGGCCATGACAGCGATGCCGATGGATATTTCGAACAGATCGCCAAGGCGCTGATGGGCGACGAGCCGGGCTACGAGGGACTCCATGTGGAAACCTGCCCTGCGCCGAAATTCCAATGCACCTGCAACCGCGATAAAATGACCGCGGTCGTCCGCAGCCTGCCGATCCCCGACCGGATGGAAATCGTGAAGAAGGGCGAGAACGTCGGCATCCAATGCCAGTTCTGCAACGAGCGCTACGAACTTACCATCGACGAATGCATTGTCGCGTGGAACCAAAAGCCGACCCCATGACGTTCGACGCGCCGCTGATTTTCGGCACGTTGCTTCGGCGCTACAAGCGCTTCCTCGCCGATGTCGAGCTGGACGACGGCACGGTGGTTACCGCGCACTGTCCAAACACCGGGCGGATGACGACGTGCGCCGAGCCTGGTTGGCGCGTCGCCCTTTCCGATAGCGGCAACCCGAAACGCAAATACCGCTACACGTGGGAACTTGTTCACAACGGCCAATGCTGGATCTGCGTCAACACCGGCCGCGCCAACGAAGTGGCGTTCGAGGCGGTTTCCAAGGGTTGGATTCCCGCGCTTTCCGGCTATGCCGAAGTGCTGCGCGAGCAAACCTTCGGCAACAGTCGCTTCGACCTGCTGCTGCGCTCCGGCGGCGAGCTTTTCTATGTCGAGGTCAAGAGCGTGACGCTGCTGGCGGCCGACGGATGCCATGCCTTTCCCGATGCCGTCACCGAGCGCGGACGGAAGCATCTCGACGAACTTGTGGACGTTGTGAAGGCCGGACACCGCGCCGCGATGCTCTATGTTGTTCCCCGTTCCGCCGGAACCGCCTTCCGTGTCGCGCGCGAGATCGACCCGCAATACGCCGCCGCGCTTGGAGTTGCCAAAGCCGCGGGTGTCGAGGTATATGTGTGGAGAGCCGATGTGTCGACGGGCGGGTTGCGCCTGGTTGCGCCGGTGGAGCAGGGGAGCTGACTATGAAGAGAAGATGTTTTATCCAAACCGTCGGTGCCACGGCGCTGTGTTCAACCGTGTCGGCGAAAGGCACAGCCAAGCCCAACGTACTGTTCATCATTGCCGACGACCTCAACGACAACCTCGGCTGCTACGGCAACCGCATCATCAAGACGCCGAACATCGACCGCCTTGCGCGCGAAGGGCGCATTTTCCGCGATGCCTACACCAATTTCCCGCTTTGCGGGCCGTCGCGCAACTGCTTCATGAGCGGGCTCTATCCCGACCAGACCGGGCTGTACGACCTGAACACGCTGCTGCGCGAACGTGCGCCGGACGTGGTGACGATGAGCCAGCACTTCATGAACAACGGATACGTCGCTGCGCGCGTCGGCAAGATTTTCCACTACGGCAACCCCGGTGAAATCGGCACGCCGGGCCACGACGATCCGGCATCGTGGAACGAAACGGTCAATCCGCGAGGGCGAGACAAGGACGAGGAAAACCTCATCCATAGCATCGACGGCGATGGCAAGAAGGGGTTCGGCGCTCGGCTGAGCTGGCTGGCCGCCGACGGCACGGACGAGGAGCAGACCGACGGCATCGTCGCGACCGAATCGATCCGGCTGATCAAGAAATACGCCGCCGCCAAGCAACCGTTCTTCCTCGGCGTCGGGTTCTACAAGCCCCACACTCCATACGTTTCCCCGAAGAAATATTTCGACATGTACGATCCGAAGGACATGGTGGTGCCGCAGGTTCCGGACGGCTACTTCGACACGCTTCCCGAGCCGGCGCAAAAGACGCTGCATGCCCACAAGACCGCAATCGGGCTGTCCGATGAAATGCGCCGAACGGTGATCCGCGCCTACTACGCCGCGATCAGCTTCCTCGATGCGCAGGTCGGGAGGGTTCTCCAAGGGTTGGATGAGGCGGGGCTGAAGGACAACACCGTCGTGCTGTTCACGTCCGACCACGGCTACCACATGGGCGAACACGACCACTTCCAGAAAATGACGCTCTTCGAAAACGCCGGCCGCGTACCGCTGATCATTTCCGCGCCGGGCATGCCGCAGCGCGGTACGGAAACGCGGTCCTTCGCCGAGATGATCGACTTCTATCCGACGTTCAGCGACCTGGCCGGGCTTCCGAAACCCGCGATGGTTTCCGGAGTCAGTCTTGCGCCGGTCGTGGCCGATCCTTCGGTTTCGGTGCGCGAGAGTACGCTGACGCAGATGCCGGGCGGCTACACCGTGCGCGCCGGCAACTACCGCTACACCAAGTGGGGCGACGGCGGGCCGGACATGATCGAGTTCTACGACCGCTCCACCGATCCGGAGGAAATGACCAACCAGGCGGACAATCCGGAATACCGCGACCAGATCGCGCGGATGGACGCCTTGCTTGAAGAACGCGTCCGTGCGGCAAAAACGCTTCCGCCTGGCCTCAGGCGGCTGTATCCCAAGCCCGCAGGCAAGAAGGCGAAAAAATAGGCGTTCGTTCTACAGAACCGTCAGCGCGCCGTTGCGGTAGCGGGCCTGGAGGGCGACATAGCGCTCGGCATATCGGCGGACCGTGTCGATGTCCTCGTCGCTGAGCGTGCGGATAACACGGGCGGGGGAGCCGACGGCAAGCGAACCGGCGGGGATCTTGCGGTTTTGCCCCACGACCGTTCCGGCGCCGATCAGGCAGTTGTCGCCAATCTCGCAACCGTCGAGCAGGATGGCGCCCATGCCGATGAGGCAGTTGTTGCCGACGGTGCACGCATGCAGCATGACCTTGTGGCCAATGGTGGTGTCGCTGCCGATGACGACGGCTTTCCCTTTGCTGGTGTGGGCGACGGAGTTGTCCTGGATGTTGCTGCGTTCGCCGAGGGTGATCGGTTCGATGTCGCCGCGCAGCACGGCACCAAACCACACGCTGGACTGGTTGCCGAGGATGACATCGCCGATGACCATGGCGGAGTCGGCCACGTAGTATTCCGCGGGCAGGGATGGGGTGCGGTCTTCGAATTTGTAAATCATGTCGGCACGGTATCGCAAAGTGCCAAGGTCTGGAAATCAAATCTTGTTTTGCGCTTCAAGCGAACTGAGTTCCAGCGTTTGCTTGCTGAGTTCGATTTGCTCGTGCTGCTCCATCACCAGCAGGTTTTCGAACACTTCGCGCACCTTGGCGTTCGAGCTTTTGGTGGCCATTTCCCGGTAGAACTGGATCAGGCAGGCATCGAAGTGCATGGCCGCCGCAACGACATCGTCCACCGACATTTCCGGCTTGATCACGAAGCGGTCGATGTGGACTTGCGACGATGCGTCGGAGCCGTACTGCATGAAGGTATCGAGTACGTTGACGGAAACCTGGTCCTTGAATTCCTGCAGGCATTGGTCGAGGTAGGTTTCGTGCCGGCTCATGTAGTCGAGCAGGGCGCGGGTGTGTTCCACCGACGCGTTGTCCTTGAGGTCGTCGTAGAATTTTCCCAACCGCTGGTGGAACTTCCGCGCCTGGTCCAGCACTTCCTTCGTCTGTCTGTACGGCATTGGTGACTCCTTTTGTTAACAAGGGCATTTTAGGCGTGTGGACGGGGCTGTCAACCGGGGAACCATCTAAATAAGAAGGCTTTGTTCAACGGGTTAGGCGACCGATCATCTCCGCATGTAGTGGATAATCACGCAGCAGCGTGCCGCGAGCCGGCAGCTCGAAGCCGGAGTAGTCGAACCCCGGCGCGACCGTGCAGCCCACCAGTGCGTAGCCGTTTCCAACCGTTGCCCCGAACAGTTGGCCGGCCTTGACCGTGCACTGGAACGGGCCTTTTGTTCCGAGTGTGGTCTGGGTGTATCGGCCTCCCGCATCAAGCATGTGGATCGTGATGGGAGCCCCGTGGTAGAAGTGCCATTGCTCGTCGCTCTTCAACCGGTGGAGCGCGGAAAAGTCGCCGCTTTCGAGCAGGTAGTAGATCGAGCTCATGGCCGGACGCGACCCGTCCACCGTCAACTCCGACTCGTACACCCGCCGGAACCATCCACCTTCCGGATGGCGTGCCAGTTCCAGTTCATCGATCCATTGTTGCGCGCTTTTGCCAGACATGCGCGAACGGTAGCACACGGAACTGGCCCGGAAAACAGGAAGAACAAACGAAAAAATGGGAATTTAAAAAGTTGTTGGCGCAAGGCTTCTTATTTTAGACTCCGCCGTCTTAACAAAAGGAGAAATGCAATGAGGATGGTTAAAGGGATTGTATTGGCTTCGCTGGTGGTTGCTCCGGTGGCGGGTTTTGCGGCTGATGCGGATACGAACGTGGTTTGGAAAAGCAGTCTGGCCCTTGGTGCGACCTACAAGTCGGGCAATACCGAAAAGACGCTCTACACAATGAGCCTCAAGGGCGACCGGACTTCGCCGGGTAGCGACTGGATCAGCAGCCTCTATGGTGAATACGGCAATACCGAAGGCGACCAGACCGAAGGCCAGCTGCGCGGCCAATCGGAATACCGGTTGAAGCTGGGCGAAGGTAGCAGATGGTACGCCGCAGCATTCGGCGAAATCTACAACGATGCGCTCAAGGACATCAACTACCGCGTCAAAATCGGTCCGAACATCGGCTACTACTTCATCAATAACGCCAAAATGAAACTGGATGCCAACGGCGGTATCAACTATGTCCACGAAGACACCGACGCTGGGGATGAGGACTTTGCGGAATACCGTGCCGCCGGAAACTATCTCTGGAACATCAGCGAAACCGCCAGCTACTACCTCAACATAGAATACAGTGCGGATGTCAAGGATACCGACAACGGCAGCGGGCTGCTGGTGACCGGCGTGAAGAGCAAGGTGAACAACAAGCTTGCGCTGTTTGTCGAGCTGCGCGACGAGTACGACAACATGCCCGATCCGGGGATCGCCTACAACGATACCACCGTCATTGCCGGCCTGAGCTACGACTTCTAGGTTCCGGTCGTTTCCAGGGTCTGAAAATATGCCAAAAGCCGCCCCGCACCCGCCGGGCGGTTTTTTTCAATGTTGGGATAAATCGTTGAAATGCCGCCCAATCCCTCTACAATGCCCGCCTGTTTTGAATCCGAGGAAAAAGCCATGAGCAACAAGCCCGACCACTACTACGTCACGACGCCGATCTACTATGTGAACGACAAGCCGCACATCGGCCACTCCTACACGACCATCCTCGCCGACGTGCTCGCCAACTACCACCGCCTGCTCGACGTGCCCACCCACTTCCTCACCGGAACCGACGAGCACGGCCAGAAGGTCCAGCAAGCTGCCGACAAGAACGGCATCACCCCGCAGCAGCAGTGCGACCAGACCGTCATCCGCTTCCAGGAACTATGGAAACGCCTTGAAATCACCAACGATGACTTCATCCGCACCACCGAGCCGCGCCATAAGACCGTCGTCCAGCAGATCCTGCAGGAACTCTACGAGAAGGACGAAATCTACAAGGCCGAATACGAAGGCTGGTACTGCGTCGGCTGCGAACGCTTCTTCGCCGAAAAGGATCTTGTTGAAGGCAACTGCCCCGAATGCGGCCGCAAGGTCGACTCCATCGTCGAATCCAACTATTTCTTCCGCATGGGTAAATACCAGCAGTGGCTCATCGACTACATCGAAACCCATCCCGACTTTATCCAGCCCGCCTTCCGCGCCAACGAAACCCTTGGCTTCTTGAAAAACAAGGAGTTGCAGGATCTCTGCATCTCCCGCCCAAAATCGCGCCTCGCGTGGGGCATCGACCTGCCGTTCGATTCCGACTTCGTCACCTACGTCTGGTTCGACGCGCTCATCAACTACATCTCCGCCATCGGCTACAAATCCGACGACGAGCAGTTCAAAAAATGGTGGCCGTGCTCCTGCCAGCTCATCGGCAAGGACATCCTCACCACCCACACCGTCTACTGGCCGACCATGCTCAAGGCCATGGGTGTTGAAATGCCCAAGACCGTCTTCGCCCATGGCTGGTGGCTGACCGGTCGCACCAAAATGAGCAAATCGCTTGGCAATGTCGTCAACCCGATGGACATGATCGACAACTATGGCGTCGACGCCTTCCGCTACTTCCTCATCGCCGAAATGACCCTTGGCCAGGACGCCTCCTTCACCGAGGAAGCGTTTGTGAAGCGCTACAACTCCGACCTCGCCAACGACTTGGGCAACGTCGCCAACCGCGTCCTCAGCATGATCGACCGATATTGCGATGGGAAAATACCTGTGCGTTCAAACTCGGTTGACACCAATGATCCCATTGAAAACAACCCGGGTATGGAGCAGGACATATGGATCGCTGTGTCGGCCATATCTACCGAAGTTGGGGAGAAGATTAGTGCGATGAAACTTGATAGCGCAGTTGGATCTATCATGTCAGCGGTTCGGATGATTAATGTTTATTTGCAGGAACGCGCACCTTGGAGTTTGGCGAAGCAGGAAGGAAAAGAAGAGCTGCTTAACCACTGCCTCTACACCGCCGCCGAATGCCTGCGCGTCTGCGCCGGCCTGCTCTATCCCGTCATGCCCGCCAAGATGCTCGAACTACGCACCGCCCTCGGCATGGCCGACGCCAAGCCGCACGTCGGCAAGCTCTCCAAATTCGGCGTGCTCATTCCCGGCTCTGCCATTTCCCAGCCCGGCGCGCTCTTCCCCCGCATCGAAGTCGAAAAAGTAGACGCGGCTTCCAGCCGCGTTGCGCCAGCCAAGCAGCCCGTCAAGCCCCCGAAAGCTGGAGGGACGGCGCCCTCGCCTTCCACACCGCCGCCAGACGGCCTCATCACCTTCGATCAGGTCATGAACGTCCAGCTCAAGACCGCCGTTGTGCTCGCCGCCGAAAAGATCGAAGGGGCGGACAAG
This sequence comes from Kiritimatiellales bacterium, assembly GCA_021734345.1. Lineage (GTDB taxonomy): Bacteria > Verrucomicrobiota > Kiritimatiellia > Kiritimatiellales > Pontiellaceae > Pontiella. The sequence continues at coordinate 19,577 of JAIPJC010000013.1, read as the reverse complement.
CTGCTCAAGCTCCAGATCGATCTCGGAACGGAAAAGCGCCAGCTTGTCGCCGGCATCGCCCTGCACTACACGCCCGAATCGCTGATCGGCAAAACCATCGTCGTCGTCGCCAACCTCAAACCCGCCAAACTGCGCGGCGTCGAATCGCAAGGCATGCTCCTCGCCGCCTCCCTCGGCGACTCGCTCAAACTTGTCACCGTCGACGGCTCCATCGGCCCCGGTGCTGCGGTGAAGTAGTTCAACCATTGACTCGCTACGCTTGCCAGCGGATCTCGTCGGCAAGCGTAGCGAGTCGACGGATAGCTTCGCATAAGGTCAGTAGCGGCCCAGTTTTTCCGTCAGCAGCCGGTCGAGATTAGGCAAATCCTTGGGATAGACCGAAACCAGCCGCTTGCCTTCCTGCTGATAGAGAAGCTGCTTCTTGTACATGCTCATTTTGTACTGCGGCGTGTCCATTCCCCAATACTCGATGTAGACGTCCAGCTCCGGCAGATAAAAATCCGGACGGATCTGGAACTCGGCAATGATGCGGTATTTTGAATCGTACCGGTAGATTATGCCATGGTCGGTCAACCACTCGGCAATCCGTTTCTCGCCCTTCGACTGTACAAGTGTTCCATCGCGCGCTTCGACGGTTTTGTTGAGCTCCACCTGTGTTTCAAAATTGCGACGTTCCAGAAACACCTCATCGAAACAGCGATCGCAGAAATTCCGCTGGAAAACTTCCTGTGAACGAGCGTGCTCCTTCTCCGACAGGGCGGCGTTGCAACGCTGGCAGCGATGGAGCACGATGGTTTCGACGTCCTGTGCGGCCAGCGCGATGGCATCGGCCGCCGTTTTGGCTGCCGCACGCACATAGTCGGGTTGGGCGGGATTGCGCGCCATATCGTGTAGGTCGTGGACATGCCCGCGCGCCGCCGCGCCATACTTCACCAGCGCCCGGATCGCATACTGCCGCGTCTGAGGATGGCGCCCTTTCATGGCAACAAGTGCCAACGCCGCCACTGCCTGCCTGGCATCCGCACCAAAAGCAGCCAATTTCCCGATGGCCGATACCGCTAGGCGCTGGATGTCGTTGGACGGAAGCGCGAGCAGGTTCATCAGATCGGGAAGCGTCGCCGGGTCGCCGCTGCGACCCAGTTCCAAAGTTTTCTGCCGGGCGGCCTGATGTTCGGAAGGTAGCATCGGACTTTTCATGGACTTTCCTTTTCTTGCTTAATTATCCTGCCCGCCAATATACCTGCCTCCCGTTTGCTGGCAAGCGAATGCGACCCGGAAGTCCCGCCCGCTTCCGCAGCGCGTATACGAGCGGCTAATTAGATTTGCTAAAGAGTTGCCTTCGAGGGGCTTTTCGGAGACATTCGCGCGCATTAATCAGGAATTTGGACTCGTATATGAAGGTTGTGGTTTTGGTTGGTGATGGGATGGGCGACTATCCCGTCGAGGTCTTGGGAAATAAAACACCCCTGCAGGCGGCGAATATCCCGACGATCCGGAAGATCGCGGCGGCGGGGGAAGTGCGGATGGTACAGACCGTACCGGAGGGCATGCCGCCCGGCAGCGATGTAGCCAATATGGCGCTGCTCGGCTACGACGCGGCGCTGAACTATACGGGCCGCGCGCCGATCGAGGCCGCCGGGGCGGAAATCCCGATGAAACCGTCGGATGTGGCGTTTCGCTGCAATCTGGTGACGGTGGTCGACGGGATGATGGACGACTATTCCGCCGGCCATATCACGACGGAAGAGGGGCGGGCGCTGATCGCGTCGGTTCAGGAAAAGCTGGGACGCGAGGGGCTAACCTTCCATCCCGGCGTGCAATATCGCCACCTGCTCATTTGGGACGGTGGACCGGCGGGATGCGCATGCATGCCGCCGCACGAGATTACCGATAAACCGGTAGGCGAACATGTGCCGGCAGGGGATCGGCAGGCGGAGATCCGCGAGCTTATGGAGTGCTCGAAGGAGGTTTTCGCGAATCATCCCGTAAACATGAAGCGTATTGCGGAAGGGAAAAAGCCCGCAACGCAAATCTGGCTGTGGGGGCAAGGCAATGCCATGCAGCTGGAAACATATCAATCCCTCTATGGGTTGGGCGGCGGAGTGGTCTCCGCGGTCGACCTTCTGAAGGGACTCGCAAAACTGGCTGGTTTGAAAGCACCCGATGTTGACGGTGCGACCGGCTTCCTGGATACAAACTACCAGGGCAAAGTAGACGCGGGGCTCGCGATTTTGGAGCAAGACGATTTTGTCTTCATCCACATCGAAGCCCCGGACGAATGCGGGCACATGGGCAAAGCACAGTTGAAGACGCAGGCGATCGAAGAGTTCGATTCGAGGGTAGTCGCGCCGGTTTTCCAATGGTTGGAAGATGCGGGCGAGCCTTATACCCTGCTGCTGTGCACCGACCATCGTACGCCGGTGGCCCTCAAGGGGCACACCTCCGAGCCCGTTCCCATGGCTGTCCTGAGAGGACCCGTGGGGAACATCGACGCGCAGGCCAAATTTGACGAAACGGTAAACAACGGAAACGTGCAATGTCTGGCCTGCGATTGGATACAACAAATACTAACAGCAGCATCCGAAGGATGACGGGCAAGTGGATTTTTGGATAACTGGATCATTGAACCGCCCGGTGGAAACCGCCGCGACGACCATTTTTTACGAACGACATCCAAACATCCATTAATCCACTATCCAGTTCCCTTTCGGATGCGAAAGGACAGACATTGAGCATAATGAAGAAAATCGCTTCGGTTTTCGGCAAGAAGGCCGCACCGAAGAAGCAAGAAACCACGCAACAACAGCAAGCATCGGCATCATTCAAAAACAACCCACGTCCAAAACCGAAACGGGAAGAGTGGACTCCGGGCAGCGGCGAAAAGAAACCGCGTCCGCAGCAGCGCCAGCAAGGGCAGGGCGGAGAACGCCCGCCGCGTGCACGGAAGCCGCAGGGCGACCGGCCCCAGGCACCGCGCGCCGCCGAGCCGGAAATCGATTTCCGGCCCGAAGAGGAAGACCGGCGTTTGGCGCACGAAGCCCGCAAGGCTGCAAGAGCTGAAGGCGGGAGCCAATCCGGTCGCAGGGGAGAGCGCAGGCCGCGGGCGGAGGGTGAACAGAGATCCCGTCCCGAAGGTGAACGTCAACCGCGACCGGAACGCGAACGCCAACCTCGCCAGGAAAGAGAGCGCGAGGAGCGACCGGAAAACCAGTTTAAACCACTGCCGAAACAGGCGCCGAAGTCCCGGGCTGAAGAGACTCCGTGGGATCCTGCCGAATTTACGGTGGAGCCGCAGGAAGGCAAGATCCGCTTCCACGATTTGGGCCTGCATCCCCGGTTGATGCGCGGCATCCATGAGTTGGGCTGGCAATACTGCACGCCGATCCAGGGCGAGATCCTGCCCGGCACGCTCAAGGGCGCGGACATGGCCGGCCGCGCGCAGACCGGTACCGGCAAGACCGCCGCGTTTTTGATCTCGATCATCAACCACTGCCTGAACAATCCCCTGCAGAAGCAAGGTGAAGGATGTCCGCGCGCGCTCATCTTGGCGCCGACCCGCGAACTGGCGATGCAGATTGGCCACGATTCCGAAGGGTTGAACAAGTACACGGGCCTGCGCACCGTCGTGCTTTACGGCGGCATGGACTACAACAAGCAGCAGCGCGAACTCGAAGACGACCAAATCGATATCGTTGTCGCCACGCCCGGCCGCCTGATGGATTTCGAAAGCAAGGGTGTTGTCAAGTTGGGCTTCACCGAAATCATGGTGATCGACGAGGCCGACCGCATGCTCGACATGGGCTTCATCCCCGACGTGCGCCGCATCATCTACAAAACCCCTCCGAAGGAAAAGCGCCAGACCGTGCTCTTCAGCGCGACGCTCTCGGACGATGTCATGCGCCTCGCTGCGGCGTGGATGACCGACCCCGTGCGTATCGACATCGAACCCGAGCAGGTCGCCGTCGACACCGTCGACCAGAAGGTCTTCATCGTGACCGATAAGGAAAAATTCCCACTGCTCTACAACATCATCAAGAACGACAATCCCGACCGGATTATCGTCTTCGCCAACCGCCGTGACCAGACCGAGCGGCTGACCGAGGAGCTGGAGCGCTACAGCATCAAGTGCGAAATGCTCTCCGGTGCCGTGACGCAGAAAAAGCGCATGCGCATTCTCGAAGACTTCCGCGAAGGCAAGGTCAAGGTGCTCGTCGCCACCGACGTCGCCGGGCGCGGGATCCACGTCGATGGCGTCAGCCACGTCGTGAACTTCAACATTCCGGAAAATCCGGACGACTACGTCCACCGCATCGGCCGCACCGGCCGCGCCGGGGCGTTGGGCAAATCGATCACCTTTGCCTGCGAAATGGAATCGTTCGAGCTTCCCGCGATCGAGGAACTGCTCGGAGCGCCGCTCAAATGCACCATGGCGCCGGAAGAATTGCTCCAAGAGCTTCCACCCGCACCGCCGCGCAAGCGACGCCCACCGCGCAGCGACGCCCCGTCTGGTGGCCGTCCGCGTTCCGGAGGCGGGCCGCGCCATGGCGGCCACGGCCAACACAGAAGTGGCGGAAGCCGTCCGCACCGCTGAATTCCTGACGGATCAAACCTAAAATGCCCCGCCACAGTGCGGGGCATTGGCATTCCTTAATCTTGCGGAAATATTCCTTCCGATTGATGTTTCCATCATTTTTTCGGCGGCGGAGGTTCCACGCAGAGCTGTACGATGGCTTCCCGGACGCGGGCGGTTTGCTCGGGATTCATCACAAGGAAGCGATGGCGGCCTTTGCCGTCCTTTGACGGACGAAAGCTGGTGGCGGCGTCATTCGCGATCGTGACTTCGCCGGGTGGAGAAAGATCGAAGTAGCCGCGATCCGGCATCACGGCATAGAGCACGGCGGTTGGATCCCATGTGGGGCGGTCATGCGGCGGCGGGTTGTAGAGGTAGTACGCTTCCTTGAGCGGATGATGTGCTATGTAGCCGAAATCTTGCTCGATGACGACATGCGGGAAGGCCGCGGCCATCCCGATCTCGAAACCACTCCACACAACGGGCGTGGGCCAGTTTTTCGCGAGGTTCTGCGCGGCCGGCACGTCAAGCTTCACATTGTATTCGAGGTGCCGCGTGTCCCACTGCACCGTCTGGAAGGCTCCGGCCATGATGCTGAGGACTCTGACTTTTTTCGAAACGAGTTCGCGACCGCCTAATGGCGAATATTCATCGGGATTCGAGTCGAGCAAGCGGCCAAGATTGGTGAAGAAACCAACCTGGGCTATGACGACGCTTCCATCCGGTTGCGCGGCGAGCACTTTGCGGAGCAAGCCGACGGCTTCGGGAGCATCGGCCCCGCTTTTCAAATCATGGGGATATCGCAGCGAGCCATCCGCATTTTTTTCATCGGAGAGAAGGTTGAACTTGCCCGCTTCCTTCGCCGCACCGTCGCGCACGACGCCGATGGGAATGTCGGGATAGCCGTAGAGCGTATTCACCGCATCGACGAAAGCCGCCGCCTGCGGATGGTCTTTCGTAATCGTCACGGCGAGCAGGTCGCAGGCGCCGCGCCTCTGTAGATTGTGGATCATGCACAGTGCCATGAGGTCATCCACGTCGTTGCCCATGTCGGTGTCGAAGATGAGCCGTACGGGAACGGCTTCGGATAAACTACAGCAAGTGCAGAGGATCGCAGATAGGATGAAGTGTTTCATGGTGCTTTTTCCTTTCTTCCAGTCCGCCGGGCCACCTTGCCGGAAGGGTCAGGTGGTGGCCGCCAATTCTTGTATTGCATCCCAGTCGCCATAAGAAGCCTGTGCGCCTGCCTTTCCGACGGACAGGGAGGCGGCGGATACCGCGTAAACCAGACTCTGTTCGATATCGAATCCTTTGTACAAGGCCGCCGCGAAAACCCCGACGAAGCAGTCGCCGGCGCCGACCGTATCGACGACCGGCACTCCCGGCGCGGGAACCGAAATTTGTCCCTCGCGGCTGAAGCAGGCTGCCCCATTGGATCCCAGTGTGACAATCAGATTTTTCACCCCTGTATCGAGCATCACTTTCGCCATCTGTTCCACTGTTCCGCCGTTTTGCGAAAGGATTTTGAGTTCGTGCTCGTTGGGAATCAGATAGTCGACCAGCGCGAGGATTTCCGCAGGAACGGTCGCGGCCGGAGCCGGATTCAAGAGGGTGATGCATCCGGCTTCATGGGCTTTCTTCAACCCATGCCAAACCGCCGGGTGAGGGATTTCAAGTTGGAATACCGCCAAGCCGAATTCGGAAAACTCGATGGTGTCGATCTGTTCCCGATCCACCAAGCCATTCGCGCCCGGCACGACAACAATCTGGTTTCTGCCGTTGCGATCAACCGCGATCAGCGCCGTTCCGGACGGCGCGGATTCTGTGCGCCGAAGATAGCGGAGATCCAGTCCGTCGGTTTGAAATGCCTGAATAGTTTCATCGCCGAACGCGTCGGTTCCCACCGCTCCGGCAAACGCCACGGGCACACCGGCACGAACAGCGGCCACCGCCTGGTTGGCCCCCTTGCCTCCGGTGAATTTCTGAAGGCTGCTGCCCATGACGGTTTCGCCTTCGCCCGGCAGCCGTTCCACAGACGCAACCAAATCGGTGTTTGAACTTCCTATAACAAGTATCGGCTTCATATGCTCCTTTTTCCATCAGCCGCCGGTTCCGCCTGTATATTCTCCATAAAGGCGCGATCAATCGGATATTTTCTCAGGATGAAAAACGAAATCAAAACGATGATCGGGCCGGAGAGAAAGGTCATGACCGAAATGTTCCGGGCGGCTTCTGCGGTTTGCGTTTCCGATCCGGAGACGATGCCCGCCCAGGTGACCAGCCAGCCGGTGATCAGCAGACCGACGGAGCAGGCGGCTTTCATAAAGAAGCTGAAGACGGCGGAGTAGCTGCCGTCTTTCAACAGGCCGGTGCGGTGCTGGTTGATCGCGGAGATGTCGGCGATCATGGAGAGCGCCAGCGGAACGAGGATGCCGCAGCCGCCCCACCACATTCCCTGGCAGAGTCCAAACAGAACGGTTGCAACGGGTATGGTTCCCCACATGGTTTTCGGCGCAAGCAGCCCTCCGCTAAAGATCGCGAACAGGGCCAGTCCGCCCAGCATGCTGATCGCAATGCCGATGTAGCCGGCCGGTTTTTTGTCATAGCGTTTGACGAGGCGGGAGAGGCTGAGCGAACCCAGCGCAAAGGCGACCATACCGGCACCGTGCACACAGGTTTTTTCGGTGGAGGTGAACTGCATGTAGTGCACATAGGTGAACATCTGGATCTGGGAGACCAGCAGCATGGCGAGCTGGGCGATTCCGAAAAAGCCGAAGACATACCAGGCGATCCGGTCTTTGAAGATGGCGGCGAGGTCGTGGAAGAAGGCTTTCAGGGTGTTGCCTTCCATCGGGAGCGCACGGCTGTCTTTGACGTGGCGGCGGGTGGAGAGAATACAGAAGACAATCATCACGAAGGTGGCTACGGCCAGTACGACACCCATGGTCAGGTAGTTGCTTTGAATCAGCGTACCGTCGATCCGGCTGCCGTCGGCGGCGGTTTTGTCTTTAAAGAAGAGGGTCCACGCGAAGGCGCCGAAGACCAGGTTCACGACCTGATTGATAAAGTAGCGAACGCCCTGGAGCCGGGAGCGGTCGACATAGTCCGGGCAGATTTCGAAACCGAGCGCGGTGTAGGGAACCACGAAGACGGTGACGGCGGTGCGCACGACAAGGTTGATGAGCAGGACACACCAGAAGATCCCGGAGGCCGAAGAAAATTTACCCGGCAGCACCCAGAGCAGAAAGAACGAAACGGCCAGCGCAAGGCCGCCCCAGAGCAGGTAGGGATGGCGCCGCCCGAAGCGGCTGCGGGTGTTGTCGGTGATGTGTCCCATGACCGGGTCAGTGACGGCATCCCAGAGCGTCGTGACGCTCAGGGCGATTCCGGCGTACGTCGCGCTGAGTCCCAGCACTTGCGTGTAGTAGAGCATCGCGAAGTTGGAGATGCCATTCATGGTAATGGAAACGGCTCCTTCGCCGAGGGCGTAGCCGAAGATCTGGGCCAGCGATACCGGCTTGTGTTTTTCCTTTGTCATATCAATTTTTGTTCCAGATTAGCGCAGGGTCACGACGCAGGCCGTCTTCTGCTGCAATTCAATCTCCAGGGCGCTGCCATTCAACGGGCTGGTTTCCCCCGTCTCTGGATTCCACAGTTCCGCCTTCCTTCCCGCTGCAACGCCCAGTCGGCCTTTGGCCGGATCCGTCGACGGGTTTGCAAGAATAATGATGGTTTCATCCCCGTCATTCTTGACGAGCATGCGCACGGCGGAATCACCGCTCCAGACAACATCGTCCAGACAGTTGTGCTCGATCCATGGCAACGAAACCTTGGGTTCCTTGCTGACGTGACCGGGATTACTCCGAATCAGTTTTTCCGCCTCAAGGGCCACCTTGGCGGATTGGCCGGTCTTCCCGTCCTGGGAAGGAAGAGCCCCGACAAACTGGACGTAGCCACCCGATGCCACAAATTCGCTTAGTTTCTCCAAAATGCCCGGACCGGCAAAACGCACCTCCGGCAAAATCAGCATTGAAAACTTCATGGGGCCGATCATCAAATATCCATCCCGCACCGTTGCCTGGCGCAACAGCTCGTCGGTAACGCACTCGAACTGCTTTTGCGCAGCCAGCAGGGTTTCACATGTCTTGCGGAACCCGGCATCGATTTCGGTTGCGGCGGGATTGTCCTTGAAATACCGCTCGAAGCCGCCGCCGGATGGCGGAACATAGGCGGCCCACACGGACGACTCCGGCACAAGGACCGCAATCCTGGAACCCGGCACGCCGCGGCGGGCGAAGAGGGCCAGGCGCCCGCAGAAATCGCAGAACTTCGCATAGTCTTCCGCCGAAAGGGTGTTTTGAATGGTGTACGTCGCCATATGGGTGATGCCTTCGCTGTACTGCCAGGCGACCGTCCCCAGGACATCCCGCAACGACGCTTTTTCCGCAGTGGCAAAATTTTCGGAAAACGCGCCTTTCCTCCCTTGGAGATGGGCCATGGACGAAACCATTTTGCAGGAGATGTCCTCTGTGGACCATGCCGACTTTGGCTCCCAATGGAACGCCATGCTCCGGTATGGCATCGCCCCCAGCAGATCCATTCCCGGAAGATCCTGCCGCATCCAGTTCTTAAAGGCGCTCCCGCTGAACATCACATGGAAAAGAAGCGATTCCTCGAGCAGCATGTGCCCGGAGGAAAGAATCCCATGGCCATTGCACCATGTCTGGATCTGGCCGAAATAGTTTTCCGCCATCAGGTCGCTTTGCACATCATAGAAATCATAGCGGTACTTGGCCGTCTGCGGTCCGGCATCCATGAACAAGGCCGGGAGAATGGGAACCAGGCCATAGCCCTTCTTTTTCTCAAATGCCGCGAGGAGCTCGTCGGTCCACTGGATCATCGGGTCGGCTTCTTCCAGTCCGGACTTGCCCCAAAATTCGGCACTGCCGAACTGCGGTTCATCCGTAAAGAATGCCTGGACATTGCGCAGGCCGGAACCTAGCTCCTCGACGTACTTTTGATGGGTTATTGCAATAAACCGACCGACCGCATCACGATCCAGCACATTTAGCAAACGTCGTCCCATGTTGTGCCGTTTCCAAGTGTCGGAATAATCCTTTTCAAGAAGACAAACGCGCCATGCCTCGTCGGGGACATCGCACAAAAAAGATCCCCTGCGGGCCTCGTTGGTCAAATCCTGCGCGCGGCTGAGATCGACCACGCTGTCCTGCATCGGCAGGGCAACGCAGGAAACCACAACCGCATCGCTTTTCGGCACAACCTGCTCGCCTTTTTTGAAAACGCGAAAGCGAACCACCTGTGCCGCATATTCATCGTGCCCGTCGGCCAAAACCAGACCGCCCGCCGATCCGCTGGGATAGGCATACTCGTCATAGAGCCAGGCTCCCCGGCCATCGGACTTCAACTGTTGAAGCACGGTAGCCAGCCTTTTAAAGTTTTCAGGGACGTTCAGATAGGTGGGGTTGATGAAGGTTTCTTCGTCGGACACGTCGCGCCCCGACGGGGTCTTGCTTCCTCCGGCATCCATGACGAACCCTCCGGCCCGGCGCACCCGCAGGTAGTCCAACGCGCCCGAATCCCGTATAGGCTTGTCGTGCTGCATGATCAGCGGGCGGAACTCCGGCGGTGGATTCCTGAATAGATCTTCCTGCGTCGCTCCAGCGGGATCCGCCATCAAGATTCCAGCCAGCAGAACTGCACTATGGCAATTTCTAAACATAATTCGGCTCCTTAAAACCAGCCATGCACCGTTCCGTGGCAAGCTCCTCTGCGGAGCGGCATTCCGCTGCCAAGGCCGGTTCAAAGGCGCTGTCGAAGCGCCGCGAGCATCCCTTGGAAAAAAGATCGATGATTTCGGGAAGCCGCTCGTCTTTCAAAATCAAATAGCGATGCAACCCTGACGCGTCGGGATGAAACATCGTGTGTCCGCTGTCCGAAACCGTAACGGTTCCCGGCTCGGAGACATCGAAATGACCCTCGTCGGGGAACACGGCATGCAGCAGACTGGTCAGGTCCCACAAGGGTCGGTCATGCTCCATGCCGAGGTACAACCCATAGGCCATCTTCAGCGGGTTGAACTTACACCAATTCATCTCTTCCCGAACGACCCGACGAGGGAAACAGCATTCGACTCCGACCTCAAACCCGCTGAAAACCATCGGAACCGGGCACAACGTAATCGCCTGAACCGCTGAGGGAATGTCCTTCACGATATTATGCTCTGCGTTTTCCGGCGTTGGATTCTGCATGACCTGCGCATCAAAATTCCCGGCCATCAAAGAGACAAACCGAAGCTTGCGGGTTGCCAGTTCAACCCCGGTCAATGTGGAATATTCATCAGGACCCGATTCCAAAAACCGGGACAGAATGGTGCAAAAGCCAATCGAGACATAGACCCCGCTCCGATCGGGGATCGATGCGAGGTGGCGCCGGAGCAGCGAAACCGCATCCGGCCACTTCTTCGTGTCCGGGTCGTAGGGGAGCAGGCCTTCGCTTTCCTCCAATACAGGGCGGAGAAACAGCCCCTCTTCCGGTGTCGGCCCGTTGGGACAGAAGCCAACCTCGATGTCGGTTCTGCCGCAGAACCGGTTGATCAAATCCGTAAATGCCGGAGCCAACAGGCTTCCTTTGTTCACCAGCGCCACATCGAAATCGGCAGCCCCGTCCTGAACAAACGAATGTAGCAACACCTGCGCCAGCACATCGTCCACATCGTTCCCCATATCCGTATCAAAAATAATATTCGGCCTGCTCATATCCTTGTCCATTTCTTGCAGTTGGAGGATTACATAAAACAAACACCTGAAACCATACATTCCAAAGTTGGCACAACTACCTTCCCATAGAACCATTGATTCATCGTCATGGGTTTGAATAAACAAAGCCTCTTCCCGAAGAGGCTTTGTTTCCAAACAAGTGGTTCCATCTACAAAGCCAGAACCCGACGAATGGTCAACATGCCGATGGCGATGAAGGCAACCAGACCCAATGTGGCAGGCTCCGGGATTACGGTAACCACCCCGCTAGTGAACAACTCGGATGTGTCGAGGGAATAACCTTCCGCAAAATTGCTTAAGACTATATTAGTGCTTGAACCTGAAATACTTCCCCAACCGTCCAAAACAGCCAGGGTCGCCCCATTCAGGAGCTCAGCCCCCGCACCGTTGAAATTCCATTCGGAGCCCTCGGCCACCATAAGGGTATCCCCACCGTCATTCGCGAGGAGATCAAAGCCACCGGGAAAAAGCTCGAAACCCACCGACGATGTTTCAGCCACCGTGAGCCCATCCTGGAATGTAAGCGTTCCAACCCCCGGACCGGCGCGAAGGGCTCCTGTCTGGTAAATGTCGCCAACGATCGTCCCTTTTCCTTGGAGAAGCGCGGCGTTTGTAAAGACCCCACCCGCCATTCCGGACACATCGAACACGCTCCCGTCTGCGATCCGGATTTCGGAATTGCCAAGAGCCGCATAGTCGGTCATCGACAGCTTGGAGCCGGAGGTTAGCGAAAGAAGCCCCGAGCCAACCGCATTGACCCCGGCCCCGGCAGTAGGCCGGTCAATCGCCATATCGACGTTGTCAAGAACCGTGGTTCCGGTCCAGTTCTGGTTGAAGGTCGTTACGGAAACCTTGTTCAAATTATTTCCCTTGAAACTAACCGAGCTTATCGTGCCCACTTGGCTATACTGGCCCACCTTCATTTCCAAAACGCCGGATCCGTAATGCTGGAAGACGGGATTCGCATTTACCCCTGCGTTAAATCCCCAATAGCCCGACAGTCGAACGTTTTTGGATACGCCCGCATCGATGGCAACGCCGTTGTAGGAAAAGACACGGGAACCCGCAGTCCACCCGTTGATCTGGAACTCGGGGGTTGTCACGCTGTTGACATTAGAGTTCACGGTCATGGACAGCGCGTACAGATACCCTGCGCCCCCGGTGGTGACCATGCTTCGGCTCATCCACCCATTATCCGCAAAAACAAGGTGCTGATTGACGGGCGACACGCCCTCGACCCAGTTCCCTGCGGTCAACAACTGGTTGTTGACTGCCCCGTTGAAAGTATACGCGCCAAACGCTGTTCCGGCCATGGCCGCCATCAAGCAAATGTGTATGCACTTTTTATTTTTCATAACGAACCTTTTCCTGAGTTTCAATGATGTCCTATTCGAACACAACCTGGTAGAAGGCCTGCGAGGCGGACGTATCGTTCGTTACGCAAACCATGCCGCCATTCCCTGAGATGACCCCCTCGACCACATTGCTCCAAGTTCCGAAGAGTAGGTCTGTCTTGCGCTGGACTGCATAAGCCTTGTTGGTTCCGCCGTCCCAGCAAATTACAACGCTGTTGCTATCGGCCACTGAAATTTGGGAGGCGGGCGGGGGGCCGCTGTAGCGCACCGTAACCACGCCGCTCGTGAACAATTCGGATGTGTCGAGGGAATAGCCTTCCGCAAAATTGGTTAGGACGATGTTTGTACTGGATCCCGAAATACTGCCCCAACCGGCCAACACAGTCATAGGTATTCCATTCAGAAGTTCAGCCCCCATGCCGTTGAACTTCCATTCGGAGCCCTCGGCCACCACGAGGGTATCCCCTCCGTCATTCGCAAGAACATCATACGATCCGGTGCCAAGCTCGAATCCTACCGACGACGTTTCCGCCACGGCGAGCCCCCCTTGGAATGTAAAAGTCCCAATTCCTGGGCCGGCACGGAGGGCTCCTGTCTGATAGATGTCGCCAACGACCGTCCCTTTTCCTTGGAGAAGCGTGGCGTTTGTAAACACCCCGCCCGCTATTCCGGACACGTCGAACACGGTTCCGTTTTCGATCTGGATCTCGGAATTGCCAAGAACCGCATAGCCGGTCAGTGACAGCTTGGAGCCGGCGGTCAGATCAAGTAGGCCGGAACCTATCGCATTGGTCGTAGCACCGGCAGTGGGCCGGGCAATCGCCATGTCGACGTTGTCAAGAATTGTGGTTCCGATCCAATTCTGGCTGAAGGTCGTTACGGAAACCTTGTTCAAATTATTCCCCTTGAATCTCACCGAGTTTATCGTACCGACCAGGCCATACTGGCTCACCTGCATTTGCAAAATACCGGATCCGTAATGCTGGAAGACGGGATTCGCATTCACTCCCGCGTTAAATCCCCAATAACCCGACAGGCGAACATTTTTGGATACGTCCGCATCAACGGAAACGCCGTTGTAGCAAAAGACACGGGAAGTCGCAGTCCACCCGTTAATCTGGAACTCGTCGGTTGTCACGCTGTTGACATTCGAGTTCACGGTCATGGACAGCGCGTACAGGTACCCCGCTCCCCCAGTGGTGACCATGTTTCGGCTCGTCCACCCATTATCCGCAAAAACAAGATGCTGATTGACGGGCGACACATTCTCGACCCAGTTCGTTGCGGTCAACAACTGGTTGTTTTGTGCTCCGGTGAATGTATACGAACCGCTCGCTGTTCCGGCCAGTGCCGCCAGCAAACAAATATAGATGTATCTTGTCTTTCCCATGTCTTTCTCCTTTGTTGGTTTCAATGATATCCTATTCGAAAGATCCTGATGGAAGGCTTCCATGCCACACTATTTCCGCAGCTCTTCCGAAACCAACGTAAGGTACGACGATCTGGAGTTCATATCCATGGATGAAGCGGTTGGATTGATGGACTTTATTTATCGCGGGTCTCACTAGAACCTATCCCAAAACCGCCGCCGTGTGAGGGCACGTGGCCTACAGCGTGTGGTTTTTCTGGAAAATGCATGTAGCTCCGGCTCCCTGACCGGGCGATAAATGGCTTTTAGGATAGGTTCTAGTTCCGATCATGCCGAGTTCCAATGTCGAGCATGGCCTCCCAGTTCCGCAGGAGCTGTTCGTGCGCTTCAAGCACGGTGGAATATTGCGGATCCCCGGCAAGGTTTCTCGTTTCCCATGGATCGTTTTCTATATCGAACAGAAATTCGTTCGGCTCTTTTTCAAAGCGGTCACCTTCGCCAGGAACAAACCGCGACGCCGCACCGCCTTCTTTCAGAACAAAGGGCAGGTCGGGCACCTCCGGACCAGATGGCGGCTTTGAGACCTGCCCAGAAAATTTGTAGCGCATCACATATTTATATTTCTTCGTCCGGATGCAGCGACCGGTGTGCTGGAAGGAATAATAAACATGATCGCGCCATTCCTGCATCGCCGTTCCGCGCAGAAGCGGCACCAGTGAGTATCCGCGCATGTTCTGCGGCGAAACCGCTCCGGCCAGCTCGCAAACGGTGGGGAACAGATCGACGCCGCTGACCAGATGTTTCTGATCCACTGCGCCGGCGCGCACCCCCGGCCCATAGATGATCAGCGGCACCTTAACCGAACTTTCATACGGCTGCCATTTTCCGACCCGTCGATGCCGCCCGGCTCCGTCGCCGTGATCGGATGTGAAGATCACCACCGTGTTGTCGTCGCGCGCACGAACGGCATCGAGCATCCGCCCGACGTCGCGATCAAGGATTTCAATCTGGCGCAGGTAGTCGTGGATGTAATTTTTCCACTGCATGTCGCCCCACTGGTTGGGATCGATTTTATTGCGATCTGTTATCCCCGTCTCATCAAACGAGACATCCTGATTCGGCGGCAGGGACGGCAAGGCTTCGCCCAGACCATAATAATCCTCATCGAGCGTGATCAGTCCGCGGCTGGAAACGGGATGCCAGAAACAGATGTCGTGCGGATTGAGCAACCCGGCGACCATGAACAACGGTCGGGGATCCTTGTAGTTGCGGACAAAGGCTTCCGTTGATGTCGACACTTCGTAATCCAGCGTTCGTCCGACTCCGTAGTGACTGCCGACCGGCAGTATGTCAAACCCAGGAATTTTCCGGACCCCGGAAATCGTCGGGCAGTTCCACGCGCCGCCGGCATGCCATTTGCCGCAGTAGACGGTTTTATACCCCGCCTCTCTCTCCAACCACTGTCCGAGGTTTGGAACATCGGCGTCAATGCCGATATTGTTGTAGAACACACCGTGCTCGCAGGACATGCGGCCGGTAAAAACCGAGGCCCGCGCTGGGCAGCAGATCGGGTCGGCGCTGTGCGACTCGATAAACGACGTCCCATTGCCCACCAGATAGTCGAGGTTGGGCGTGTTCAGCCAGTGGCAGCCGTACGCCGGATCTTTCAGAATTTCCCGGTATGCCGAAATGGCATCGAGATTCATCTGATCAACTATGATCATCAGAATATTGGGACGATCTGTTCCTATCGGAGCAGCACCGACCGATCCGCCGCTCAGGGAAAGAAGCGTTCCGCCCACCGCTGACCCGAGAAAATCTCTCCGATTCAAACTCATTCTCCCTCCTTCTTCATGAGTTGAGCCGACTGCTTAAACACATCCGGTTCCTTATAAAACCCAAGGGGGATTCCGTTTTCCTCGGAAAGTACATACACCTCCAGACCTGAAACAAAGAACAACAGCCGACCCGTTGCATCCCGCCAGTACGAAGCGGGAATTTGTCCCGTTCCGGCCATGGTGAATAGACTCAACATCGCGGTTTCATACTTCAATTGGATCGACGTGTTTTGCCGAAACTCCAGCCGGTATCCAGACCGAATTTGATCGTATTCATCAAGGAAAACGAACTCCGGAATAACGAATCCTTTTTCAGCGGGCATTCGCTGGACGGCATCCAGCATGCAGAATTTGCAGCCGTACGGTTCCGTTAACGGAATGGTTTTATCCATCGTTTTCCCGTCAGCTGAAATGCAAACCTGTCCGTTGTTGAACTCCGATGTTTTGGTCATGCCGGAATTGAAATACGGCGCGGCGGTTTCCGATGCGGCGATTTTGGTCGTCACGCTCCATTGCCGCGGCGAAGCAAGCAGATTGCCCTCGCATACCAGCGTTGCCTGCGTGAAATGCTGCAGGTTCGGTTCCGCAGTCGGACGAACGGTCAGAAGTTCAAGCCGCGCACCATTTTTAGACGGCTTTCGAGAAACCCGAATGGTTCCCAGATTCACAAAATTGGAGTGGGCAATCATGTAAATATCGTACTGATGCGACCATGATCCGGACGGATCAAACTTATCGACCGGCCGCTGATACGATTCGACCAGCCGCCGGATTTTCCGCAGTCCTGCAAATTGATTGATCGACATTTTTTAGAGTCCTCCTCCCGTCAACAGAATGTTCCGCAGCTGAATCTCCGTCCGGACCGGCGGTCGAAGTCGAAGCGGAACCGCTTCTTCCTCCTTACCGCAGTCCATGGAGGGCAGTTCGAGCAGGCTTTTCGCATAGGTCAATGTAATGTCGAAATTCGGCGGCTTTCCTCCCTCCACGGCAAACTCCACCACCACATCGTTGCGCCCCGGCTGCAACGGAGGGCAGTACTCAAAAAATTTCTGGTGGAACCCGGCTTCCTGATGGAGCATCTCCTCCGCCAGCTTGTTTCCGAAAACCACTCGACCATCCCAAATACCCATCAAGGGCAGGCCGTTTCCCCCGACATCCATCTGGAGGAAGCCGACGGAATCTTGCTTGTTGATGACCGGAAATGCCACGAATCCCCGATCTCCGGGATTTCCAAACATCTTCTCAAAAGCCAGTGGTCCCCGAACTTTCACAGGCTTCCATGCATAGGTGTTTCCGGAAGCGCGGATCGGCGAAGAGTAGTCGATTGCACGAACAGCAATGGCTTTGCGCACCGCTTCTTCATCGTGGATTGCGACTGGCCCCAGGACATAGCAGGTTCCGGTGAACGGATGTTTTTCCAACTGGCCCCATGATGTTTCTTTTATTTTTCGCTCAAGCCGCTGCTTCATTTCCTTCAAAGTCGCGGCAAACTCCAGATTGCCTGCCAGATTATTCATCTCTTCCGGATCTTTCTGCACGTCATACAATTCGCAATGATTGATGTCCGAAAACCAGATCAACTTGTACTGCCTCGTTCGGACACAGGAATTGCCGCGCAGGATCACCCGGTCGGTATCCGCATCAAACGCGCAGAAAATGTCCTCGCGGGGATCCGGGTCGTGCCCGCCGTTTTCCAGCAGCGGCAACAGGCTTTTCCCATCCATTTCCGCCGTGCTTTTCACTCCGCAGGCATTCAGGATGGTCGGCGCGACGTCGATGGCCGAAACGAGATCGTCGGAGACGGTTCCTGGCGCAACGAGTCCGGGGTAGCGGATCAGTAGGGGAATGTGAAGCACGTTGCGATAGGTGTAGTGTTTCTCGGTCAGTCCGTGGTCGCCAATATGGTAGCCTTGGTCGGATGAATAGATCACCAGCGTATTGTTATCCAACCCGGCATCTTTCAGGGACCGAAGAACCGTGCCAACCGATCCGTCGATGGACTGCGCGGCGCGGTAATAGGACTTCACATAGTTTTCCCAACTTCCAAACTTTGGAATCCCGTATGTCCATTCCGCCGCACGGATGCAGGTTCCTTTCAGCCCGAGCTTGCCCGTGGTATCGTAGTTCTCGTCAAAAGATGCCGGACGGGGAATGTCAACCCCATCGAAAGCATGCTCGATCCGCTCGGGATAGGCATACGGTAAGTGCGGTGCCTTCAGCCCTAGGTAGAGGAAGAATGGCTTATCGTCCCCGGCATGCGTCTGGATGAATTCCGCCGCCATTCGCGAGGTGTTGTCGTCGGTGAATCCCCTCATCTGGACCGGAAGCCCGTTTTCATGGATAATGAAATCAAAGTCATTTCCCACCCAGTCCCAACTGGCCCAGTAATCGAATCCTCGTTTCGGCGTCTTCCCGTCACCCAGATGCCATTTTCCGACAAACGCAGTGGTATATCCGTTGTCATGAAGATCTTCGGCAAAAACCCTTGAAAGCTCGATGAACCCTGTCGCTTGATCGACGATGCAGGGTGCTCCGGTTTTCTCGGAATACCGCCCTGTCCAGAAGGAGGCCCGAGAAGGGGTGCATACAGCTGCCGTGCAGAACGCATTCTGGAAGACTGCGCCATCCCTTGCCATTTGGTCGAGAATCGGTGTCTTGATATAAGGGTTTCCCATGAATTCCATGAGGTCCGCCCGGTGGTCGTCCGACAGGATAAAAACGACATTGGGGCGCCTCCCCGGATGCTCTTCGGCTCCCTTCGCCGCGCCTGCTAGAACAGCAGCTAAAACTATTAAACAGAGTTTGTTTTTCATACCGACGGCTCCATTGTAATGAATGCGAACCGGCATCTAGCCGGTGCTTTGCTCAGGAAATCCATTCCGTTCCTCCCTACCCATCAACCCTGACAATCCGATAGAATGCAGCGACGCCGGGAGGGGTCACATCAATGAGCAAGACGGGCTGGTTCGTTTCCAGTGGCCCGGTGGTTTGCACGGCGACCCAATCCGGCAGGGTCAGGCTCGTTGTTCGTTCAAGGAGGTAGGTCTGTCCGGCTCGGCCGTCCACCTGCATTTCAACGGTGCCGCCGGAAGAAAACACCGGCCCCTCAATGTACACGGGAGGAGTGTCGGCATCGAGGAAGTTCGGCACCCCGTCACCGTCCAAGTCCCCGGCTCCTTCTTCCGCATCCAGAAAACCGTCGCTATCCGAGTCCGGGTCGCGGAAGTTTTCCAGCCCGTCGCCATCCATATCCCCCGTTCCTTCCACGATGTCGGGAATCCCATCGCCATCAAAGTCGCCGTCCGAGGCTGGCATGAACCGCACCCAGTCAACAGATACGGTCGCATTAGAGGCAAGCGTCGGATCAAGCCGGACAGATGCCATGTGGCCATGCCAATCGGGATTGGTGGAAAGATCGATGGTGCGCTCAACCCATTGCCCGTCCGGAGGAACAGAGAAATTCACCGAATGCACGCCGCCGGTTTCCGGGAAGAAGAAGAATTGCGCGGTGCTGGATGCGTTCGGCTTGTCCACGCGCAGACGGACTTGCAGTGTCTTGTAGAGATCGGCATTGATTCCGGCTCCGGAGTCCGTGCTTCCAGTATTGAGGTAGAAGTAGGGATCGTAGCCGGTGGTCGCCGTCCAAAC
>JAIPJC010000174.1 GCA_021734345.1 Kiritimatiellales bacterium | reverse complement strand
TTCGGCATGGCGCAGCAAACCTCCACCTTCGAAGGCGATGCTTCCGTACTGGAAGCCAAGGGCCGCCACGACCCGTGCGTGGTTCCGCGCGCCATCCCCATCGTGGAAACCATGACGGCCTTGGTGTTGATGGATTTCGTTTTGCGCCAGAGCTACCGCAACAGCTAACGTCCAAGGTTTGTAAAATGAGCACAGCCCAGCAACCCAGCCGTCCGGCATCGCGGTCGTTCCATGTGATGACCAAGCCGATCGGTCCGTTGTGCAATCTGGATTGCAGGTATTGCTTCTACCTCGAAAAGGAAAAGCTTTTCCCGGCCGGCGAAAACTACCGGATGGACGATGCGGTGCTCGAAACCTACATCCGCAAGTATATTCAAAGCCAGAACACGCCGGAGATCCAATTTGCGTGGCAGGGCGGCGAGCCGACGTTGATGGGGCTGGATTTCTTCCGCAAGGTGACGGCGCTTCAGCGGCAGTATGCGGGTGGACGTCCGGTGCACAACGCATTCCAAACCAACGGAACCAACCTCGACGACGAATGGTGCGAATTCTTCGCTCGCGAAAAGTTCCTCGTTGGACTGAGCCTTGATGGACCGGAACACATCCACAACCGCTACCGCGTCGACAAGGGCGCCAAGGGATCGCACGAGCGGGTGATGAATGGACTGAGGATGCTGAAGAAGTGGCGGGTGGAATTCAACACCCTCACCTGCGTGACGCGTCAAAGCCCGGCCGAGGCGGGGGAAATCTACACCTTCCTTAAGCAGCAGGGTGTCGCGTTCATGCAGTTTATCCCGATCGTCGAACGGACGGGCGACCGCGCCGCCCATGCCATTGGCCTCGACCTCGCCGTTCCTCCGGATCTGCGGGCGGATGACAATCCGGATGCGATGATGCCGTGGGCGGTGTCGTCGGAAGGGTTCGGCGACTTTTTGATCAACGTTTTCGACGAATGGATCAAGGCCGATGTCGGGCGGGTCTACGTGAACCTTTTCGATGTGGCACTGAGTGCATGGTGCGGAATGGAACCGGGGCTGTGTACATTTTCAAAATGTTGCGGACAGGCGGTCGCCATGGAGCATGATGGTGGCGTCTATTCGTGCGACCATTATGTCTACCCCTCCTATTTCCTTGGGAATATCATGGATAAATCGCTGGAGGAAATGATCTACTCCCCGGCTCAGGTCAAGTTCGGCCACGACAAGCAGGATGCCCTGCCGAAGTATTGCCGCGAATGCGAGTTTCTCTTTGCCTGCAACGGGGAATGCCCCAAGCACCGGTTTCTGAAAACGCCGGATGGCGAGCTGGGGTTGAACTACCTGTGCGCGGGGTATCGGAGATTTTTCAGGCACATCGACCCGACGATGCGCGAAATGGCGGCGCTTGTCCAAAATGGACGGCCTGCATCGGACATTATGAAGAACGGATGTGCCCCGGATGCGGCGGGCCTAGCGGGCCGCAACGCCCCGTGTCCATGCGGCAGCGGGAAGAAATTCAAGAAGTGCTGCGGAAAGTAGAATTATGAGCAACGAAAAAACAGATCCCATCCTTGTAAATGGCGAAGAGGTCGACGAATCGCTGATCCAGCAGGAACTACAGATGCTGCGCGAACGCTATGCCCGCGAAATGAGCCAGCAGGAGATGGAGCAAAAGCGGGCCAAGATCGAATCCGACGCGCGCGAAAACGCCGTTGAACGGGTTCTGCTGATGCAGAAGGCTCGCGCGGAAATCCAAACGATCCGCCCCGAGGAAATCGATGCGCGCTTCATGGCGCTGCAAAACCAGCACGGCGGCGCGGATGAGTTCAATAAACGCTTCGAACTGAAGCCGGACGACGAGGCGAAGATCAAGGCCGACCTTGCGGACGGCGTGCGGTTGGAAAAATATTTCGATTCGATCTGCAAAAACGTGGCGCGGCCAACCGAAGCCGACTCGCAGGCCTACTACGATGAACACCCGGAAGAGTTCCGTTTGGCGGAAATGGTGCATGCTGCGCATATTGTCCAGCATCCGTCGCGAGAATGCCCGATGGAGAGGGTCTATTCCGAACTGCTCAACGTTCGCGAACGCCTGAAGGCCGGCGAAAATTTCGACGCCCTGGCTGCGGAATATTCGCACTGCAACGACGGCGGCCACGACCTCGGCTATTTTGCCCGGGGCCAGATGGTGCAATCGTTCGAGGATGTCGCGTTTGAGACGCCGACTGGCGAAGTCAGCGACGTGTTCCAGACCGAGTTTGGCTATCACATCCTCAAGGTGCGCGACCGCAGGCCGGAAACCTTCCGCCCTTTCAAGGAGATCCGCTACGACATTGAAAGCATGCTGTACGAAGAGCGCAAGAACGAAGCCATCGGTGCCGTGGCCGACGAGCTACGCGCCGCGGCCGACATCCAAAACCTGGAAATTATCGAAGGATAGCCATGTTCGACGGTTTTACCCAACTTGCCTTTATCGGTCCCGGCGGCCCCGAGTTGATGGTGCTCATGCTGGTCCTGCTGATGATGTCCGGCGCCAAGGACGCCCCGCGCATCCTCCGCAAGCTGAATGAAATCATGACCCATATTCGCAACACCGCCGATGGATTCAAGCGGGAGATCATGTATGGCGACATCCACAACGAAAAGCCCACCTACACGCCGCCGGAAGATGTCCATGACGAGGACTACGGCTATGGGGCGGACGATGAACCCACGGAAGAGATTTTCCAGGCATTTGAAGATAACCTAGCCGAGCAACCGCCGAAGCCCGAAAGCGCCGAAGAGGGAGACGATGCTCAAAAAACTTAAATCGTTCCGAGGCAAGTTCCGCTACGACGACAGCGAAATGCCGTTCCTTGAGCATCTCGAGGAGTTCCGGAAAACGACCATCCGCTCGGCGATTGCCCTGATGATCGGCATGCTGGTCTGCCTTCCGGTCGCCGACAAGCTCATCCTTGTGCTGCGTGCCCCGGCCGAACAGTATATTGAAAAGAATGCCAGCGCGGTCTTGCAGGATTCCGCCATGCGGTTGCGCATTCCGGCGGCGGCGATGTCGGAAACAAACCTGGTGAAGGGCGCGGATGGTACAGCCTACTACAACGTCGAGGCCCGAATTGCGATCCCCCGGTCTGCCAACCAGAAGGAAGGCGTTATCCGGCTCCAATTTTCCGAGCCGTCGGCGGCACTTAAAATGTGGTTCATGGTGGCGTTCGTGGGCGGCCTGCTGCTCAGCCTGCCGGCACTGGTGTTCATCATCGGCTCGTTCGTGCTGCCCGGTGTACGCGACACCGAACGCAAGCTGCTCGGACGCATTTCCATTTTTTCGGGTGCTTTGTTCATGACGGGAGTTGTCATGGGCTACAAGATCACCCTGCCGATGGCTCTGGGCCTCATGCTTCGCATCGGTGGAAAGCTCGGCGGCGAGTCGATCTGGTTCTACAACAAATACATCTCCTTTTCCATCCAGCTCCTGCTCGGCTTCGGCATCGCCTTCCAGTTGCCGGTCGTTATTTTGATTCTGGGCAAAATGGGTTTGGTCAACTCGCGCCAACTGCGCGAAAAGCGCCGCCACATGATTGTCGCATTGCTGATTGTGGCCATGCTCCTGACGCCGCCCGACGTGATGACCCAGCTTCTGATGGCGGGTCCCTTGATTTTGCTGTACGAGTTCTGTATATGGTTCCTTCACTTTAGCGGCAACCGCGAAAAGCCGACGAAAAAGGAATCGCAACCGGATATCGATATTGAAGACGACACCCCTGCGGAATCGATCGATGGGGACGAGGGGAAAAACTAAACAAGGAGAAGGATCATGGATGCATTGGAAATCATAGCCATAGGGATGCCGGGACAATCGGAAGTGTTGTTGATCGTGTTCGTCATTCTACTACTGTTTGGCGCAAAGAAACTTCCCGAACTCTCCCGCTCTCTCGGCAAGAGTCTGGGTGAATTCAAGAAGGGGCAAAAAGAAGGTGCCGATCCCGACAAGGACGACGAGATCGAAAAGAAGGAAATCAAAGCCGCGGACGAGGCGGAAAAAAAGGAAGGCAAGGAGTAAGGCGTAATACGTAATTCGTAATCCACACGGAATTACGCATTACTTGTTACGGATTACGTAGATTCCCATGAGCGAAAAAATGCGCATTGAACTGACGCCGGAAGAGGATCGCGAAAACACCAAGGCCGTGATTGCGCATGTGATCCCCTTTGCCATCTGGCTAACCCTGATGGTCTGGATGGGCGACCCTGCCGGGTGGAAATATGGCGCTCGCTCGCTGGCCGGACTCGGTTTGCTGATGGCCTTCCGTCCTTGGCGGTGGTATCCCCGCCTGCAACTCAGGAACATACCGGTCGCCATTGGGGTTGGCGTGCTTATTTTTTTCGTATGGATCGGCTTCGAAACCCCATGGGTGGCGGAAAACGCCCCCGCTGCAACCGAATGGTACGACCGGCTATTCGTCGACCTCGTCAACCCGTTCAAACTCCGTGAACTCCACGATATCGGCAACGGCGTCATGGCTCCGTATGAAGTCATCGCCGAGGGCGAACACACCGGCCTGCATGTCTACGACCCAAAGGCTACGGGCTTGCTTAATTTCTGGCTCCACATGTTCGGCACCTCCGTCGTCATCGCTGTCATCGAAGAGTTTTTCTTTCGCGGATTCCTCTACCGCTGGATGATGGGCAGCCCCTTCTTCAAGATCGATGCAGGCAAGCTGCATTGGCCCATGTTGCTGCTCATCTCCGCCTTCTTCGGCATCGAGCACTTTGAATGGATGGCCGGTATTATCTGCGGGATTGCCTTTGGCCTGCTCTACATCAAAACGCAGGATATCTGGGCGGCAATCATAGCCCATGGCACCACCAACTTCCTGCTCGGTCTCTACGTCGTCAAATACAACGCCTACCAGTTTTGGTGATCCGCTTCCGGCCAATGGAATCGCCGATGCGTGCAAAACGGCTTTAGTGCCAAAAAACACTTGCAACACATGGGGTCGTCAACTATCTTCTGCCCTCCTGAATTCATTGCGGAAAGGTGGCTGAGTGGCTTAAGGCGATGGATTGCTAATCCGTTGTACTGCAATAGCGGTACCGGGGGTTCGAATCCCCCCCTTTCCGCCAGTTTTTGAATATCGGTGAAGTTGCGAGTTGCAAATCAAGCACCCTTCCAAAGCAATACCCGCTACCCAAGTTACAGCCGCCGATGGAGAACATCGTTTCGAGCGAATATAGCGTTGTTGCAGATACCTTGGATCTCCTAAAATATGTTGCCTTAAATAGTAAATAGTTTTATGTATAGGGCATGAGTACACCAAATGAAAAGCGCCCAACAATTTATGATTTGGCCAAGCTAGCGGATGTTTCACCGGGGACGGTCAGCCGCGTATTGAACAACAAGGACAAGGTCAATCCGAAGACCCGGGCGAAGATTCTTGGGCTAGCGCATGAAATTGGATTGAAGCCGCGCGCCACCGCCAGAAGCAAGGAGGTGGCGGTGATTACCGAGCCGCATTTCACCG
>JAIPJC010000173.1 GCA_021734345.1 Kiritimatiellales bacterium | reverse complement strand
AGCTCGATCGGATTCGGATGGAGGTAGAACTGGTCGGCGAGATAGCCCACGCCATGCTTGCGGACATGGTGGTTGATCATCGTAACCGGAACGACCAGCGGCACCAGGCCCGCGTGGTATTGGTTGATGATTTCCTGCAGCTCCTGTTTTTCGTCGGCCGTCAGCTGTTGCTTGAAATAACCCGCCATGTGCTGGAGCACATTGACGTGCTTCTTGGCGGTGGCGCACAGGCGCAACGCATCCATCATGCAGGCATGGTATTCCGCATGGATCTGCGGAAGCTTCCGGCCCTTGAGGTCGGCGACGATGCGCCCGAGCTCGCGATAGTGCGGAATGCTGTGCGCCATCAACAGATACTTGTGTTGCGCATGGAACGCGACCAATCCGCCGCGCGTATGGTGCCCCGCCAGCATCGCCCGCCAGCGCCGCAACGTGAACACCCGCTCGATAAAGTTTTCCCGCAGCGCAGGATCGTGCAACCGCCCCTCCTCCTCGATCGGCAACAACGGGAAGTGCTCCATGAACGCCTTGGCAAAAAGTCCGCGGCCCTTTTTCACCGCCATGCCCGAGGACGCGTAGACCTTCACCCGCTCCATCCCGCTGCTCGGCGAGTTGCTCTTGAAGATGAACCCGCACAGGTTTTCCTTTTCCAGTAATTCGACGCGCACCGCGCTCCACGCCAGCATCCGGTCGGTCAGATCGACCTTGGTTTTGTTCGTCACCAGCCGAGGATGTTCGGGATCGCCCTCCAGACGCATCGACTCGCGCGGCACGCCCAGCCCCAGCTCGAACTCGGGGCACACCGGCACAAACTCGAACCACTGCGAAAGCGTATCCGCAATATAGTTGTCCAGCTTGTGCTGCCCGTCGTAGCGCACCTTCTCGCCCAGCAGGCAGGCGCTCACCCCCATACGGATCTTTTCCATGCGCACCTCCGTTTTCCAGACTCTACCCGGATCCCAGCTCGTCGCCAAGCCATACCATCGCCATCCTGTACGGAACGGGCATTTCCAAAAGTAGGATAGGCTTCCAGCCTGTCTATGCACGCAAAGAGCCGATTCCCCGAAGACAGGCTGGAAGCCTATCCTACTTTACTCTGCGTCCTCTGCCGCTCCACAAAAGAATCCGACCCGAATGGCACTATAGATCCGGCAACTAAATATCGGGATTATTTGCCGCGAGAGAGCGCAGAGAGAACAAAGGTGAAACTCCATAGTTTTGTGTTCCCTGCGCTCTTTTGCGGCCATTCCTTCTGCTTGGAGGATTCTCAATATTTGACTGCCGGAGCAATAAGTTAAGCCCAAACCATCGGTGATCTGGCAAAGTAGCGCAAGCGTCTCGCTTGCTATCTGCACAGCCCGGCAGGGAGGAAAGCAAGCGAGACGCTTGCACTACTTTCAACGACAACTACTGAAAAACGCCTTAGCTAAGTGCCATTCGAAACCGACCCCATCTTTATGGAAGTAGATTCTTACCATTTAACTGCCGGAACATTGGAGGAATCCCGTACGTCCTGTTAATCCTGTCCAATACCAAATCGATGCAGACCACAGATCCCGGCAACCGTAAACACTCTTTACACAATGGAAAGAACCTGCATATTCTTCCGCACGGTTGATGCGTCGGCCTATAGGATATGCGGATGCCACGTATATTTGGATATACGGCGTCTGTATATACGGGGGAAAGACGGCAACCGTATATATAACTGTTGTGTTTAAGAAATGATTAATTTCCTGACTCATTACTATCGGAACGACAAGCCACCGTTCCAGAGCATGGCCTACCTGTCAGACGATGAGGCAGAGCGGGTCGGCATGAATCTGCTTAGGGAGAATCCTAAAGCATTTCGTAGGTTCCGGAAGTTTCCCACATACTGGCCTCGTCGCAGAAGAACCGATCAGTGGGTCCGTTCTGAGTTTCAGAAGAAAGGCGGTTGCCCCGTTGAACCATACCCACAATACATGGTTCTCGGCACCTCCAGTTACATTGCAGCGTTGGGAGAAGACGGCCACTATGTGGAACTTCGTATTCCCTTGTCCGAATTCGATCCGAAGGAAGTGAGCTTCACGTACTCCGACTGCATGGTGTCCCTGTGGCTTCACGAGGAACAGCAGTATGAGGCGCACTACAATTCAGACCTCCACGGCAAGGTCTTCACTTTGCCCGAGATTCTTGAGGTCGTGAAGATACATGGCATCCCGAATGGCCAATGGGAAACAGACGCGAAAAGAGCATTTGACTTCTTCGTGGAAGCCCAAGTGTGGAGCTTCCGTCCGTTAAGGAAACATATAGAAGAACACAACCAGCCATCTGACGTTGTGCATGAAAAG
Source organism: Kiritimatiellales bacterium (assembly GCA_021734345.1). GTDB lineage: Bacteria > Verrucomicrobiota > Kiritimatiellia > Kiritimatiellales > Pontiellaceae > Pontiella. Next base: position 3,169 of record JAIPJC010000173.1, on the reverse strand, counting down.
ACATGACTGAAAACTGGAACATATCCGGCTTGATCCTCGAGGGAATCTGCGGGACGGGCAAGAGCACCATTCTTCGCTCTCTGCAACAGTCGGAGCGTTTCTATCGTCGCTCCTTTCTGTCGGCCATCGTCCTGTCGGAACATCAGACGCAACGCGTGCTTGAACAGAAAGAAAGGGAAGTCGGTCTCACAACCGCAGACAACGTGGGCCTACTGGATCAGCATGTTTCATATCTTGAGGCGGTGCGAGACCGCCTAAACCAAATGCAATGGTGCCAGAACAACCGCACCAACATGCGGGTACCGTACGTGCTGGAACGGTTCCACTTGACGCATGTCTACCATTACCCACACATGACGTGGGAGCACGTGCAACCGATAGACCGCCGTCTTGCAGGACTCAACTGCAAGCTATGCCTTCTCACGATTCCGGATGCCGTCCTCCGAGAGCGGATCATCGCCAACCGGAATGCCGCGTGGCGTGAGTACCTGAGCAAGTATGGCCAGACAGATGAGGAAATTCTCCGGTACTACGCCACGCAGCAACAACTGTTGCGTGACTTGTGCGGGAAGTCGGAGATCGACACTCTGGTCCTCGACACCTCGCGCATCAGTGCTGACGATGCAGTCAATCAGGTTTTGGATTTTTGGGGAGCAGTATAAGATGCACAACCAGAGGGTCGCTACCGCTCCGAAACGCGACCCTCGCCGTTGGAGATAGGAGAAAATATGAAATCAAAATGGATCGCCCTACTCTCAATAACACTACTGCTGTTCGGATGCGGAACTCTGCCTCTACCCAGTGGACTAACCGATGCAGAGTTGAGAAATGCGACAATTTCAAAATTTGGAACCGACCAGTATATGCAAATTCACCAAGTCATTTATTCTCCGACAGCGTCCGTCCTCGGAGACACATCTCAAGCTTATGCGCTTTGGGACAAAATGAACCAATCACAAGCAGGCCGACTCGACCTGGTTGTGGTGTGTTCATCGTCTAAAGGATTAGCAAAAGAAATACGCAAGGCTTTCAAGTTACCACGTGGAGATTGGGGCAAATTGAATCTTCTGTTTGTAGGCTCAGAGTCTGATGCATTAGCTCTCAAACCAGATGTAGAGAAAGCGGGAATCAACTTCGCGTGGTATGAAAAACAACAACCCAACCACCGCATTCACTCTATCGCGGACTCCGCCCGCGCAGAGTGACGCGTGACGTTGGCTAAAGATACAAAATGACAATTTTAGCAATAGCCATTTTATTCTACCTCCCAGCCTATTACATCGGGAGATCAAAGGGATTTAATGCATCCCCAATACTATTTACATTTATAGGGATGGGAATTGTTGCGCCAATTGCCGGCTACTTTATCTTCGATGTGGTCATCTATTTTCTTGAAATACCCTTATCGGCACTTGCACTACTCGTCGTGTGGTTACTCCCTCGAAAAGAAGGAGCACCCGGCAAAAACTATATGAAAATCACCTTTAACTGCCCAGCATGTAAAGAGGAAGCAACCTTTGCTCGAAGATGCGAAGGAAAACCTGAATTCTGTCCTAAGTGTGGAGAAATAGTAACAGTCCCACTGGACCAATATTCACCAAAACCAGCAATTCCGAAAAGAGATCGGCCGCAGATAAGTGCAGGGACAGTCTGCTTTGCAAGTTTTGGAGATGAGATGCACGCCATTCAACTTAAAGCGCTATTAGAAGCTCATGGAATTGAGACTGGAATTATATATGGCACAGGAGGAGGATCACTACCTCAATTAAGTGGAACCCAAGGATTCAAGCTAGCAATTGATGTTGCTGATTGGGACACGGCAATGGAAATTGAAAAGACAGCCAAGTCGAGTGAGCCTGCTTTGTTAAACGCCGGTGGTTCGGTCGATGTACAAGGCGCAGCGGCTCCTCTCTAACGTTCCCTATAAACTATAACCTTTAATGTGTGAATTCACCAAGCAGCTTGATCTCCCGTACCAGTTCAAAGCCAAATTTTTCCTGGACCGCCGCGATCATTTTTTCCGTCAGCTCGAACACATCGCGTGCCGTCGCCGTTGGATCGGCGATGATGATGTTGGCGTGCTTTTCGAAGAGGTGCGCGCCGCCGACGCGGAACTGTTTTGCACCGACTTCCTCCAGAAACCAGCCCGCCGCCTGCCGCCGGTCGGCCGCCGAAGTCGGCTCGACGTTGCGGAAGACGCTGCCCGCGCACGGCATCGCCCGCCAGTCGGGATGCTTGGTGCGGCGCAGTTCCATGATGCGCTCGCGTTCCGCTTCCATGGTCCGGACATCTTCCGGCTTCAGCTTTAGCCGGGCTTCGAGCACGATGCCACCGGTCTGCTTGAGGATCGACGAACGGTATTCAAAGCCCAGCTCCGACCCTTCCACTTCGCGGCGGTGGCCATCCACATCCAACAGCTGCACCGACTCGACCACATCGCCGATCTGCCGGCCAAACGCCCCGGCGTTGCCGGCAATCGCGCCTCCGACCGTGCCGGGTATTCCGCTGCAAAAGGAGATGTCGCCCACGCCGCGGGCGATCGCCAGCCGCGCCAGATCGTCGAGCAGCGTATTGCCCGAAACGCGTACGCGGCATCCGTCGAACTCGACGTCCGGCGCCGTCTCGGCGCAGTAGCGCAATACCACGGCATCGATGCCGCCGTCGGCCACCAGCAGGTTCGACCCCTGCCCGATCACGATGAACGGCACCGCGGCGGCATGCAGTAGCGCGACCGATTCGGCGAGCGATTCCGCGTCGGGGCAGTCGAGCAGCGCTGGGCAGGATCCGCCGAGCCGGAAGGTGGTATGGTCGCGCAGTTTGGCGCCGCGAACGACGTCCACGCGCTTGGGGAATCGGGTCAACAGGGTTTCATCCATCATGGTTTCTTCCGCAAAATTCTCGCCATGCTAATCGCCCGTCCGCTAATTTCCAAGCCCAGTACACGGGGAATTAATGGAAGCCGCACATGATTAGGGAAATCACCTCCGCCACCAATCCTTTCATCAAGGAGCTGCGCGCCCTCGCCACCTCGAAAAAGGCGCGGCAAGAGAGCGGCACGTTCATCATCGAAGGCTGGCGCGGAATCGAAACCCTGCTCGCGCACGAAAGCCGGCAATACAAACTGGACACGCTCGTGGTTTCCCCTGAATGGAAAAACGATCCGCGCCTG
>JAIPJC010000172.1 GCA_021734345.1 Kiritimatiellales bacterium | reverse complement strand
TGCGTTTGCGGGTTGTAGGCCGCGTCGTTCCCGCCAATCAAGTCATGGCTCGGCGTGCCGCAGCTGTCGCGCAGCTGCCAACGCGATTCCCAATCGTAGATTACGGCGGCCTCCGCCTTGACCTCGGAGCCGAGCACGTCGTCCATCTTTCCGAACAACCGCCCAATGTCCGCCACTTCCTGGAATACGCGGGTATTCTCCGAACCTTCGTGGTCGACGACTGCGCCATGGAATTTTTCATATCCGCCCGCCCCTTTGCGCCACTGGAAATAGAGGATCCCTTCCGCACCATGGGCGATGGCATTGAGCATTTCGGCCTGATGCATTCCCGGAGCTTTGAGTTTGGATGGTTTCCACTGGACCGTGGACGGGGTGCATTCCATTAGCATCCACGGTTTGCCGGTCCGTTTAGCTGCGGTACGCAGGAAGTCGTGGTTTAGCGAAAGTTCGGCGACGTCCTTCCATACATCGGATTTATTCCGGTCGAGGCCGGGGTAGGAGTCGTTTGCAATAAGATCCAGTTCCTTGGCCAATTCCCAGTAGTTGAGCGGTTCGTCGACGCGCATGAGGTTGGTTGTTCGCGGGATATCCGGGCAGAGGCGTTCCATCGGTTCGCATTCGGCGCGATAGAATTCGATGATCTGGTCGGTATGGAACCGGCTCCAGTCCGTCTGCAAGGCGTCCAAGGAATCGTCGCGCGGGTCGACTTGGTTCCAGTCGGTAAAGGTGTGGTTCCAGAAAGACGCCCACCAGCGTGTGTTGAGGTTCTGTATGGTTCCGTATTTTTTCTCCAGCCATTTCTGGAATTCGGTTTGGCACAGGGTGCAATAGCAGGGGCCGTTGTATTCATTTGAAATGTGCCATGCCGCCAGTGCCGGGTGGTTTTGGTAGCGTTCGGCCAGGGCGGTGTTGAGCGCGCGGACGCGTTCGCGGTAGACCGGGGAGCTCCAGCAGTGGTTGTGGCGGGTCTTGTGCGGTTCGCGGGTGCCATCCTTAATGATGCGGCGGATTTCCGGATACTTTTCCGACAGCCATGCCGGTTTTGCCCCGCTGGGGGTGGCCAGCATGACCCGGTGGCCTTCCGCGGCCATCCGATCCATGATGCGGTCCAGCCATGAAAAATCGTAGACCCCCTCCGTAGATTCGTAGCTGGTCCATGAGAAGATTCCGACGGAAAAGGTATTGCAACCCGCCAGTTTCATGAGCCGAAAATCCTCGTCAATCACATCCGGGCGATCCAGCCATTGGTCGGGGTTGTAGTCCCCGCCATGCAGGATATGGTTTGTTTCGCGGATGATCGTAGCGTGTCGGTTCATATAAATGGTTTTCTATTTAGGGGATTTATTGCGCATATTGTACATGCTCTCGGCTGTTTTACGCGACAAAGAAATCATTTCATAATATGGAATATCCGCGACGTTCAGGAAACCGATCCGGTAGTTTTCGCCATCGCTGCGCCCGGTCAGGGGCTGATCCTTCATCTGGAACCAGTGGGCTCCGACGATCATGGGGTTGCGGAGGGCCGCCTGTACATAGGATTGGAACAAGGATGCGCTGTGCTCCAGATCCATGCCGGTCGCCAATCCCGCCCCCCATACGCCCTGTTCCGTAACCGTGCCGAAATGGAATTCCCCGATGAGAATGGGTTTGTCCCATCCTTCCGGGATCTTGAACGTATCGGGCGTATATTTGTAAAGGTTGATGCTGACGATATCCGCATATTCGGCGCACACGCGCAATGCCGTGGTGTTTCCGACATGGTTGATGCGACTTCCGAGGTAGAGCTTCTGCGGGGCCGCCGCCTTTACCGCATCGCGGCAGGTTCCGTAATAGGTGCGGAGATACTGTTCGCTGAATCGCTGGATATCCTCCCGATAGGCCATGGTGGTTTTCTCGCTGCCGGCCGGTTTCAACCCGCTCCAGCTGCCGAATTCCGAATTCCACGCCTTGTTCAGTTTCTCCAAATCCCCATAGCGCTCCTGTAGTTGCCGAATGAATTCCTGCCGGCTATGGCATGACTCTGGAGCCGCGAGGGATTGGGTCGCCGGCGATCCGGCATGGGGGAATCCAAGTTCATTATCAATGAAATATCCGATGCACCACGGATCGGAAGCCGTCTCCGGAATTTCCTCCCGCATGCGTTGGAACGTTTTGTCCTTGAACTGCGGATGGAAAACATCCGGCAGGTCCGAACCGTATTTTATGGGATTGTTCTGCAAGGTTGCGCGCACATAGTGGATCGCGGTCACATACGGCGTTTTGCGGGCGCTGCAAACATCGGAATCGCTCCAGTTGCCCAAGGTGTTGATCCCCCAGGCATGTAGCCGGGCATGTGCAACCTCGATGTTGAGATCCTTCCACTCGGTGCCGTATTTACGGAGCAGGTTGGTCTGATAGGGGTCCCAGTAATTGCCGTTCAAGGATGGGAAATCTTTGGGAGACAGTTCTCCATCCGGCACACCTTCGAGCATCTGCTGCAATCCCGGAGTCCTGGTTTTGGTGCCGGAAGAGCCGACTCCCGTGATCCCCAACGACCAGAAGAGGTATCCTTCCGGATCGACCAGCCACCACTTGCCGTCCTTTTTGGTTGAATAGAAATATCCGGTTTTTTCAAGGCGTGGCCCGGACTTCCATCCACCGTAGGTGGTCCGGTCCGCCAGCGGGGGATGCTGCCGCATCCACGCGCCTTCCTGTCGCCGTACCGCTTGGATATCGGCTTCCGTCTTTATCTTCGACAGCCAGTCATGCAACCGCTCCTGCCCGAACCGATCAACCGGGGAGATGCCACGTCCGAATGGATCTTCCGGGTCGGGCAGTTTGAAATCCACGACGGCCCTCAGGCCGGATACCGAGCAATCAATCTGTTCCTCTTCGGAAAAGAATTCCAAGTTCAGCACATTCAAGGCTTCGGTGTTCACCTGCTGCCATTGCGTGTTCTGGTGACCGCCCGGTAGTCCGCGCAGTTCTCCGAACTGTTTCGCCAGTCGATCCTCCTCCTGTTTTGGAATCTGGTGCACCAGCAGAATCGGTAGGATCCTCCTCTCCGTAGGCGGCACTTCGATGGCTCCATCGCTTTCCGAACTTTTTGAGGAAGCAGTATTGCGGATGCCTCCCCTGACAAGGACGGGCAGTTGGCCATGATTGACGACATCCAGCAGGATCCAGAGTTTGGTGCGGCAATCCCAAAAGCCATTGGATGGAACGAAACGGCTTTTTGCGCATCGTGTGGCCGGATTGACGACTTGTGTGATCCTGAACATCCCGTCCGAAGGAGTACCGGTTTTGTCGGCAGGTTTTACGTCGAGCATCACGGGGGAAGGATCGGAAAGCGGATGCAATTCATGGCGGGCGGGGGATGGTTCCCCGTATCCGTTTATGGTGCATAGCACGATTGCACTGAAAATATGGATGGCTCGCGGGTGCTTCATATCCGTCTACTTTCCCGGTTGTGGCGATGTGCTGCGTTTGCTTCGCATGATCTTCTCCAGCTTCGCGGCCATGCGTTGCACCCGTTCTTTCTGTTCGGGATTGTTGAGCAAATTGTTTTTCTCTTCCAGATCATTTTCCAGGTTAAACAGCGCAACTGGTTCCTGTTGTTTGGTTGTCACCAGTTTCCACGGGCCTTCCCGCAGCATCTTCATTAATCGCTGCCCATCCTTGTTTTCGTTGTTGGCCTGCACAAAAAGGTGGTCGCGCAAAGGAGGGCAATCGGGATCCAGCAACGCCTTGAGGAAGGATTGGCTGTCCAATCCCTGGTTTTCTTCCACGGGTTGGCCGGTGAGTTCGGCGAGCGATGCGTAGATATCCTGCAATCCAATCAGCTGGGACGAACGGGTTCCGGGCGGGATCTTCGAGCCTTGCCGGGTGCCATCGCCCCATTGGGTGATAAAGGGAACCCGGTGGCCACCTTCCCAGATGTCGGCTTTCCCGCCGCGCAGCATGGCGGACGAATTGTGGCCATGCTTGCTGGATTCGCCCCACGGCAGGCCTCCATTGTCGCTGGTGAAGATGATCAGCGTATTATCCAGTTCGCTGACTTCCCGCAGACGGTCGATGATTTTACCGAGCGCGACATCGCCTTCGTAGATCATGTCGAGATGATCGCTGATTCCGCTAACGCCTTTGACCGGCGTTCCAAGCAGTTGTTCCGGCGGAGTCTGCGGGTCATGGCAGGCCTCGCTGCAATAGTGCATGTAGAACGGTGTCCGCTTTCCGTTGCGCTTGTTTTCCGCCGCGTGGCGGTCGATAAACTCCAACGCCTTTTCGGTCAGTTTTGGTCCGGCCTGCGAAGAGTCCCAGTCGGCGGCACCAAAGCCGGCCGCCTTGACTTCCGAATTTCCATAGCGGCCTTTTTCCCATAAGACCAGCTCGTCGGGATTGGAAACCAGTCGATCGTTTTCGAAGAAAGCATAGGGTTGCCCCTGAATGCCGCTCGGCAACGCGTAGGAATAGTCGAAGCCCTGCTCCATCAAGCTTTCCCCAATCGGCCTGGAGAAGTCGATCTGGTGGAAGTCGATCTTCCAACTCGTCAAGCGTTCGCCCGTTGTCTTATCGAAAACCGCGCCGCCCAGATGCACCTTGCCGAAAAATGAGTTGTGATAACCCGCCCTTTTCAGCAAGTGGCCTAGCGTTTCCTGTCCGGGGAGAATTTGGGAAGGATTGTTAAAGCCCCAAGTTCCGTTTTCATTGCGACCGCGCCAAGGATAGTTCCCGGTGAGGATGCTATAGCGGGAAGGTGCGCACACCGCCGACGAGGAGTGGGCGTCCGTAAAGACCATGCCCTGTTCCGCCATTTTTTCCAGGTTCGGCAACGGGATCTTCGATTCGGGGTTGTACGCCCGGGCGTCGCCGTAGCCCATATCGTCCATCAGGAAAATCAAAATGTTCGGACGCTCGGCGTCGCTTGGATTTGCAGCTAACGCGTTGACGGCCATGCATGCCACCAAAGCTGTTCCGGCCAGAAAAGTTGTTCGGGATATCTTCATAATTTTCCTATTGGTTGATTGCCTGGTCCGATCCGCCTTACCGATTCGCGGGGGATGAGTTCGGGTTCGAAGATGCGTACTTCGCGTTTACGTTCTGGGTGTTTGATACGGGTGGTCACCAGATCCACCACGGCCGCCATCTGTTCGTTGATCCGGCATTCCATCGTGGTCAGGGCAGGAATCAGGAAGGGGGATTCCGGCAGGTTGTCGCAGCCGATCAGCGAAACATCCCCGGGAACCCGGATGCCCGCTTTGTTGAGCGCCGATATCGCGGCGAGGGCAATCGGATCGCTGTGGCAGATCATGGCCGAGGGGCGCGTTGCGGCCGGGGCGTTTTGCCACTGTTCCGCAAACTTCGAGCAGACGCTGAGGATCTCGCCGAACTGGCCGTTGTCCTCGTGGATGAAGAGCCAATCCGGATCGAAACCGACGCCGGCTTCCAGCAGGACCTGCTTCAATTGACGAAGCTTGATGGCATCGGTACCGGGAGAGCACAGGTAGTTGATGCGGCGATGCCCCATGTCCAGCAGATGCTGCGTAGCGAGGCGTGCGGCGCCAGCTTCGTCGATGCCG
>JAIPJC010000012.1 GCA_021734345.1 Kiritimatiellales bacterium | reverse complement strand
TGCACTCGGCAAAGACCGTGTTGCCAGCGTCACCATGCCTTCTCAATATTCTTCCGACGGAACCCTCGGCGATGCCTGCAAGATGGCCGACCTCCTTGGCGTCGAATTCCACAACATTCCAATCAAAGGCCTCTACAACAGTTTCGAGCAGGAACTTTCCACGGTTTGGGGTACCGGCAAGAAGGCCGGACTGGCCGAGGAAAACCTGCAAGCGCGCATCCGCGGAAACCTAATCATGGCGCTTTCCAACGAATATGGCTGGCTGGTGCTCACCACCGGAAACAAGAGCGAAATGGCCATGGGCTACTGCACCCTCTACGGCGACATGGCCGGCGGATTTGCCCTCATCAAGGATGTTCCCAAAACCTTGGTATTCGATCTCTGCCGCTGGCGCAACGAACAGTCCCTCGTCATACCGCCTAGCATCATTGAGCGCCCACCGTCCGCCGAACTGCGTGCCGACCAGAAAGATACCGATTCGCTACCGCCCTACGATGTGCTCGATCCGATCCTCGCGGACTATGTGGAAAACGACATGGGCATCGCCGGATTGATTGCCAAAGGGTACGACGAAGCGATCGTCCGCCGTGTGGTGCATGCCGTGGAGTTGAGCGAATACAAGCGCCGTCAATCTCCGCCCGGCGTGAAGATCACACCAAAGTCGTTTGATCGCGACCGCCGCATGCCGATCGTGAACCGGTATCGGAACTGACGTAGGTTGATGCTCCAGCATCGACTGGACGCAGCTGGAGTTGCATCCTACAGATCCAAAAAGTTCTGCAGCAGCTTCTTGCCTTCGACCGTCAGGATCGATTCGGGATGGAACTGGACGCCGTGTACCGGATGTTGCTTATGCTGGACCCCCATGATTTCGCCTTCTGCCGTCCATGCCGTAATCTTCAGGCAGTCGGGAATCGATTTGCGCTCGATGATGAGCGAGTGGTAGCGGGTCGCATCAAATGGGCTCGGCAGTCCTTTGAACACGCTTTCACCCTCGTGGATCATGGGCGACGTCTTGCCGTGCATCAGGCGGTCGGCACGGATGACTTTCCCGCCATAGACATCGCCAATCGCCTGGTGGCCGAGGCAGACGCCGAACAACGGAATGCGCGGGCCGAACTCGCGGATGATGTCGCACGAAACTCCGGCCTCCTTCGGCGTACACGGACCGGGACTGACCAGCACCTTTTCGGGCTTGAGCGCAACCGCCTGCTCCACGGTAATCTCGTCGTTGCGGAATACGCGCATCTCCGCGCCCAGCTCGCCGAGATACTGCACGAGGTTGTAGGTAAACGAGTCGTAGTTATCGATCACTAAAATCATAATGAAACCTGAAATGTGAAACCTGAAATGTGAAACTTGAAAATACCTCTCATCTGACTCTGCCCCTAATTCAGGTTTCCAGTTTCAGGTTTCACGCTTCCCTTGGTTCTTGCCGCGGCATAGTGCCGCGCAAGAGCCAAGGCCTTCATCATGCCGCGGGCCTTGTTGCGCGTCTCTTCGTATTCGCTGATCGGCACGGAGTCCGCAACGATGCCCGCCCCGGCCTGGACGTAGGCCTTGTTCTTGTCGAGAATCACCGTGCGGATGGTGATGCACGAATCGAAGTTTCCGTTGTAGTTGAAATAGCCCACCGCGCCGGCATACGGCCCGCGCTTGCTCTTTTCGAGTTCGGCGATGATTTCCATCGCGCGGATCTTCGGCGCGCCGCTCACGGTGCCGGCCGGGAAGGCGACCCGCATGACGTCGTATTCATCGTGGTCGTCGGACAGATGGCCGGTCACGTCGGAAACAATGTGCATGACGTGGCTATAGCGCTCGATCACCATCAGGTCGGACACGGTTATCGAATTAAAATCGCAAACGCGGCCAATGTCGTTGCGGCCCAAATCGACCAGCATGATATGCTCCGCCCGTTCTTTCGGGTCGGCCAGCAAATCCTTTTCGAAAGCCAGGTCCTCGGCTGGCGTTTTGCCGCGCGGACGGGTTCCGGCGATCGGGCGCACTTCGACGTGCTTGTCTTCGCAACGGACAAGGATTTCCGGGGATGTCCCGACGATGGAGCTTTCGCCCATGTCGAGACAGTACATGTACGGCGAAGGGTTGATCGTGCGAAGCGCGCGGTAGACATCGAGCGAGTCGGCGGTGTTCTCCACTTCGAAGCGCTGGGAAAGCACGGTTTGGATAATGTCGCCGGCGCGGATGTATTCCTGCGCCTTTTCCACCATGCCGAGAAACTCCGCCTTGGTCGTGTTCGACTTCGGCTCCAGCGGCTCGACTTCATCATGCGTATCGATCAACACCCGCTTGACCGGCGTCTGCAAGGCTTCGCAAAGCTCGTCGATCTGCGCCAGCGCCCTGTCGTAGGCCGCGTCCGGATCGCCATTGATGTGCGCATTGGCAACAACCTTGAGAGTATGGTTCACCCGGTCGAAAACAATAAGCCCGTCGGTTACCATGAACACCATGTCCGGATTGCCGATCTCGTCGTTGCCAATGATGGGAACCCGCGGCTCGAACTGGGAAATGAGGTCGTATCCGAGAAAGCCAACCGCCCCGCCAATGAAGCGCGGCAGCGAAGGGTCGTCCACCACCGGTGAAAACTGCTTCATGTGGTTTTTCAGCGCGTCGAGCGGATCGATGTCTTCGATCACCTGCACCGCATCGCCGTTGTTGGCGATCTCCACGCGACGGCCATAGGCGCGGATGATCGTGCGCGGCGTGCCGCCGATGAAGGAGTAGCGCCCAATCTTTTCGCCGCCTTCGACGCTTTCGAGCAGATAGGTGTGCGAGGCGTGTTCGCGTTGCCGCAGATAGGTGCGTACGCGCTCGTAGGCCGAAACCGGCGTCTCCTGGTCGGCGAGGATTTCCTTCCACACCGGCACCAGGTTTCCCAGCTTCGCTTTTTCCAAGAATGTTTTTCTATCGGGTACTACAGCCATGGTTCGTTCTCGTTGATTAAAGGCCGGATGGTAGCTTTTTAGCGTTGCTTCGCAACCAAAATGACACGTATCGCGTATTTCGTACTGCGTATCTTCCTGAGCAATACGTAATACGCAGTACGCAATACTACCCCTTCAATTTCAGCAAAATCTCCATCGAAATTCCCTGCATCTCCTGCACGCGCTCTTCGGAATCGGCCTCGTTGTAGCAGCGGAACTCGGGAGCGTTGCCGGATGGCCGCATGTGCAGGACTTCCATGGATTGGAAGGTGATGCGCAGGCCATCGGTGTTGTCGATGGATTTGATCGGTCCAAAGCTTTCGCCGAAGGCTTCGTTGATCGCGGAAATATCCTCGAACTTTTGGAGGATCAAACGGCTGTTTTCGGTCGGGAAATCCTGGATGCGGTCGCTGGCGGTGAAACGTTGCGGCAAGCCGGCGAGCAACGCGGAGATCGTCTTGCGCTCCTGGATCGAGAGCAGAATGATGGCGAGCACCGGCAACACCGCGTCGCGCGTCGGCAGGGCGCGCAACTCCTTGCCGGCGATGGCAAAATCGCTATTGGTCAGGAAGCCGCCGTTGGCTTCGTAGCCTACGACGCCCTTGCGACCGGCGAACGAGGCTTCGATCATCGAAGCCACCACGAACGGCGAGCCGATCCTGGTGCGGCGGATATCCTCGAACCATTCGCATTTTTCGAGCGCGGTATTGCAGCTGACCGGCGTGCTGACCGAATCCGCTCCCATGTATTTTGCGGCGAGAATTCCAGCCACGTCGCCGCGCAGCCATACGCCCTTTTCATCGCTGATGAGCGGGCGGTCGCTGTCGCCATCGGTTGAAATGATGGCGTCGAATTTGTTTTCGGTCGACCATTCGCGCGCCAGCGCCACATCCTCCGCGCGGATCGCTTCGGTGTCGACGGGAATGAACGTGTCGGAAAATCCGAGCGGCGTAACGTCCGCGCCGAGCCCGGAAAATATTTCGATCAGCACATCGCGTCCGACGGCCGAGTGCTGGTAGATGCCGATCTTTTTTCCGTTCAGGCAATCATCCGGAAAGGTTGTAGTGTAGCGCTTCACATAGTTGGTCCGCGCATCGATGTTTTCCTCCGGCAACGTAAATTCACTTCCACCGAAGATGGTATCGTCGACTTCAACCACCTGCTCGCGGATCTGCTCCTCATCATGTTTAAGGATCTCACCGGTGCACTTGTTGAACTTGATTCCGTTGCGGTCGGCCGGGATATGGCTGCCTGTCACCATGATGGACGGACAGGCGTTTTCGAGTCCATAGAGCGCCACGGCCGGCGACGGAATACGGCCGCAGTTGATCGGAACATAGCCCATGTCGGACGCCGCCTTCGCCACTGCCGCCATGATCCGCCCGGTGCTCGGGCGCAGATCGCCGGCAATCGCCACGGATTCGCCGCGTTTCTTCAGCTGGCCGTCTTCTTCCAGATATTGGAGAAAGCCCTTGGCGTAGGTGTAGCAAACCTTGTCGGTCATCTCCACCGCCAGCCCGCGCGCGCCGCTCGTGCCGAACTTCACCCCGCTCTGCTGCATCAGGTCGTTGATTTTGATTTTCATGGGGTTTCTCCGTATTGCGTATTGCGTATTGCGGGTATTTGTCCTGCCTGACGGGATCCAGTCAAGCAATACGTAGTACGCAATACGCGGCGCAATCTACTCGTCAATATTGATCAGCTTCGCAGGATTTTCCAAATCGATCCGACGATAGTAGCAGTTGCGCGGTTCGCCTTTTGCATTCTTCGTGTGGCAGATGCCGCCGCGATTTGGGCGGACGACGAACAGCAGCGAGTTTTGCTCGCAGTTGACGTAGGCTTCGAGCAGCTCGAAGGTTTCGCCGGAGGTCAGCCCCTTGATCCACAACTCCTGCCGCGACGAGCTCCACAGCACCAGCATCTTGCGCTTGAGCGACTCCTCGAAGGCGAGCCGGTTGATGTAGGCCACCAGAATCACTTCCTTGGTGTCGGCGTGCTGCACCGCCACGGGAATAATGCCCTTTGTGCCGGCCACAGCCTTTTCCAGCTTGTTCCAGTCCAGCGCCAGTTCCAATCCTTCTTCAAGTTCCTTGCTCATAGTTCCTCCTTCTAAAAGGCTGGCACTATACGTATCCGGCCCCGCGTTGCCAACCCCGCAAAACCGCTTATGCCATCTTCGGTTTGGTTCGGTTTTTTGCAGGCCGCATGCCTGCGGGACGTACCGCCGCCATCTTGGCGGCCTTCTAAGTTAATCGGTTTTCGCGGATGCAAAGCAAAGTAGCAACAGCGCTTCCAGCCTGTCGGCACACGCAAAGGATCGAACCACCGCAGACAGGCTGGAAGCGCTGTCCTTCGACAACAGTGCGCACCTCTCTGCGCGCAGAGGGCGCGCCCCCTCCGGGAGGCACGCGCTACACCTTTATGGTGCAGAAACCACCGGGGTGCCAATGAACCAGATCTCCTCGCTTTCGCACGCAAATGCCGTCCCCCAACCGAAGCAATCCGGTAGAAGCTTTTTCAAAGATTGGAAGAATGGCGGGAACAGAGAAGGAGCACAAATGGCTGGGGCGGAAGGAAAATGCTTAAATTTGAGGACTGCCTAATTCGTCATTTTAGGAAAAGGGATCCTTTGATCCTTGTGTCTACAATCTGACTTCAATTCCTTTTTCGCGCATGTATTCCTTCACTTCGCGGATGGTGAATTGGCCGAAGTGGAAGATGGAAGCGGCCAGCACGGCGTCGGCCTTGCCGAGCGTGACGGCGTCGGCCATGTGCTGGAGCGTGCCCGCGCCGCCGGACGCGATGACCGGTACGCCGACGGCGTCGGAGATGGCGCGCGTGAGTTCGAGGTCGTAGCCGTCCTTGGTGCCATCGGCATCCATGCTGGTCAACAGGATTTCCCCTGCACCGCGTTGCGTGCCTTCGATGGCCCATTGGATCGCGTCGAGCTTGGTCGGGTTGCGGCCTCCGTGCGTGAAAACGCCCCAGGTTCCGTCGCCGTTGCGGCGCGCGTCGATGGCCAGCACCGTACATTGCGAACCGAACATGTCTGAGCATTCGTTGAGAATGTCGGGATTGATGATTGCCGCCGTATTGAACGAAATCTTGTCGGCTCCGGCGTTGAGCATCTTGCGGACATCGGCCGAGGAGCGGATGCCGCCACCCACGGTCAGCGGCATGAAAACCTGTTCGGCGCAGCGGCGGACAATGTCGACCATCGTGTCGCGTCCGTCGCTTGATGCGGTGATGTCGAGGAAGGTCAGTTCGTCGGCGCCCTGCGCTTCGTAGGCCTTGGCGCACTCCACCGGATCGCCCGCGTCGCGCAGATCGATGAAATTCACGCCCTTCACGACGCGCCCGCCCGTTACGTCCAGGCAGGGTATGATTCGTTTTGCCAACATAGAAAATCCCCGGATTGCTTCAAGAGGGTCGAAGATAATCCGGGGACTTCCAAAACGCAAACGGGTTTTCGGGCTATTCCCCCGCCGGCGGCCAGTCGTCGGTACGGAACGGGGAAGCCGGGAAACCTTCCTTGTTGTAGAGGTTGCAACCGACCGGGTTATCCGCCCAGGCATAGCGCACGGCAACCGGCTCGGGAACTTCGGTGGAACTGACAATAACCGTGTTGTCGACAATCGCGGCTTGCGCGAACACGAACTTCTTGTCCGCACCGGCAACGGCAAAGGTTTTGAGCGGAGTGCCACCCTGTTCCACCAAGCCGGATCCGATGTCGGTGAATTTGATGATGATCTTGTTTCCATCCCGTTTCATCGACTTGTAGATCGGCCCGCCAGGCACGACATTCTTGCCATAGGTTTTGGCCAGCGCCTGCTGTGCAAGGCGATAGCCGGCGGCCTGTTTGTTTTTCGGATGGATGTTCTTCTCTTCGCCGATATCGATCGTGATGGCGATCCCGGTATTGGGAACCTCCTTGCTGAAATCAAGGAAGCTCTCGCGAATGAACGCCCAAGTGGAATCTTCAACAGGCTTCACTTGCGGCGCCTTGAAGTTGGGCAGTTGCACGGCATAGAAGGGGAATTTCTGATCCCAATCCTTGCGCCACTGAACCACCAGGTTTTCAAGCAAGTCGCGGTAGAGGATCGCGCTTCCGAGGGTCTTGGAGTTCGCTTCGCCCTGGTACCAGATGGCGCCGCGCATGCCGTACGGCACCAGCGGGTTGATCATGGCGTTGTAGAGGTTGGCAGGATAGTTGTGCGACGCGTGCGGATTGGTCGGTTTCTTCGGGCGTTTCGGTTCCTTTTTACCATTCGCCTTGGCCTGCTTAACGTTCTGCTTCCACGTTTCAAACTGCTTGGCAAAGCGTTCGTCGACGGCGGCCTGATCGAAACTTTCCGCCCGGCCATCTTCCTGCGCCTTGTACTCCATCACCGATGGAAATTGTTCCAGCGACGCCATGGGGCTCCAAGACTCGATGCGCGTGCCGCCCCAGCAGGAGCGGATCAGTCCAACGGGCACATCCAGCTCCTTTTGGAGTTCGCGCCCGAAGAAGTAGGCGGTGGCGGAAAACTGGCCGACGTTGTCCGGCGTGCAAACCTTCCACGCTCCCGTGCAATCCGGCAACGCTGCGAGGCTGGTGTTCTGGTCCGTGAGGAACATGCGGAGCAACGGATGGTCGGCGGCGTCCTTTTCCTTGTCGAAATCCATGGCGCCGGACACCGGCATCTGCATGTTCGACTGCCCGGAGCAAAGCCATACTTCGCCAACAAGGACATCCTTCACTTCGCGCGACTCGGTGCCGGAAGCCACCTTCAACGAACGTGGTTCCTTGGACGCATCCAGCTTCTTCAGCCGAACCATGAATTTTCCGTCTTTGTCCGCCTTGACGGTTTGTTCCTGTCCTGCAAACGAAATCGACACCTCTTCACCCGGATTGGCCCAACCCCACACCGGCACTTTCTGTTCCCGTTGCAGCACCATGCCGTCCGAAAACACAGCCGGAAGCTTCAACTCCGCGTATGAAGCCATGGCCAGCAAAAATCCTATCGTTCCAACAACAAACCTTCTCACAATACTACCTCCTGTTATTTGATCGCATCCGCTTTCGACAAGGCCGCACGATACACCTTCTCTACCGGCACTCCATGTTCCTTCGCCAATTTTCGGCAGTCCTCGATTTCCGGGGAGTTGGAAACCACTTCGTCGTTGCGCTTGCCGATCTTGACCCGGACTTCCCCGTACGGGGTTGCCACACGTTCAAAAAAACGAACGAGCACCGTACGTTTGGACAGGTGCTCGCGAATACCAAAGGTGGAGGATTCGCGGAAGACCAGATCCAGCATCCGTTCCCGATCGGACGGAAGGCACAGTACCGTCAGCAGGATCCCCTGCCGCTGCTTCTTCATAAAGACCGGCGTAGTAAACACGTCAAGCACCCCTGCTTCGAGCAGTTGGTCGAACAGGCAACCGACCAACTCCGGCGTAGTATCGTCGAGGTTGCACTCCAGCACGAGGCATTCGTCGGCAGTCTGGTCTTCGACCGATTCATAGAGCGTCGCACGCAGCAGGTTGGGCCGGCCATTCAATTTGCGGTGGCCAAAGCTGTAGGCGGTCTTCAGAGCGCGGCTTCCAGAAGTCGGTGCGGCCGCCGTCCGCCAAGCGGATAGTAGCGCCGCGCCAGTCGGCGTCACCAGTTCAAATGGCTCATCGACCTGCTCGGTCGGGAAATCCTTCAACAGCTTGAGAGTGGCGGGTGCGGGGTTCGGATAGCTTCCGTGCGCGCATTCAATCGTTCCATGCCCCTGCGGCAGGCTGCGGATCGAAACCCCGTCCACACCCAGCTTATGCAATGCGAGGCAGCAGCCGACGATATCGATGATCGAGTCCATCGCCCCGACTTCGTGGAAGTGGATCTTCTCGATCTCAATGTTATGAATCTCGGCCTCGGCCTGTCCGATACGTCGGAACACCTCCGAAGCTTGGACTTTTGCAGACTCTGGAAGCCCGCTCGCTCCGATCAACTTCAGGATCGTGCTCAAGTGGCGGCCATGGTGGTGGTCGTGCCCATGGTCGTGGTGGTGGTGATGTTCGTGAACGTCCACCCGCGCGCGGATGCCGCCCATACCCTGCTCCACCACCTCCTCGGCGACAATCTCGAACGGATCTACGTTGAGCGACTTAAGCTCCTCGTTCAACTCTTCGACCGGTACGCCCAGCCCGATCAGCGCGCCGAGAATCATATCGCCGCTCGCCCCGCCGATGCTTTCAAAATGCAGTGTTTGTTTTTTCATCGTGGTTCCTTCTATCTAAATTCGACCAAGCCCGCTTCGCGCAGGCTGAGGAAGTCGGTGTCGGAGGTGTGCTTGCGGTGGCCAATGACAATATGGTCGAGCACCTTGATGCCCATCACTTCGCCCGCGCCGATCAGTTGTTTGGTGACTTTTATGTCTTCGGCCGAAGGCGACGGATCGCCGGACGGGTGGTTGTGCGCCAGTATCATCGCCGCGCAGGAATGCTCGAGCGCCTTCTTAAACAGTTCGCGCGGATGGACGAGGCTGCTGTTGAGCGTGCCCTCGCTGATCTTTTGAGGCTCGCCGATCAGGCGGTTTTTGGTATCGAGCATCAGCGCCCAGAACACCTCGTGCTGCAACACGCGGGCGCGTTCACGCAGGACGGCGGCAGCCTGCTCCGGTGTTGTGATCAACGGACGTTCACCGACGCTCTCGCGCGACAGCCGCTGCGCGAGTTCAAGCGCCGCCTTGAGCAACTGGGCGGTCACGGATCCAATTCCTTTAAACTGCTGAAGATCCTTGGCGGAGGCCCGTGCCATCGCGGTCAGCGAGCCGTAATGGATCAACATCTGCTGCGCAAGCTCCGATACATTTTGCCCAGGCACCCCGCTGCGGATCAGGATGGCCAGCAGCACGGAATCCGGAACGTGCTCCGCACCGAGCCGGTCGAACGACTCCCGCGGCTGCATTTGGGCAGGCAACTCCTTCACCGTCAGGGGGCGGCTGGCGATGGAATATTCGATTGGTTCGTTTTTTTCAGACATTGGACGTTCCCTGTTAAATTGACTGTCCATATCGCGCCGTTGCTTCCTCGATCAGCAATCTTTCCTTGCGCAGCTCTGCTTCCAGTTCCTCCATGGTAGGCAACGCCAACTTGTATTTCGCGGCGAAAACCTGTTCGTTGTCCTCGCCGAGAATATAGCGCACCATGGAGTCGTTTTTCTCGGTGCAGAGCAGGAGCCCGACGGTTGGCTGGTCATCCGCCCCCCGGATTTCCCGGTCAAAATAGTTCACATACAACTGCATCTGCCCCACATCGCCATGGATCAGTTTCCGGATCTTCAAATCTACAACTACATAGCATTTGAGCCGGATATGATAAAAAACCAGCTCGGGATAGAAATGCTCCCCTTCCAGCGTGATCCGCATCTGCCGGGCTACAAATGCGAAGCCGCCGCCCAGTTCCAGCAGGAATTGTTGAAGGGATGATATCAGCGCTTGCTCCAGCGCCGACTCGGTGAGCTCATGCGATTCGGGCAGATCGAGGAACTCCAGCACATAAGGATCCTTGATTATGTCGATCGGCCTCAGTTCCGCCTTCATGGCGGCCAACCGGGCGTGCATCTTTTCCTTCTCTACGCTCTTCAACAACCGTTCAAAAAAAAGCGAATGGATCTGCCGTTCAAGCTGGCGGACGCTCCAGCCATTGTTCGCGGCTTCACGCTCGTAGTATGCGCGGGCATCGGGATGCTCCACCCGCATCAGAACCCGATAATGCGACCATCCAAGATTTGGCATGAACCCTACCGAATTGGTCACACACTGTGTGACCAATTCATGGCCCGCTACATAGCCACCAGGATCTCTCGCGGGAAAAGCCAAATAAAACAGCCGAAAATACTTTAGATTCGTGGTTGAAAACCCTTTGCCAAACCGCTCGTTGAGTTGAAGAGAAAGGTTTTCGACAAGTTGCATGGCATACTCCGCCCGCTCTGCACCTTTCTGAACCTCCTCGACGATTTCACGCCCTATCAACCAATAGGCGGCTACCATCTCGGAATTAATGGAGCGAACAACATTGGTGCGGGCCGATTCCAGAATCGAAACAACACGCTCGAACATTTCAGCATTCCCCGAGGCGATTGGCTTATCCGGCATGGCTCTCTCCGCTACGTATTACTCGTTATGGTTACTTCCCTGTACTGCCGAATCCTCCGGTGCCACGCGTTGTTTCGGAAAGTTCTTCGACCATTTCATAGAAGATCGGGGAGCAGTCGCAGGCGACGACCTGGAAGAGGCGCTGCCCCCTTTCGGCGGTGTAGGGAAAATCCTTGATATTGTCGCACATGGCCATGAGTTCGCCGCGATAGCCGCCGTCGATGAGGCCGATGGAGTTGGCGAGGCGCAACGGGGTTTTGGAGATGCTCGAACGCGGCATGAGGAAATAGGCGCGGCCGTCCTCGGGCTCGCAGGCGATGCCGAGCTTGATGGCCTTGGTTTCGCCGGGGGCGATGGTGATGTCTTCGAGCACATAGAGGTCGAGTCCGGCGTCGCCTTCGTGGAAGTGGCCGTGGTCGGCGTAGGTTTCGCGGGCGGTTTTATTGAGCGGCTTGATTTTCAGTTGCATGGTATGTCCCTGTCTTTGGTTGTTAAAATTTCCGCGGCATAGTATCTTTTCGAACCTCAAACGACAAGGAGTAGGTGTATGTTGAAGTTGGCCATTTTTGGATCGGGATCTGGAACGAACTGCCAGGCGATCATCGACGCCATCGAGGCGGGCACGCTGGACGCGGAGATTGCGTGCATTCTGTCGGACGTTGAAGACGCCTACATCCTGGAGCGCGCCCGCAAGCACAACATTCCGGCCATCTGGTTCGACTGCGCCCCGTTCAAGACCAAGCTCGATGGCGAGGCGGAGCGGAAGGTTCTCCAAACCTTGGCGGAACACGGCGCCAACTTTGTCGCGCTGGCGGGCTTTATGCGGATCGTGAAGGACGACCTGCTCAACGCCTACGCCGGACGGATCATCAACATCCACCCGTCCCTGCTGCCGAGTTTCCCGGGTTTGGATGGCGGGAAGCAGGCGTTTGAGTATGGCGTCAAGTTTACCGGCTGCACCGTCCACTTCGTCGACGCGGGCGTCGATACCGGGGCGATCATCAACCAGAAGTGCGTGATGATCGAAGACGACGATACGCTCGACTCGCTGATGGGCAAGATCCACGCGCAGGAGCACATTGCCTATCCGGAGGCGCTCCGATGGATCGCCGAGGGTCGCATCAACTTCGAAGGTCGGCGCATAACGCTGAAATAAGCGGCATGGAAGAACCACTCAAACTGGGATGGCGGGAATGGTGCGCCCTGCCGCAACTGGGTCTGCCGGCCATCAAGGCCAAGGTCGATTCGGGTGCAAAGACCTCGGCGCTGCATACCTTCCACATCGAACCTTTCGAACAGAATGGCGTTGCCTTTGTGCGCTTTCTGGTGCATCCCATCCAGAAAAACGAGACCTTCCAGGTTGAATGCACCGCGCCGATCAAGGAACAGCGCATGGTAACCGACTCCGGCGGACATCAGGAAATGCGCTATATCATCGAAACCCAAGTGAGCATCGGCGGACGGACTTGGCCGATCGAGATGTCGCTGACCAACCGCGACACGATGCGCTTCCGCATGTTGCTGGGGCGGCGGGCAATGGGTGGAAACACGGTAGTGGTTCCTGCCGCGGCCTACCTGAATGGACGAGTGAAGGCCAAGGCGCTGTACGGTATTTTGAAAAAGAAGAAGCCATTATGAAAATTGCCCTGCTATCCAGAAACAGCAAACTCTATTCGACCCGCCGCCTGGTGGAAGTGGCCCGTGAACGCGGCCACGAGATCCAGGTGATCGACGTGCTCAGGGCCTACATGAGCATTGCCTCGCACAAACCGAGCATCCACTACAAAGGCGAAGATCTGCACGGGTTCGACGCCGTCATTCCCCGTATCGGCGCGTCGGTCACCTTCTACGGCGCGGCGGTTCTCCGCCAGTTCGAGATGATGGGCGTCTACCCGCTGAACGAATCGGTGGCCATCACCCGCTCGCGCGACAAGCTGAGGTCGCTCCAGCTACTGGCGCGCCGCGGCATCGGCCTGCCGCTCACCGGGTTCGCCAACAAGCCGGACGACATCAAGGATATGATCAAGATGGTCGGCGGCGCACCGCTGGTCGTCAAGCTGCTCGAAGGCACGCAGGGCATCGGCGTGGTGCTGGCGGAAACGCAAAAAGCAGCGGAAAGCGTGATCGAGGCCTTCATGGGGCTGAAAGCCAACATCCTCGTTCAGGAATACATCAAAGAAGCCAAGGGCGCCGACATCCGCTGCTTCGTCATTGGCGGGAAAGTCGTCGCCGCCATGCAGCGGCAGGCGGCCGCAGGCGAATTCCGCTCCAACCTGCACCGGGGCGGCACCGCCTCCCTGATCCGCATCACGCCCGAAGAACGCTCCACCGCCGTACGCGCCGCGAAAATCATGGGCCTGAGCGTGGCAGGGGTCGACCTGCTGCGCTCCAACCACGGCCCGGTGGTGATGGAAGTCAACTCAAGCCCCGGGCTCGAAGGCATCGAAGCCGCCACGGGAAAGGACATCGCCGGACAGATCATCCACTACATCGAAACCAACGCCAAGCAGGGCAAGACCAAAACGAAGGGACACGGCTAGCCGATGCAACCCTCCTTCTCTATCGGTGGCCAAACCATCCCGGCGGGTTCGCGCAAGACGATCCATCTGCCCCTGCCGTTCTTCTACACCCATTCCCCCACCACCATGCCCGTGCATGTCGTACGCGGAAAACAGGCCGGACCCTGCTTGCTCGTGACTTCCGCGCTCCATGGCGACGAGATCAACGGGATTGAAATCATCCGGCGACTGCACGGGAACAAATCGATCAACCGGCTCAAGGGCACGCTCATACTGATTCCCGTGGTCAACGTCTTCGGGTTCGTGGCCCAATCGCGCTACCTCCCCGACCGGCGCGACCTCAACCGGTCGTTCCCCGGCTCGCCCAAAGGCTCGATGGCTGCGCGTCTCGCTAATCTGGTTTTGACCGAAATCCTGCCCCTTTGCACGCATGTGATCGACCTGCACACCGGAGCGGTCGCCCGCGAAAACCTTCCGCAAATCCGCGCCAAGCTCAACGGAGACCCGGCCATGAAAGCGCTGGCGAAAGCCTTTCGCGCACCGGTCATCCTCGATGCCGCCCTGCGGGAAGGCACCTTCCGCGCGGCGGCGCATGGCCGCGGCATCCCGACGCTGGTCTACGAAGCCGGCGAAGCGCTGCGCTTCGACGAGGTTTCGATCCGGGCCGGCGTCGCGGGTATCCTCAATGTGATGGTCCACCTCGACATGGTGCGCCGCGCCATACGGCACAAGGAACACACCCCCCTGATTGCAAAGAGTACGCAATGGATCCGTGCGCCGCAAAGCGGTGTGGCGCGGTCGCTGGTGGCGCTTGGCGCGCGGGTGTCGGCCGGTGACGTACTGGCCTATATCAGCGACCCGTTCGGCGAGCACGAAGCCGCCGCAACCAGCACCGCCGCCGGCATCGTGATTGGCCGCTCGAAGGTTCCACTGGTGCACGAAGGCGAAGCCATCTTCCACATCGCCAAGTTCGAGCAACCTTCCGAGGCGGCGGTATCCATCGAAACATTCCAGGATGCGTTCGATCCCGAAACCGACACGGTGGAGAGTACAGAGCCGCCGCTGATCTAGGCAACGAGCCTAGACCAGCAGGTGGTCTTCTTCTGGCTGGTGCTCGCGAGCGAGCTTGTTGTACGGCCACGGGTAGCGCAGGAGAACGACGGAAAGCACCAGCGCGGCAACCAGCCAGCCCACGCCGATGCACAGCAACATGCGGGTGGAGTAGCCGCCATAGTTCCCGCCAAACTCGCTGTAGAGCGCAAAGCCGATCACAACCAAGAGCATGGCAGGCGTAATGTAGCGGACCAGCACATCCCAGAACTTCGGCAACCTTACACCGCCCGCCCCGCCAACATGGCGCCGGGCAACGGAGGCCTTAAGTACCCAACCCACTAGCAGGCACTCGACGATTCCGCCTGTGACCAGACCGTAGTTGTTTACAAAGTGGTCAACGATATCGAGGATCAACAAACCCGCACGCGTGGTGAATACCACGCTGCCGAGGCAACCCACCATGCAAACGACCGTCACGGTTTTTTTACGGTCGAAATTGAACTTGTCGATGAGCGAGCAGCAGAACGCCTCCACCAGCGAGATGGCGGAGGAGAGCCCGGCCATGATCAGCACGAGGAAGAAGAGCAGTCCAAAAATCGTCTTCCCGGCGGGCAACTGGTTGATCGCCTCGGGATAGACCACGAACGCCAGCCCCGGACCACTCTTGATGGCCTCGGCAAACGGCACGCCCTTCGAGAGGGCCATGAAGCCGATCGTGCCGAACACGGCAAAGCCCGTCACGAAGGAATAGAGGCAGTTGATGATGGACGTGATCAGCGCGTTGCCGACGATGTCCGTTTTTTTCGGCAGGTAGCTCGCATAGGTGATCATGATGCCGAAGCCGAGCGACAGGGTGAAGAAAATCTGGCCGAACGCCGCCACCCAGACCTTGCCGCCACCGGCCGACAACGGATTGATCTTGCTCCAGTCGGCCGAGAGATAGTGGGTCTTGACCGCATCCCAAGCCCCCTCCAGCCGCAACGACCATCCCACCAGAACCAGGGTCAGCACCACCAGCAACGGCATGAAGACCATGCTGGCTTTTTCGATGCCGTGGTTCACCTCGCGGTAGCAGATGGCCCAGCTGACCAGCCAAGCCAGCACCGTACTGGCAAGAATCGGCCAGCAGATCCCTCCCAGATTAAACGGGGAGTCCGATACTTGAAGGAAGTTCTGCATGAAAAACGCGCCGGTATCCGCGCCCCACGCCTGATTGAACGAAAAGACAAAGTAGTTGATGCACCATCCGATTACGACGGCATAGAAGAGGTTGATTCCGAAGAAGGCGATCGTGGGCATCCACCACCCGATCATTTCCCACTTGCGGTTGATGCGGGCAAAGGCCAGCGGGGGCGAAGCTTTTTCGCGGTGGCCAAGCGCATATTCGAGGATCATCAGCGGAATCCCGGCCAGCAGCAACGCGACCGTGTAGGGAACCAAAAACGCGCCGCCGCCATTTTCGTAGGCCATGTAGCCGAAGCGCCAGATGTTGCCCAGCCCGACAGCCGATCCGATGGCGGCCAGCAGGAACCCGGCTTTGCTACCCCACAGACTCCGCTTCGACATGCTCCAATTCCATTACGTGCGGTGGCGGAAGGTGATGCGCCCTTTTTCAAGATCGTACGGCGAGATCGCAACCGTCACCCGGTCGCCCACGGCGATACGGATGAAGTGCTTGCGCATTTTCCCGGAAATGTGCGCGAGCACTTCGTGCCCATTCTCCAACTCGACCCGGTACATGGTGGCTGGCAGTACTTTTTTGACCACACCTTCCGCTTCGACTGATTCCTCTTTAGCCATAAAATACTCCTCCTGAAAATTACAAAAGGAGCATGCTACACGGAAAAACCGGCATTGCAACCCTATAACCAAAGGCGCAAATCAATGTGCCGGCAATTCCGCCCGACGTTCAATCAACTGCTCGACCACCATCGGATCGGCCAGCGTCGTGATGTCGCCCAAGTCGCTGGTTTCCATGCTGGCGATCTTGCGCAGGATGCGACGCATGATCTTGCCGGACCGTGTCTTGGGCAGGCCGGGCGCGATCAGAATCTGGTCCGGCACCGCGATCGGGCCGATATGCGTGCGCACTTCGTTGCGCAGTTCGCCGATCAGTTCCGCATCGCCTTCAAAGCCTTCCTTGAGGATGACATAGGCAAAGATGCCCTGCCCCTTGATGTCGTGCGGATAGCCGACCACAGCCGCCTCGGCGCAGCCCGGATGGCTGACCAGTGCGCTCTCGACTTCCGCCGTACCCATCCGATGTCCGGACACGTTGATCACGTCGTCGACACGTCCCGTGATCCAGTAGTAGCCGTCTTCGTCGCGGCGGCAGCCGTCGCCGGTAAGATAGTAGCCCGGAAACGGGTCGAGATAGGTTTGGGTAAAGCGTTGATGGTCGCCTTGGATGGTGCGGGCCATTCCCGGCCATGGACTCTTGATCGCCAGAAGACCGGACACGCCGTTGCCTTTGATTTCCTGTCCCTGGTCATCGAGCAGCACCGGTTCGATTCCAAAGAAAGGAAATGTGGCAGAACCCGGCTTGGTGCTCGTCGCGCCCGGCAACGGGGTGATCATGATTCCGCCGGTTTCGGTCTGCCACCAGGTGTCGACAATGTTGCAGCGGCCTTCGCCCACCACGCTATGGTACCAGTTCCAGCTTTCGGGATTGATGGGCTCGCCGACAGATCCCAGCACGCGCAGACTGGAGCGGTCGTATTTCTTCACGAACTTATTGCCCATCCGGGCGATCGCGCGGATGGCGGTCGGCGCGGTGTAGAACTGGGTGATCTTGTGGCGCTCGACCATGTCCCAGTAGCGCCCGGCGTCGGGATAGGTGGGGATCGACTCGAACATCACCGTGGTTGCACCGTTGGCCAGCGGACCGTAGACCACGTAGCTGTGGCCGGTGATCCAGCCAATGTCGGCGACGCAGGCAAAGACGTCGTCCTCGCGGTAGTCGAAGACATACTTGTGCGTCAGCATCGTGTAGAGTAGATAGCCTGCACTGGTGTGCGCGATGCCTTTCGGCTTGCCGGTCGAGCCAGAGGTGTAAAGGAGGAAGAGTGTATCTTCGCTGCCCATGTGCTCGATCGGGCAGTAGGGACGCTCATTCTTCATGGCGACTCCAAGGTCAATGTCGCGCGGTTCGTAGAACGGAACCTTGTTTCCGGTATGACGCACCATGAAAACGTGTTTGACGGTCGGGCAGGCCATGACGGCTTCATCCACCGGCCGTTTCAAAGGAATAACCTTCCGGCCCCGCATCCCTTCGTCGGCCGTGATGACCGCCCGGCAACGGGCGTCCTGGATCCGGTCGCGCAAGGCCTCGGCGCTGAAGCCCGCAAAGACTACGTTGTGTACCGCCCCGATGCGGGCGCACGCGAGCATGGCGAAGGCAGCTTCGGGAATCATGGGCATATAGATGGCTACGCGATCACCCTTTCGGATTCCATTGTGGCGGAGGACATTGCCCAGCCGGCAAACTTCGCGGTGCAGCTCGCGGTAGGTGATACGCCGGACATCGCCAGGCTCGTCTCCTTCCCAGATAATCGCCACCTTGTCGCCGCGCGTAAGCAAATGGCGGTCGACGCAGTTATGGCAGACATTCAGCCTTCCGCCAAGAAACCAGGAAACCATGCCGTTGGAAAAGTCGCAGTCGCTGACTTGCGAGAATTTGTGGTACCAGTCGATGTGCTCTTCGGCTTGGCTCCCCCAGAATGTTTCGGGATCTGCCATGCTTTCGGCATAAAGCTTCTCGTAGTTTTCAAAGGTTGGGAAATAAGCGTCTTCACTGACCCGTTTGGGCGGTGCGAATAAACTCGGTGCATTGGATCGATCTGCCATGACTATACCTCCGTGTTAAATACGAAGATACGTTATGAACCCGATCATGTTTTATGTAAATAAAATTTCCGGCCATTGGAACCGAAGATTCCACCTGCGGTAAATTCCAAAACCTTGAAAATCAGGCCGCCTCGCCGCGCAGGGGGATGTTGCGCTTGTAGAGGTTGATATAGCGGTTGATGCGCAGGGTCAAGTCCTTCTGCCTATTGGTCTTGGCTACTTTAAGCGCCTTCTTCGCCCATTCAGTGGCATCGGTGAAGTGCTGTAGTTCGGCGTAGGCCGCGCTGATAAGGATGAGCGTGAGCGCTTCGTTCTGGCCGGTGATGTCGAGCAGCTTCTGGGCATATTCGAGGGCTTCGTGGCCGTTGCGTTCGTCGGGATTTTCATCGGTCGCCAGGATCAGGATAATTTCGCGCAGGGCGGCGGTATCGCGAGGATTGACATGCAGTTTCTTGCGCGCCTTTTCGCTCTTGGAGAATTCGCCTTCTGGTCCAGCATTAAACTCGGCATCGTCGAGCGCCACCATCGACAGGTTGAGCTCAATCTTTTCCTCATCGAATTTCTTTTGAAGGAAGGGCTTGTCGATGGCGTTGGCGTAGGCTTCTTCGGGCGTGATTATGCCGCGCTTGACGAGACTGAGCAGGTCGTCGCCAAAGGTACACATGCCGACGTTGCGGCCGGTCTGCATCAGGGATGGAATCTGGTGGGTTTTCCCTTCGCGGATATTGGCGGCGACGGCGGGGGTCACGACTAGGATTTCACAAGCGGCGATACGTCCGCCACCAATGCGCCGGCAGAGCGTCTGCGCAATCACGCCCTTGAGCGAATCCGCCAGCATGGTGCGGATCTGGTTCTGTCGGTCGGCCGGGAATTTGTCGATAATGCGGTCGACCGTGGTAGCGGCGGTATTGGTATGCAGCGTTCCGAAAACAAGGTGGCCGGTTTCGGCGGTTTCGATGGCGATTTCCATGGTTTCGAGGTCGCGCATTTCCCCCACGAGAACGATATCGGGGTCTTCGCGCAAGGCGGCGCGCAGGGCGGAGGCAAAGCTCTTGGTATGCACGTGCACTTCGCGCTGGTTGACGAGGCAACCCATGGAACGGTGCTTGAACTCGACCGGATCTTCCACGGTGATCAAGTGCTGGCGCCGCGTCCGGTTGATCAGATCCACCATGGCGGCCAGCGTGGTGGACTTACCACTGCCGGTCGGCCCTGTCACGATGACCAGCCCTTTGTTCAGGAAGCAGAACGACCGGACACCTTCCGGAATGTTCAACTCCTCAAAGGTTGGAACGCGGGAGGGAATTTGGCGCATGACGCAACCGATGCCTTCGTGATCCCTGAAAATGTTGACGCGGAAACGGGCGGCTCCGGGTAGTTCGTAGGCGAAGTCGGTGTCCCACGTCTTTTCCAGCTCTACGATATTCCGCTCGGGAGTGAATTCGTAGAGTATTTCCTTAAGTTCTTCTTCCGTAAGTTTTTCCGCACCACGCTGAAACTGCATTTCACCGTCGATACGGTAGCAGGGCTGGTGGTTGGTTGATAAATGTATATCGCTGGACCCTTTCGCCAGCATCTCTTCGAGCAATTGATCTATTCTTTTCATATTGAACCCCTAATGCGGAGTTAATGAAAGCAACTCTTATGCCATGCGCCGATCCTCTTCGAAATTAATCCTGTTTATTGATTTCCTGTTGAAGAGTGCGGCTAAGTTCGCGCCAGTCGAGCGGTTTAGGCATGAAGGTCGTGTGGCCCAGATTCTTCAGGCTTTCCCCCTCGACCTTCTCCATGTATCCACTGCACAGGATGCTCGGCAGGCCAGGGCGCAAACGCAGGCACTCGGTAATCAATTCATGGCCGTTCATGGATGGCATGCTATAGTCGGACACGAGCGCATCGAAAGTAGCGGGATCCTGCCGGAATATGCTCAGCGCCCGCTTGCCGTTGGTTGCGGTGGTGACCGTATATCCAAATGACTTGAGGATTTCGCAACCCATGGCAAGCACGGTAGCGTCGTCATCGACGAACAGGATGCGGCCAAACCCCTCGGGCGTGGAACCATCGATGGCCCTTTGCTTTTCCTCGGGTGTGCCGATGAACAAAGGCAGGTAAAGCGTGAAGGTGGTGCCTGTCCCCAATTCGCTTTCAACGGCAATATGGCCGCGGTGCTTCCGTACAATGCCGTGCACGATGGACAGGCCGAAACCCGTGCCCTCGCCTTTTTTCTTGGTGGTGTAGTACGGCTCGAAAATACGCTCCATGACCTCGGGCGGCATGCCGCAGCCGGTGTCGCTGACGGTAATGCGGGCGTACAGTCCAGGATCCAAATCAACCACCAGCTCGCCATCCTTCCTGCCGAGCAGTTCGACTTGCTTGAGCGCAACCTTCAACGTGCCTTCACCGCTGCCCAAGGCATGGATCGCGTTGGTGCACAGGTTTATCAAAATCTGCTGGATTTGCGTGGTGTCGCCGAGGACCGGGCCACATTGCTCGGCGATCTCGGTTTTGATGGCGATACGCGACTTGATGGTAGTCTTGACCATGTTCAGCGAGTCCTCGATCACCGGTTGCAGCTCAACCGCGTGGAAATCTTGTTCTTCCTGGCGGCTAAAGGTGAGGATTTGCCGAACCAGCTTGGTTGCGCGATCGCCGGCCTTGATGATCTCCTTGAGGTAGCCATAGGTCTTGCTCTCTTCGGCCACCGAGTTCATGCACAAGGCCACGTAGCCGAGGATGGCGGTGAGAATGTTATTGAAGTCGTGCGAAACCCCACCCGCCAGCTCGCCGATCGCATTCATCTTCTGTGTTTGGCGCAGCTGCTTTTCGATGGCCATTTCCTGGGTGATGTCGCGGCTGATGGCCACATAGTTCACCACTTTGTCGTGCTCATCCCGGATCGGATAAATGACGACTTCTTCATCGAATAGACTGCCGTCCTTCTTGCAATTGGTGATCCGCCCTTCCCACTTGTTCCCCTGGGAGATGGTTTGCCAAAGCTTCTGGAAGAACCCCGCCTCATGCCGGTCGCTCTTGAGCAGGTGCGGCGTTTGGCCCAAGGCTTCGGCGGCCGTGTAGCCGCTCGTGGCTTCGAACGCGGCGTTGACATAGATAATGATGCCGTCCACATCGGTAATCATGATCGACTCGGTAGACTGCTCGACTGCAACGGCCAGCCGCCTCATTTCCTGTTCCATCAGGACGCGCTTGGTGAGGTCGCGGTTGATTCCGATCATGCCGGTCGAACCTGCCGCCGACTCAAGATAGGGTATTTTCAGCGTACTGAGGTAGACCTTCTGGCCATCCACCCCGGCATGCCAGCCCTCCTTTTCGGTTGATTCGCCATTGGCCAGAACCCGCAGATCCTCCATGTGCGAAGTCTGGGCACGACCCACCGGCATGATGTCGGCGTCGGTGCATCCAATGATTTCATTCTCCTCTTTGCCCACGAATCCGGCATAGGCCTTGTTGCAACCGAGATACAGGCCGCGGTTGTCCTTGAAGTAGATCGGGTCGGGAATCGAATCGATGAGGCAGTGCAGCAGCGCATGCTGCTCCACGAGGCGGCGGCCGACCTGGATACGGGCGAGCAACTCGCCGCTGTCGAAGGGCTTCTTGATGAAGTCGTCGGCACCGGCGGCGAAACCTTCGAGTACATCTTCCTTCCCGGTCTTGGCCGTGAGCAGAATGACATAGAGCGGAAAAGCGTTTGGAATGGTGCGGATCTGGCGGCAAAGGTCGACCCCGCTCAGCCCGGGCATCATCCAGTCGATCAGCGCCAGCCGGGGGGGATCGTCCTGCTGGAGCACGTTCCAGGCAGCCTCGCCGTTTTCGGCGGCGATCACCTCGTAGCCAGCCTTGGCAAGCGTCTTCTTGAGCAGCGTACGTGAGAAAGCGTTGTCTTCGGCAATCAAAATCTTCATTGAACGGTCTCCGGCGGAAGCCCCTCCCCGAATCCGCATCGTGCTGTCGGGGCGGCTCCTCAGGCGCGGATAGTTGCAAATCGCGTGCAAGGGTTCAATTGTTTTCCCCTGTCAGATTCCAAACAAAAACGCACCGGCAACAAGAAGTTGCCGATGCGTTGCCCGGTTCCAAAGACTGGATGCCCGACTACATGTGGACGGTATCGTCGATGACTTCCTTGACGCCCGGAACGCGCTCCTTGAGGAGGCTTTCGATTCCGTTCTTCATGGTCATGCGTGCCCCGGGGCATCCCTTGCAGCCACCGCTCAGCTCAATAAAGACCACGCCATGCTCCACCTTGGTGACGTTTCCGCCACCGCCATGCGACGCCAGCGCCGGATTGACCTCTTCGTCCATGACCACATTCACCGCATCTAAAATTTCCTGGTCTGTCATTGCCGTTCTCCCTTGTTGTTGATGCTTTTTAAAACAGCGCTGGCCGTCAATGCAAGCAATACCGCACCGGCGATGCAGGCCCCGACCCATCCGAGCAGCGACAGGATCGTCATGATCACCCCGGCGATCATCACGCCGAGCAGGATATAAAGCATCGACTTCCAAAACGGTAGCCCCATCAGGAAGGCCACCATCGCCCCCGTCCACGCTCCGGTGACCGGCAACGGAATCGCCACAAAAATCGTGAGGCCGAGTTCCTCGTACTTCTCGATATTCGCGCTCTTCCTGCGCGTACGGGCGAACAGCCAATCGAAGAACCGCTTGCCGATGGCAAACCGCATCAGGAAGTTGGATGCCGGACCGAGCAGCAACAGAATGAACGGAATGGGGAGCATGTTGCCGGCCACAGCTACGAGGAACACTTTCCACCATGGCATGCCAAACGCAACGATTCCCACTGGCACCGCGCCGCGCAGCTCGACGATCGGCAGGGTCGAGATCGCGGCGACCGAAGCCGTTTGGCCCAGCCCCTTGTCTTCCATCCATCGCGCGATCTTTTCGCCGCGATCCATCTCCGGCCCCTTTTCCAAAGTCCGGACGCTCTCCGCGGAAAAGGCACTGGCTCCCAAAAACAGGAATGCGCACAGCACCACAGTAGAAAAACCAAGGGATCTCTTCATCAAAACTCCATTTATTTAATCAATCGTCGGTCACAGAAATGGTCCAGCACCGTGCGGATCAGCAACCAGGCGTCGCGCAGCGGCGCAACCTGGCTTTGATGGTGCCCATGGTGGTAGATCGTTGAAATGCGCACTGAATCGACACGGATATGCCGCAGGGCCGCATGGATCAGAATATCGAACTCGAACGCAAACCGTTTTTCGTTGCTCATGATGAACGGCAGGATATCGGCGCGGTAGAAGCGGAAACCGCAAGGAGGATCGGCCACATAGATTTTTGTCAAACGGTTGAGTACCCAGCACATGAAGCGGTTCGTCCATTTGCGGGAAAAAGGCATGCCCCGCGTGTCGGCCATACGGTTGCCGATCAGCACGGGAATCCCGGTTCGCGCATAGGCATCGAGGAACCGCTGGATTTCACGCGGGTCGTGCTGCCCGTCGCCATCGACCACCACCACGGCATCGCACCCGCGCTCGCGAACCAGGTCGAAGCCGTGCCGGAGCGAAGCCCCCTTGCCGAGGTTTTCCGGATTGCGCAGCACATAGGCTCCGGCTTGTTCCGCAAGAGCCGCCGTGCCATCGTCCGATCCGTCATCGACCACCACGACCTTGCAGCCGGTCTGCTCAAGCGTGGTCCGCACCACCTCCCCGATATGCTCCGCCTCGTTGTGCGCGCAGATCAACACGCAGATGTCTTCAATCTTCTTCGTGTTGTTGAGCGCAGCCATGGCACCGGACCTATTTGTTCACCGTGATCATTTTATCCGCTCGGTAGGAGGAGCGGACCAGCGGGCCGGAGGCGACGGCATCGAAGCCGAGCCGGTAGGCGGCGTCCTCGAAATCCTCGAACTCCTTCGGGGTCACGAAACGTTTGGTATGCGCGTGGTCGCGCGTCGGGGCCATGTACTGGCCGATCGTCAGCAGCCGGACGCCGTGGTCATGGATATCCTGCAGGCATTCCATCACCTCTTCGTTGGTTTCGCCCAGCCCGAGCATGATGCCGGTTTTCACCTTGATCGTGCGGTCGCCGTATTCCGACGCCATCTTCAGCACCGACAGCGAACGCTCGTACGTCGCACCCGAACGGATCGAACGCTGTAGGCGCTTCACCGTTTCCATATTGTGGTTGAAAACCAGCGGGCCGGCATCCAGCACCTTGTAGAGGGATTCCTTGCGGCCCCAGAAATCGGGAGTCAGCACCTCCACCGTGACGCCGGGCACGCGCTCCTTGACGGCCGTGATGGTCTGGGCAAAAATATCGGCGCCGCCATCGAGCACGTCGTCGCGCGTAACGCTGGTGATCACCACATGCTTCAAATTCATTTTTTCGACGGCATCGGCCACCCGTTTCGGCTCTTCAAGATCGAGCCCTTCCGGCTTGCCGGTGGCAATCGAACAAAAACGGCAGTCGCGGGTGCAAATGTTGCCGAGAATCATGATCGTCGCCGTGCCGTGGTTCCAGCACTCGTGGCGGTTGGGGCATTTGGCATCCTCGCAAACGGTGTTTAATCCGTTCTTCTTCAAGGCGGCATGGGTTTCCGCATAGGCCACATCCGTCTGGATCGGTCGCCGCAACCATTCCGGCAGACGGGCAGGTCTTACTCCTTCAATCGTATCGTTCATTCAATTTTCTCCGGTTCAATCGGGCCGTTGCCTCCCGAAATAGAGCTTCAGCATATACCCGACAACGCCCAGCGCCACAAGGAAGCAAACCAGAAACGGCAGGAACACATCCCATTGCGGATGGACCGGAACCGAGGAAGGGGCATACGCGCCGTCCAGCCGTAGCAACCGCACGATATGGCGGATCGCCACCATGCCCAGCAACGACACGAACAGCATCCCACCCGAGGCCGCAAATTTCCGTTTCATGAAAAAGTGGAGCGAGCCCAGCGCAAGAACGATCGACCCCAGCAACCACCATGCCCCCGCAGAGTGCATCAATGGCTTCATGAGATCCATCATGCTGAACAGGTAGACGAACCCGGAGAGCATCGCCACAGCCATCCCTCCAATAAAGAATGTCTTGCCCACCTTGAAGGCATCGTCATGCTTGCGTCCCAGCAGGCCGACGAAAAAGCCGCCAACCGTCACCGCTCCGAGCATCATGTGCAGCCAGCGGAA
Source organism: Kiritimatiellales bacterium (assembly GCA_021734345.1). Classification (GTDB taxonomy): domain Bacteria; phylum Verrucomicrobiota; class Kiritimatiellia; order Kiritimatiellales; family Pontiellaceae; genus Pontiella. Next base: position 16,581 of record JAIPJC010000012.1, on the reverse strand, counting down.
GATCCAACTTCCAACCTCCGGATTCAGCATCAGGCCCGACTGGTTCCGCGCATAGAGCGCCTTGCACAGTCCGGGGCGCTCGGCCAGTGAAAAGACATTGCTGTAGACCACCGACACATACAACAACCCGGCCAAGGCGAGGAACAACAGTGCCGGAACCCGCTTACTGCCCGCCTTTGCGAAACTACCTCCATAAAGCAGGTAGTAGGCGGCGATGACCACGAACACGATCAAAAGGAAGAACCAGCCGCAGACGATGGCGGCCGAATACATCTGCCGGGGGTAGACCAGCTGGACAAACAGCAACGGCGCGATCCCGATCGTCACGGTCGCCGCCATGGCGACAGGGAAGAGCTTGACGAACTGCTTCACGACCGGATGGTTCCATTTGTCCGAGAACTTCCCTGCAAGAACAACGATGATGCCGCCCACCAGGAAATTCATCGCCACGAAATGCAGCGTCAGGGTCAGAACGTGAAGAACCGTAATCAGCCATAACGGCGCAGACAAGAAATAGGATTCTGGAAGCATGTTCATTGCGCACCCCCTTTCCCGAGAATCTGAAGGTATTCGATCAGCGCCTGGCGCTCTTCGCTTGTGCCGGTAAAAGCCGGCATCCGGTCGCCGAGGTCCGCCGCCATATCGAGCATGTCGCCCAAATCCCCCGGCTCCATGTCGGCGTACGATTCGGTATTGCTGCCATGGCCGCCGGGAACATGGCACGAGCCGCAGCGGAGTTCGTAGACCTTGCGACCGAGGGCGGCCCCGCTCAATCCGTGGATTTCGGCAACCGGCCGGTGGTCGACCTGCTTGTAGATGTGGTCGGCGATCAGTCCCGCCTCCGCCTTGGTTCCAAGGAACGGCGGCATGTTGCCAAGCATCTTGCCCGTACCCATCACGGCCCCGTCGATGTAGTCGCGATCCATGCCGTCGAACAACGGCTTCAACGCATTGTAGCCATTAATCGTATGGCAGCTACGGCACGCGTGGCGGAACAGATCGTCGCCATCGTCGCCGGTGCGATACGCCATGTGGGCGAGCAGGCCGTCGGCTTGATACGCCTCGGCCTTTCCCACTTCGGTTGCATTGGCGTACATGTAGCCGCTGATGACGTACGGCTTGCGGATCGATTCGCGAAACCATTCGTACGAGCCGAACCAAACCAGCCCGAGGACCATAACGGCCACGCCGACCAAGGGATGGTACGCCTTAGGGAGAACCAACCCGAACAGCACCAGCATCGCACCAAGCACGAGGGCCAGCTGCCACATGAGGCCGAGCGCGGCCATCGGTATCGGCATCGCCTTGGCGGCTGTGTCCATGACGGTCGCCGGAATGTCGGCCAGAAACCAGAACATGGAGGCGGCCACGACCGCCAGCCCGACGAGCCCCCACCCGGCGGAGTGGCGAACAAGGCTGGCCTTGAAAGAAGCATCCTTCTCGCGCGAGGCGGCCATCAAGGCGTACAGGCCAGCCAGCATGATGCAGATGCCCGTCCGCAGGACCAGCGACGACCAATAGGTCGGGTTGAAGAACCCGGCCCAGAAGCTGCCGCTTTCAAGCCAGCCGCCGGGCGTGAGCATGAAGGCGATGATGCCGTCGATGACGGCCAGCGACAGCCATGCGGCGATAAAGTAGATCCAGCCGACCATCATATGGTTGCGGGCCGACATCCTATCCCATCCATTGTAGTAGAGGAGGGCGGCAAGGATCTCGACGATGAAGAAGCACCACTCGGTCGCCCACGCCCATACGAAATTATGGATAAGCACCTCGGTGGCGGCCGGATCCAGCAGGCCGATGATAAACCAGATGCCGACGCCGGTGAGCGCCCCGAACACCACCGTGGTCAGGACAAAGAACTTGCTGAGCCGCCGGACGAATCCGAGCCAGCGCGCATCGTCGTGTTTTCGTGCCGACTGCTCGGTGACAACCAGATACAACCCTCCCCCGATCGCGAAGTGGGATACGAAGACATGCACCACGGCGATGAGCGCCATGAGTATTCCGTAGCCCATTTCGACATCCCAGAACGGATAGTTCATTCGTTGTCCTCTCCTGATCGGGAAAAACCTTGGATCAGCCTTTCAGCATATCGATCATTTTCTTGAGCTTCTCGCTCTTTTCAATCAGCTCTTCCTGCCGTTTTTCCTGCACGGCCACCACCTCGCGCGGAGCCTTGCCGACAAAGTTCTGGTTCGAGAGTTTCTGCTTCACGTTCTGCAAATGGCCGTTCACTTCGTTGTACTCGGCGGTCAGTTTTTTGATTTCGGCATCGACGTCGACGAGTCCTTCGATGGACATGTAGATCGTGCCCAGCATGCTCATGCCGCTCGGCATCGCGCTGCCCGGCGTGAAGCCGACATCCACATGGAGGTCTTCCGCCTTCAGCAATGCAACGATGGAAGCTTGATCGGCTTCGATCTGCTCCGCAATGGACTTGTTCGACGCGCGGACGCTGAACGAGGCGGTCTGCTTGTTCGCCAAATTGTATTCGGCACGCAGGATGCGTCCGACGCGAATCAGGTCGTGCTTGCCGTCCACATACTTGACGATCTCGGCATCGATGCCGGTCGCAACGGGCTTCTCCGGCCACTCGGCCAGCATGATGGTTTCAACCGCATGGTTGTAGCCCATGCCATGCCACAGCTCTTCCGTCAGGAACGGCATGAACGGATGCAGCAGGCGCAGCGCGCTCGAAAAGGCGTAGTGCATCACCTGCAGCGTATGCTTCTTCTGCTCCGGCGAACCCTGGAAGAGGATCGGCTTGGCATATTCGATATACCAATCGCAGTAGCTGCCCCACAGGAAATCGTAGATCGCCAGCGTCGCATCGTTGAAGCGATAGCGCGAAAGGTTGTCGTTGGTGGCGGCGATGGCTTCGTTGAGCTTGGCCAGCAAGTGCTGGTCGTCCGGCGAGAGGCCGACCTTCTTGAACGCCAGATCCTTTACATCGAACCCTTCCGAATGCATCTCCATGAACCGCGCGGCATTCCAGATCTTGGTGCCGAAGTTTCGCCCAATCTCGAACTTGTCGTCGGAGATATAGACGTCCTGCCCCGTCGCGGTGATCATCAGCAGCGAGAAGCGCAGCGCGTCGGAGCTGTATTTTTCGATGATGTCGAGCGGGTCGATGGAATTGCCGAGGCTCTTCGACATCTTGCGGCCCTGGTCGTCGCGGACGGTGCCGTGGATGTAGACCGTGTCGAAGGGAATATCATCCATGATTTCCAGTCCGGACATGATCATGCGGGCCACCCAGAAGAAGATGATTTCGTTGCCGGTCACCAATGTCTTGGACGGATAATAAAACTTCAGGTCGTCGTTTTGCTGCGGCCAGCCAAACACGCTGAACGGCCAGAGCCACGACGAGAACCAGGTATCGAGCACGTCCTCGTCCTGCCGGACGTTGGTCGACGAACATTTCGGGCACACGGTTTCGGAAACCTTCGAGGCCCATTCGTGGTTGCAGTCGTCGCAGTAGAAGATCGGAATACGGTGGCCCCACCAGATCTGGCGCGAGATGCACCAGTCGCGGATGTTTTCCATCCAGCCCATGTAGGTCTTGTTCCAGCGCTCGGGCACAAACTTGATGCGGCCATCGTTCACCGCTTCGATCGCCGGACGCGCCAACGGCTTCATCTTCACGAACCACTGCGGCGAAAGGCGCGGCTCGACCACGGTATCGCAGCGGTAGCAATGCCCGACCGCATGATGGTGTACCTCAACCTTTTCAACGAGTCCGCCCGCCTTCAAATCCTCCATCAACTGCTTGCGGCAGGCGAAGCGATCCATGCCCTCGTACGGCCCGGCGTTTTCGTTCATGATTCCCGTGTCGGTCATCACATTGATTTGCGGCAGGTTGTGGCGCAGCCCCATTTCAAAGTCGTTTGGGTCGTGCGCCGGAGTAACCTTCACCAAACCGGTTCCAAACTCCGGGTCGACATAGTCGTCGGCAATGATCGGGATTTCGCGGTTGGTGATCGGCAGAATGATCATTTGGCCGATCAAATCCTTGTAGCGTTCGTCGCGCGGGTTTACCGCCACGGCCGTATCGCCCAACATCGTTTCCGGCCGCGTGGTGGCCACCACGATCTTCTGCTTCTTGCCCTTCACGGCATAGCGCAGGTGGTAGAGCGCGCCCTCGACATCGATATGCTCGCTCTCCTCGTCGGACAGCGCGGTTTGGCACCGCGGGCACCAGTTGATGATGCGGTTGCCCCGATAGATCAGGCCCTTGTCGTAGAGGCGGCAGAAGATTTCCAGCACGGCATCGCTAAGTCCGGCGTCCATCGTGAAGCGCTCGCGCTCCCAGTCGCAGGAGGCTCCGAGTTTCTTGAGCTGGTTCGTGATCGTGCTACCGTATTGCTCCTTCCACGCCCAAACGCGTTCGAGGAACTTGTCGCGGCCAAGATCGTCGCGTGTCAGGCCTTCCTTGGCCAGCTGGCGTTCCACCACGTTTTGCGTCGCGATGCCGGCGTGGTCGGTGCCCGGAACCCATACGGTATTCTTACCTTGCATGCGCGCCACGCGGGTGAGCACATCCTGGATATTGTTGTTGAGCGCGTGGCCCATGTGCAGGATGCCCGTCACGTTCGGCGGCGGAATCACGATGCAGAACGGGTCGCCCCCATCCTTGCTCTCGCCGTGGAAGCGGCCATCCGCCATCCACTTCGCGTACCACTTTTCCTCAACGTCCTTCGGGTCGTAGCTTTTCGATAGTTCTGCCATGGGTTTAATCCAAGTTGTTTTGTTTTAAATAGGGTCGTGACGATTGATGAGTGAGGCGTGAATGGGAAAATCACGCCTCACGTTTCACGCCTCACGCTGCTCCTCATCAAGGAACAGCTTGTATTCCACGCCGTCGACGAGGGCTTCCCACGAGGCTTCGATGATGTTTTCCGAAACCCCGACCGTGCTCCACGACGACACGCCGTCGGACGATTCGATCACCACGCGGGTCTTCGCCGCCGTGGCTTCCTCGGGATCGAGGATGCTCACGCGGTAGTCCGCGAGGTGCACGCCATCGATGTTTGGATAGAACTTCGTGAGCGCACGGCGCAACGCGGAATTGAGCGCGTCGACCGGGCCATCGCCTTCGCCGACCGTGAAGGCCCTTTCGCCGTTCACCTTCAGCTTGAGCGTCGCCTCGGAAAGGCAGGGCTGATCCTTGCTGCGCTTTTCGACAATGACGCGGAACCCTTCGAGCTCGAAGAAGCTCCGATGCTCCTTGAGCACCTTCTTGATCAGCATCTTGAAGGAGGCGTCGGCCGATTCGTAGACATAGCCGCTCTTCTCCATCCTTTCCAAGGTCTGGAGGATCTCGCGCACTTCCGGCGACTTGCGGTCGATGTTGTCCATGCCCATTTCGAGCAGTTTTTCCATCACGTTGCTCGCGCCCGAAAGCTCTGAAATCAGGATACGGCGCGCATTGCCGACCGCCGCCGGCGGCACATGCTCGAAGCTCTGCGAAACCTTGCGGACACCATCGACGTGCATGCCGGCCTTGTGCGCAAACGCGCTGTCGCCAACGAATGCCGCGCGCTGGTTGTCGCGCAATCCGGCCTGTTCGTTCACGAATTTGGAAAGCTGCTTGAGTCCATCCAGCTTCGACGGATCGCCGAGGCACGTCTTGCCGGTTTTCAGGATCAGGTTGGCGACCACGGAAACGAGGTTGCAGTTGCCGCAGCGCTCGCCGAAGCCGTTGATCGTGCCCTGCACCTGCACGGCACCGGCGCGGACGGCCTCCATGGCGTTGGCCACGGCCATTTCCGAATCGTTGTGCGTGTGGATGCCTACCGCAACCTTAAAGGTTTCGCGAACCAGCTGGGTGGTCTCGAACATTTCCTGCGGCAGGCGGCCTCCATTGGTGTCGCACAGCACCAGCACGTCGGCACCGCCCTTGGCGGCAGCCGCCAGGGTTTGGAAGGCGTATTCGGGGTCGTCGCGGTAGCCGTCGAAAAAGTGCTCGGCATCGTAGATTACCTCTTTGCCGTGTTCCTTCAGGAAGCGGCAGGTGTCTTCGATCATCGCCAGGTTTTCTTCCGGCGTGGTTTTCAAGACCTCGGTCACGTGCAGCAGCCACGTTTTCCCGAAGATGGTGCAGACATCCGTACCGGCTTCGAGCAGCGCGAGCGTACCTTTGTCTTCCTCGACCTTCGTGTTTGCGCGGCGGGTGCTGCCGAACGCGGCGATCTTGGCGTGCTGGAGGTTTTCCTTCTTGATGTCCTTGAAGAAGGCCATGTCCTTGGGATTCGAGGCCGCATAGCCGCCCTCGATATAGTCCACCCCGAACGCGTCCAGCATTTTGGCCACGTGGATCTTCGAAACCGGAGAAAAGGTCACCCCTTCCGCCTGGGCGCCGTCGCGCAGCGTGGTGTCGTAGATAAAAACCTTGTTTTCAGCACTCATAGATTGCACCTGACTTTCCAAAGGCAGGAAACATACCCCACCCGATTCGGCGGAACCAAGCCCGAAGCCCGTTTTTTTGGGGGGTGCGGATGCAATCTGATTTGCCGTTTTCCAACCGGAAAGCAGGCTTGAAAACGGGGGTCAATCCTTGCCGGAGGTATGCTTTTTGACGGCTGCGGCGACGAAGTCCTTGAACAACGGATGGGGCTTGACGGGCTGCGACTTGAGTTCGGGATGCGCCTGGGTGGCGACATACCACGGATGGTCGCGCAGCTCGATCATTTCCACCACGCCGATGTCGGGGTTGACGCCGGAGAGCACCAACCCGTTTTGCTCGAGCTGTTCGCGGTAGTGGTTGTTGACCTCGTAGCGGTGGCGGTGGCGCTCGGAAATATTCCTGGAACCGTAGGCGGCAAAGGCCTTGGTTCCCTCTTCGAGCACGCACGGGCAGGCGCCGAGGCGCATGGTGCCGCCCTTTTCCTTCACGCCCATCTGCTCTTCCATCAGGCAGACGACAGGGTGCTCGGTCTTGATGCCGCGCTCTTCGTCGAACTCGGTGGTGTGCGCACCGGCCAGTCCGCAGACGTTGCGGGCGAATTCGATGACGGCACATTGCAGGCCGAGGCAGATGCCCAGGAAGGGGATTTTGTTTTCGCGCGCATACTGCGCCGCGCGGATCTTGCCTTCCATGCCGCGCGAACCGAAGCCACCGGGAATCAGCACGCCGTCGACCGTGTCGAGGATGGATGGATCGTTCTCGATGTCCTCGGCCGCCAGCTTGACGGCATCGACTTCGTAGCCTGCGGCGTAGCCGCCGTGGTAGAGCGCTTCGTAAATGGATTTGTAGGCATCCTGCAATTCGGAATATTTTCCGACCACACCGATGCGCACCGCACCTTTCGGGTGCTTGATGGTGTCGATCAGCTTTTCCCAGTCCTTGAGCGGGCGGGACGGCTTGGCGATGCGGAATCGGTTGAGAATGATTTCGTCGAGCCCGGCGCGGGAAAGCACCAGCGGGATTTCGTAGATGGAGGTTTCGACGTCCTTCTCGACGATCACGCAGTCCTTCGGCACGTTGCAGAAGAGCGAGAGCTTGTCGAGGTGGTCGCGGTCGAGATCGACCTCGGTGCGGCAAACGAGCACGTCGGGCATGATCCCGATCTCGCGCAGCTTGGCGACGCTCTGCTGGGTCGGCTTGGTCTTGACCTCCTTGGCCGCCGCGATGAACGGGACATAGGTCAGGTGGATGAAGATCGAGTTGTCGCGCCCGACTTCCAGCGCCAGCTGGCGGATCGCTTCGAGGAAGATGAGGCCTTCAATGTCCCCCACTGTTCCGCCGAGTTCGACGAGGATGACGTCCGGATCTTCGGCTTCCAGCGCACGGACGCGATCCTTGATCTCGTTGGAAATGTGCGGAATCATCTGGATCGTACCGCCGAGGTAGTCGCCGCGGCGCTCCTTGTGGAGCACGTTCCAATAGACGCTGCCGGCGGTAATGTTGCTCTTCTGCGAGGTCGGCTGGCCGGTGTAGCGCTCGTAGTGGCCCAGATCAAGGTCGGTTTCCGCGCCGTCGTCGGTCACGTAGACTTCGCCATGCTGGTAGGGACTCATCGTTCCCGGATCCACATTGAGGTAGGGATCCATCTTGAGCATGCGGATCGTCAGCCCGCGGTTGATCAGCAACCGGCCAACGGAAGCCGCGGTTATTCCTTTGCCCAAAGAGGACACTACGCCGCCGGTGATAAAGAGATATTTAGCCATTAAATTCGCCCCATAATGAGAATGTCCGCCAGTTCAAAAATACGGGAACGGATCGTATCCCGTCCCCCCGACCATCCCCAAGTCTAAAATCACACAATCGGGCAAACCGGGAATCCACCCCTTCCAGGCTGGTAGCAAAACTTCGCAAACATGTTGTTTTTTGAAAGTCGGGACGATAGATTCCCCCGATGTTTTCAGATTGGTTCGGCATCCGTTGATAGCCGGAAATGAACTGTTTTTATTGAAAAGGGAGAAACTAATAATGAAACCGAACAAACCTTACCACCACGGATCAAAAGCACTGCTGCTGGGAATCGTACTTCTCGCTGGATCCACGGCATTTGCAAATATTAATGTGGATGCCGATGGTGGAGCATTCCTGAAAATCGACAACTCTTCGACCAATGCCCCCGCCCTCAATGTCGGCATCAACTTCCAAGGCAACAGCCTGATCGTCACCAACGCCGGATCAGTCACCGTCGACAAGGCCTTTATCGGCTCCAAGGATGCCAGCGAAAACTCCGTTATCATCACCGGAACAGGATCCTACCTGCGCGCCACGGCCAGCATGGTGGTTGGATCCGTTGACAGCACGGGAAACACCCTCGTAATCAAAGACGGTGCGAGCATCTACGTCGGCGACATGAACACCAGCTTGGTTGGCGGCGGAATTTCCGTCGGAAGCACAAACGAAACGGCCTCCCTTTCCTTGGGATCCGGAACTACGGCAACAGCAGAAACTCTCCTCATTGGAACCCAGTCCAACGAAACGGGGTCGGTTACACTCTCGGGAACCGATACCACTCTGGATCTCGCTGGCGACCTCCTGATTGGAACCGCTGGCTCCGACAATACGATGACGGTTGACAGCGGCGCAACCCTGACCGTCGGCAACGAACTCCAAATCGGATCAACCAATTCCACAAACAACCGTCTGCTCATCAATTCCGGTGGCTCGGCAATCATCCTTGGTGCAACCACCATCAATGGAGCGCCCAACTCCATCAACGTGGCCAGCGGAGGACATCTGGGCATTATCGAGGGGATGGATCTCGACACCACCACCAACGGATTCAACATCAGTAGCGGCGCTTCGCTGCAACTCGGAGGAGTCCTGGCAACAGCCTCCCTCGATAGGAACATTGACATCACTCTCGACGGACCGGGCGCATCATGGACAACAACGGGCGACATGTATATCGGCTACGTGACCAACGGAAACAAGCTCGTCCTTCAGGATGGAGCCGCCATCACCAATGGTGCAGGAACATCCCTATATGTCGGATACGAGTCGAACAACAACGAACTGCTCGTCAGCGGAACCAACTCACACCTGAAAGCACAAGGTACTACATACATCGGAAGCAAGAGTGACAACAACTCTCTCACCATCGAAGAAAGCGGATCTGCCGATATCGATGGCGTCTTGTACGTCGGCAACACCCCTGGAGCATCCGGGAACAAGGTTTATGTCCGCAGCGGCGGACAGCTCTCTGTCCAGACCAATATCGTAATTGGCGCCAACGGCAGCAGCAACCATCTGAATATCGAAGAAGGCGGAAAACTTGTCGCAAAGGAAAACATTATCATTGGCCGTGAAACCGGAGCCAAAAGCAACACCATGACCGTTTCCGGGTCGAATACAACCGTATCGGTTGCCAACGACCTGATCGTCGGCAAACTGGGAAGCAGCAACACCATGACGCTCCAAGGCGGCACCACTACGGTAGACGGGAACCTGATGATCGGCGTCGAAGGGGCCAGCAATACCGCAACAGTTACCGGAAGCAATACCGTCCTTACCGCATCGGGCCTGACGGTCGGCCAAACCGGAGGAAGCAATAAATTCTATTTAAAGGAAGGCGCATCGGTCACATTCTCCAACGATGTCGTTTTCGGACAATCCTCCAACGACAACCTGCTTGATGTACTGGGCAGCAACTCCACCTTCAACGCACTTGCCAACCTGACCGTAGGCGAAAACGGGGAAAACAATTCCCTCTCGATCAAAGGCGGCACCGCCAATATTGGGATCGACCTGGTTATCGGGGCAACCAGCAACAACAATTCGACTGTTGTCACGGGCGCCAACTCCATACTCAATGTCGGCGGGGCCTTCTATGTAGGCCAGAACAGCTCCAGCAACACCCTTACAATCAGCCAAGGGGGAAAAGCCAATGCTTTCAATGCCGACATAGGCGCCACTAGCAATCTGGTCGGCAACACGGTGACGATCAGCGGTAAGAACTCGCTGCTATATGTCACGAACAACCTAGCCATTGGCTCCAACAGCGGATCTAACAACGCGGTTAATGTGAACAGTGGCGGAACCCTGTTTGTGGGCAACGGCATCAGCATTGGCACAGCAACAAACGACCTCAACAACCGACTCAATGTCAATTCCGGCGGTACGCTGCAAACCATCGACTGGGACTTCGCAACCGTTTCCACCAATATCCTTCTTAAAAAAGGATCCACCTTGGAACTGGGTGGCACACTGAGCAACACCAACCAAGTCGAAGGCGGCATTGGAATCGCCCTGAACGGCAGCCTCGCCACCAACAACGCGATCTGGAACACGGGCACCGATATCCTCCACGTCGGCTATGGCACCGGCGCCAATAGCCTGACCGTCAAGAACGGCGGCTTCGCAACGACCGAAACCAATTTGGTTGTCGGTCAATCCGCCAAATCCACCGGAAACACCCTGACGGCAACCGGGATGGCTTCACGGGTATTTGTCGGAAACGATCTGGTCATCGGCAACAAGGATTCGTCCAGCAACCATATGAAGATTCTTGGCGGCGGCAAAATCGACGTCGCCAACAACCTTGTCCTTGGCCTCAAGAGCGGCAGCAACACCGGTCTTCTAGAGGGGTTCGCTGGGACAAACTCCTTCCTGAACATCACGAACAATCTGATTGTGGGATCGGAAGGAAGCAATAACACGTTGACCATCTCCAGCAACGCAACCGTCCATGTTCTCTCCTTGGCGACTATCGGCTCCGATGCGAACAACAACACACTGAAGCTAACCGGCTCCAATGCCGTGTTCACTGTGGAAAGCAACCTGGTTGTCGGGGCCAAGGCCGCCAGCAACAACAAGCTGGAAATCAGCGAAGGCACCGCCAATCTGAACCATGACCTAATCATTGGCGCGAATACGAACAGCCACGACAACACGGTGGGTGTCTACGGGAGCAATTCAACGCTCAACATCGCGAACGATCTGTATGTAGGCAAGGAAGGCAGCAACAACCAACTGGAAATTACCGACGCGCTTACGACGGTCTACGGGAATGCCTTCGTCGGCTTTGGAACCAACAGCCGCAACAACGCCATTGTCGTCTCCGGCACCAATTCCATCTTCAACGTTGCAAGCAACCTGTATGCAGGATATGGAGGCGGCCTCAACTCGCTTTCCGCCGAAAGCGGAGCCTTGGTCAACATCACCAACGATGCCTACATCGGGTTTGCATCCAGCAACAACTGGATCTCCGTCAGCGGCTCCAATTCAACCCTGAACGTCTGGAACAACCTGTTCGTCGGGAATTCCGCGACCAATATTTCCGGGGACAATGCGTTCCGCGTACTGGAAGCCGCCACGGCGCATATTGACGGGAACCTCTCGCTCTCCAAGGGTGAGTTGGAAATCGGTTCGGGATCGCAGGTCACGGTTTCCGGGAACTATGACCAAGACGAATTCTCGACCCTCGTGCTGGGTATCAGCACCAACAGTCCCACGACCAACCTGGTCGTAGGAGGCACCGCTGGATTCGCCAAGGGGACATCCATCAAAATTGATCTCGGCGACACTGAAGTCCGGATGGGGGAAACCAACAAATACGCCCAAACCTTGGTATCGGCAACTGACGGTCTGAAGGTAGACGGGAATACCGCCACTACTGAAAGCCTCAACAATGAGGCCCTCATCGTAATCAATCCGGACAGTCTTATCGACGTCAACCTGATCGTTACCAACGATACAATCGCAATCGCCAACCTGATCCGCCTATCCATCGCCTCCCGCTCCGGTCTGATCGGCACCCCATTGGAACCTGTGGCAGATGAAATCGATGCAATGGCCGATGGAAGCAACGATGTGGCCCAAGTCATGCGGGATATCCTCAACGACTTGGGATCCGACGGCCGAAATACCGCCATGAACGACTACTACGGCGAAAAGCAAAGCTCCGTCCCGACGCACAACCTGATCAACCAAGGCATCGGTGGATTCGCGAACCAGTTGACCATGCGCGGCGACAATACCCGTGCGCGCATGGCGGCCACGGCCCCAGCGGGCGCGGCCGGTCCGCACTCGGCCGGACAGGAACTCCAAGGTTGGATCGCCGGATTCGGCACACGGTTCAACGAGAGCGCGTCCGATGGATTCGACGGATACGACGGCAGCACCCACGGCTTCCTCATCGGAACCGACCTCTCCGTCGCCGAGAATATCCTCGTCGGGATCGCGGGCGGATCGGGCGACTCGAGTGTGGACAAGGACAATGGAGCGAGCAGCGATGCCAAAACCACGTATGGCGCGATCTACGCATCGCTCGGCACGAAGGATTGGTTCGTCGACACCAGCCTCATCTATGGCAGCAGCTCCATCGACAATACGCTCGGCAGCCTGTTCGACACCACGGCCAGCTACGATGCGAAAAACATCGCCTTCTTCCTTGGCGGAGGAAAGGAGATGATCGGCGACTATTTGATCATCACCCCGCAGGCCTCGATCCTGGGCAACTACTACAAGCAGGACGCCTACGAGGAAAAATCGACCACCGCCGTCGGCCGCAGCGTCGATAGCTTCGATACGCTGTATGTCCAAAGCGCGGTCGGCTGCAGCCTCGGTGTCTACATGGGACTGGGCGAAATGACCTTGAAACCCGAGCTGAGCGCGCACTGGCTGCACGAGTTCAATGCCAGCAATGAAACCCTGCCCTACAGCCTCATCGGAGGAACCGGCACATACTCCATGGAACTCCAGGCTCCTGAAGAGGATATTCTGAAACTGGGAATCGGGATGTCTGCCAAGATGTCCGAATACCTGGAACTGCGCGCCGACCTCGACACCCGGCGCGGCAGCGATTATTCCGACTACACCATGTTCGGATCCATCCGCTACCAGTTCTAGGATTCCCAATTCCTGGAAACGAAAAGGGATCGCCTCGGCGATCCCTTTTTCGTACCGCAGGCGTCTCGCCTGCTATCGAACCTCGGAGCGCTGCGCCCCCACTCCATCCACGCCGACCTCGACCACGTCGCCGGCCTTCATCAGCACCTGCGGGTTGCGCGCCGAACCAATGCCCGGCGGCGTGCCCGTGGAAATGACATCGCCCGGAAGCAGCGTCATTCCTTGCGAGATATACTCGATCAGAAACGGAATGCTGAACATAAGATCGGCTGTGTTGCCATCCTGCAGCGTTTCGCCATTGAGTTTTTGCCACACGCGCAAATCACCCAAATCCGGGATCTCGTCCGGCGTTACAAGAAACGGGCCGATTGGACAAAAGGTATCGAACCCCTTGCCACGGAACCATTGGCCATTGGACTTCTGTACGATCCGCTCAGTGACGTCGTTGACGACCGTGTAGCCCGCGACATAATCCATTGCATCTTCTTTCCCAACCTTGGATGCCGTTTTTCCGATCACCACCGCAAGCTCCGCCTCGCTGTCGACCACCTGCGCGCCGTCCGGAACCATGATCGGATCGTTCGGGCCGTTGATCGCCGTCGTGGCTTTGGAAAACAGGATCGGTTCCTTTGGAATATCGCGGCCAAATTCCTTGGCATGCGCGGCATAGTTCGCCCCAACGCAGACCATCTTCGATGGCCGCGCCACCGGCGACCCTAGCCGTACGCCGGCGGCATCGATGAACGTTGCGCCGGGATCGTTTACCAGCGCCGCCAACTGCGCCAATCCATGGTGCGTAAAAAAATGCCCGTTGTAATCCTCGATATGGAACGCCAGCGCGCGCACATCCAGAATCCGCCCATCGTCCATCCAAACGCCCGGACGCTCTTTCCCCTTTTCACCAAACCGAACCAGTTTCATGTTGTCCTCCAAATAGTGATTTTCGACAGAGTAGCGCGATGGAGAAGATACGCAATACGTATTGCGTAATACGTACTTCGTAATGGGAGTTGATTCGCATCCATCCGTGGTTCAACCTCTCCCCCATGTGCGGACGCTTTACACAAACCAAGAGCAGAAAGGAAGTGCTGGAGCAACTCGGAGAAATCGAACTGCCCCCGCTCTTCCATGGCCGCTACAACATCGCCCCGACCCAGACGGTCGCCATGATCCGGCAAGCCGCACCCAACCGGGTCGAAGCGTACATCTGGGGGTTTGCCAATCCGAAATCCACCGCACCCGTCATCAATGCCCGCACCGAAACCCTGAACGAGCGGCCGATGTTCAAGGATCTTATCACCCGCAACCGCTGCCTGGTTCCTGCGGATGGCTTCTACGAATGGAAAGGCAAGGAACCCTACTATTTCCAGCTACCGGACAAATCGCTTTTCGCCTTCGCCGGCCTATGGCGCGACGACCGATGCGTCGTCATCACCCGCGCCGCCGATGCCAATATGCGCGGCATCCACCACCGCATGCCCGTCATTGTTCCGGCCAACCTTTGGTGGCGCTATTTCGACGATTTCCAACCCCTTGGACCTGCGCCGACCCTGGTTGCACGCCCCGTTTCCCGCCGCGTCAACAAGGTTTCCAACGACGATCCCACCTGCCTCGAACCGGCCGACGAGCAGATCGACTTATCCTTGTTTCCCGACGGGGAGTAAACTAACCTGCTCCCCGACTTGGAGGACGCCATGAAGATACTTGTGTTGAACGGACCAAACCTGAACCTGCTGGGAACCCGCGAGCCGGAAATCTACGGCTACGAAACGCTGGCCGATATCGAGGCGGAAATGAATGCCTGCGCCAGCCAGCTCGGACCCGACATCCAAATCGACTTCCGCCAAACCAATTCGGAAGCGGAACTCATCACATGGATCGGCGACACGCGGGGGAAATACGACGGGATCATCATCAATCCGGCGGCCCTCACCCACACCAGCCTGGGCGTGGCCGATGCGCTCAAGGCCGTCGCCGATGCGGTGCCCGCCGTGGAAGTCCATCTGAGCAATACCCATCGGCGCGAAGAGATCCGCCACAAGAGCCTGACGGCTTCGGCGTGCATCGGCCAGTTGATGGGATTCCAAGGCTTCGGCTACATCCTCGCCCTGCGCGCGCTTGTCTGCGAACTCAGCGAATAAGCTTCCGGAACGCTTCGTCGAAGATCTGCGTGTCCGGGATGTTGCGGTCGAGGCGGCGCGCCATGCCTTCCACCACCTGGATCGCCTGCAAGGCGGACGGCTGCGTGTGTTGCTTGGCCTGTTCGGCAAGCGCGTTCAAATCCTTCGGAAAGATCAAATGCGCGGCATCCACCTTGGAAACAAACATGAGGATGTCGCGGTGCCAATCAAGCATCACGCGGAATACCTCGCCCTGCACCTCCTTGAGCCGTGCGTTGGTGCGGGCGGCGAGGATCTCCTTCAACTTGGTTTCATCAAGCGCCTCGTCGCCGCCGCCCAGCTCTTCCTCGACGGCATCGGAAATCGCAGCCTTCACCGTGTCGAGAATGGACTTGAGCGTTCCGGCCAACCGTGCCGCCGCCAGCCCGCCGTTCGGCGGAAGTCCGCGCAGTAGATCCATCAGCGGCGATCTCCACAGTTCCTCCAGCACACCGGCTTTCCCATCGGAAAGAACGATTTTCTGGCAACGCGACACAATGGTGGGAAGCAACGACTGGGGCGAATCGGTGAGCAGCAGCAGGATGGTCTTCTTGGGCGGCTCTTCCAGTGTTTTCAGCAGTACGTTTGCCGAATTCGTATTCATGCAGTCGGCCGAGACCAGAATCCCGGCCTTCCAACCGCCCTCGAACGAGGTTTGCGTCATGCGGTGCACCAGGCCGCGGACTTCATCCGCCTTGATTTGCCGGGCGGTACTCTGCGGTTCGATCCACAGCGTATCGACATGCTTGTGCGAATCGATCCGGTGGCAGCTGGGGCAGGCATTGCACGGTTTATCGGCGCTCTCGCAAAAGAGCAGTTTCAGGAAGGCTTCGGCAAATTGCAGTGCGTTGCCGCGCGGCGAGCCGACGATCACATAGGCATGGGCCATGCGGCCGGATTCGAAACTTTTGCGGATTCCCTCCCACGCTTCGGCATACTGGTCGATCGCATCCATGGCTAGAGCAACGCCTCCTTGACCGCGTTCCAAACCTTGCAAGCCACGGCCTCAATGGCCTGATCCGCATCAATGATGCGAAAGCGTTCCGGCTCGCGGCTGGCGAGTTGGTGGTAGCCATCGCGTACGCGAAGATGAAAATCCTGCGTCTCGCG
>JAIPJC010000171.1 GCA_021734345.1 Kiritimatiellales bacterium | reverse complement strand
GGTTTTTTTTCGTATCGTGCAGGATAAAAAAAACGGCACACAGGAGGGGAAAACCCGTGTGCCGCCACTGGCCGCCCTTGGCGGAAACCAGTCCAAATAGTTCGGTCTACTCGCCCTGCGGACCTTGCTTGCGACGGGTCTCGAAGGCTTTGCGCATCTCTGCACGCTCCGCTTCGCTCAACTGTCCATCGCCATCCTTGTCGAATTTTTTCATCATTTCTTCGCGTCCGGGACGTTCTCCTTCCGGGCCACCCGGGCGACCGCCCATGGCTTCGCGCATGGCAGCACGCTCCGTCTCGCTCAATTGGCCGTCGCCGTCCTTATCAAACTTCTTCAGCATTTCTTCGCGGCTTGGAAGTTCACCGGCAGGACCTCCCGGTGCTTTCCGTCCACCTTCTTCCGCCCGCTTGGCATCCCGGTCGGCCATCATCTTCTCAAGTTCGGCATCGGATAACTTGCCATCGCCATCCTTGTCATATTTCTTCATCATTTCGCCGTGTCCACCACCCTTCGGGCCACCGGGTTTGGGGCCGCCAGGCCGTTTGCCGCTCTCCTGCTGGGCACTTGCCAACGTCAATGCACCCATGATTGCCATGAACATCCCTGTCGTTTTCCATGTATCCTTCTTCACGCGACACCTCCTTGGGTTGATTATGCGAATCGCTTGATGACAACCAAACGGCGTATCCGGAAAATTATTGTGTCTCAACGCAAAAAACGCCCGCCCCTAGGTTGAGGGGCAGGCGCAACGAGAGTCGTTCTCCGCTAAAAGCTAAGCCAAATGGGGGCGCGGCATTTCGCGCACCCGCAAGGGCAGCGATGCTACGGAGATGTCATCGATCGCAAGATTGACCTGATAGTCGGCGAAAGCCGCGAATTTTACATGCTGGAAGTTCAAGATCAAGTTGACCGCCACCGAGTCTACATCCTCTGCCATGCGGGGCAACACTTCCCCTTCCATGGGTTGGAAAACCGGACGACCATCGGGATCGACCAGCTGTAGGTTGACCTTGTGGGCTCCCTCCTCCATCTTGTCGAATCGGACGCGCAGTGCAATGGCGCAGGCTGGATGGATGATCGGCATGCTTGCGGCGTAGATCTGGTCGAATGTTCCGAGAATATTGAGTTTGCCCCGGTTATCGGTCGCGGCATCGCATAGGGTAAATACTTCGATTTTCATGCTTAATGTTTCCTTGTGTAAGAAGGTAGACCATGCACCCGGTCGAAGAAAGCCAATATACTGCCTAGGTTTGAATCAGCAGGTCACCGCGCCCTCGGAGGCGGAGCCGACGAGCTGGGCATACTTGGCCAGCACGCCCGTTTTATAGCGCGGGGGCGGCGGTTTCCAGTCGGCGAAACGGCGCTTGATCTCGGCGGCGGGAACAGCCAGCGTGATCGACCGCTTAAGGGCATCGATGGCTATGGGGTCGCCGTTCTTGACGATGGCGAGCAGCCCGCCCACGTGCGCTTCGGGGGTGATGTGCCCGATCACGAAACCATGGCTGCCACCCGAAAAGCGACCATCGGTGATCAGTGCCACTTCCTGCCCGAGCCCCTTGCCCACGATGGCTGAAGTCGGCGCGAGCATTTCGCGCATTCCGGGACCGCCCTTGGGACCCTCGTAGCGTATCACCACCACGTGGCCTTTCTTCACGGTGCCATCGAGGATCTTTTTCATAGCCTCTTCTTCGGAATTAAAGACGATGGCCTTGCCGGAAAATGCCAACCCCTCCTTTCCCGAAATCTTGGCCACGGCTCCATCCGGAGCGAGGTTGCCCTTGAGGATGACCAGATGCCCCTCCTTCTTGATGGGCCGACTGAAGGGGCGGATGATCTCCTGTTGCCGGGGATAGGGCTTCACATGCGCTAGGTTCTGCTTCAGCGTCTTGCCGGTCACGGTCAGGCAGTCGCCGTCGAGCAAGCCTTTCTTGAGTAGCCGCGCCATGAGCGGGGCAACCCCGCCGACCGCCGCAAGGTCGGCCATCGCATATTTCCCGCTCGGCTTGAGATCGGCCAACACCGGCACCTTTTTCCCAATGGTTGTGAAATCACCTAGCACTAGCCGCACTTTGGCCGCACGCGCCATGGCGAGCAGGTGCAGCACCGCGTTGGTCGAACCGCCGAGCGCCGTTACCACCGCAACGGCATTGAGGAACGCCGGGCGCGTCAGGATATCCGAAGGCTTGATTCCCTTTTCGATCAGCTGCATGACGGCACGGCCGGCGCCGTGGCTCTCCTCGCGCTTTTCCTTCGATTCCGCGATGCGCGATGAACTGTTCGGGAGGCTCATGCCCATGGCCTCGATCGCCGAGGCCATGGTGTTGGCCGTGTACATGCCGCCGCACGAGCCAGCTCCGGGAATGGCCGCGCGTTCGATTCCGGTCAGTTGCTCCGCCGAGATCTCGCCCTTGGAAAATTGACCGACCGCCTCGAACACCGAAACGATATCGACGTCCTTCCCGCAATAGCAGCCTGGCAGGATGGTACCGCCATAGACGAAGACCGCCGGCCGGTTCAGCCGCGCCAGGGCGATGAGGCAGCCCGGCATGTTCTTGTCGCATCCGCCGAAGGCCACAACACCGTCGAACCCTTCACAGGCGACGACGGTTTCGATGGAATCGGCAATGACCTCGCGCGAGACGAGGGAATACTTCATGCCTTCGGTCCCCATCGAAACCCCGTCGGAAATGGTGATGGTATTGAAAGTCACGGCTTTCCCGCCGGAAACATCAACGCCCCTTTCGGCCTCCTTGGCCAGCTGGTCGATGTGCATGTTGCACGGCGTCACCATGCTCCAAGTGGAGGCAATGCCGATTTGCGGCTTATGGAAATCGGCGTCCTTGAATCCCACCGCCCGCAGCATGGCCCGGCTGGGAGCCCGTTCGACACCCTCGACGACCTGGGATGAAAAGGGGCGTTTCTCTTTCTTGTATGTTTTTGCGCACATGGTTGCATCCTCCGATGTTGTCGGCGAGTGTAAAGCCGTTCTGCCCCGATTCAACCAATTTTGACCGCTTTCAAAGCTTTGTAAACCGGGAGGAAACGGAAGCATTTTTTTCTCATATTTGCGAGATCGGATCAGGACTGGTAACCCGTTTTTATCATTGGCCCCTAGTAGGTAAAGGTGATCCATCGCACTATTCACCTATGGCATGATTACTGCTTTTATGACTAGCAACAACAGAGAGGAATAAAACATGAAAACATGGTCCTTAGTAGTAGTAGAGGTTTCGATGGCGCTCACCGGCGTCGCCATGATCGGTCTAATGATCGTTGTCTCCTTCCTCTAAACCAACACTTTCTCCCGGTTCCAATGATTGGGAATCCACCCTCCCTCCTCGGGTCTCCAGTCATTGGAACTTTTTTTTATAGGCGCGGGCTTCGTCCACAATCTCCTCTTCCCGGTCAACCCGTCCGCCGCGCATCAGGATCTTCCCATCACAGATGACGGTGTCGACGCAAGAGCTATCGGCGCTGTAGACAATGTCGTCCTCCAACCGATAGCCCGGCACAAGACGGTGGTTCGCCAGATCCACCAATATGCAATCCGCCAGCTTGCCGACCGCAATTTCGCCGCAATCCAACCCCAAAGCTCGGGCACCGTTGACCGTTGCCATTTCAAAAGCGGTATGGGCTGGCAGAACGGTCGGATCGTTGTGGATCAACTTTGCGTGCAATGCGGCCACCTTCATCTCTTCCATCATCGAAAGATTATTGTTCGACGAACATCCGTCGGTGCCCAGCGACATTTGCACTCCGGCAGCCTGCATCCGCCTGAAGGGAAAGCTCCCCGCGGCCAACTTCATGTTTGAAACGGGATTATGCACCACCTTGACGTCGTTCCGGGCCAGAATGCCCATCTCCTCTTCGGTCACATGGATTACATGGGCGGCAATTACATTCGGCCCCAGCAACCCTATTTTTTCCAACCACTGGACCGGGCGGAGGCCATAGCGCGCAAGGCAGTCCTGCACCTCTTTCTCGGTTTCCGAAACATGGATATGGATCAGCAGGTTGTTTTCAGCAGCGAACTTTTTGACCCATTGCAGGGATTCCTTGGATACCGTGTAGAGTGCGTGCGGCCCGAGAGCAAAGCCGATGCGGTCGGAATAGCGCTGCGACTCGCCGAACAACCGCTCAGTCGAATCGCGCTGCTCGCGGGCCTTGGCCTCGTCGCTAAAATCGATAAAGACCGAGGACAGCATGGCGCGCAAGCCCATTTCCTCGACGGCGCGGGCGGTGCCGTGGAAAAGCCAATACATATCGTTGAAGCAGGTTGTCCCCGACTTGATCATTTCCAGGCAGGCGAGCCGCGCGCCGTGGTAGATATCCTCCTCGGTCATCCGCGACTCCAACGGCCAGATATGGTTTTCCAGCCAGTCATGCAGTTCGAGGTCGTCGGCATAGCTGCGCAACAGCGTCATCGACGCATGCGTGTGCATGTTGACAAAGGAAGGTAGAATCGCCATCCCCCGCCCGTCCAGCACCATTGCTTCCGGAGCCTGGAGATTGGCGTCGATCTGCTGAAAGCGGTTTCCCTCGATCAGCACATCCGTCGTCCGTCCATCCAACTGAATTTCTTTAATCAATGTCGCCATGTATGAGCCTATGGAATTCCCATTCATCAGAACGATCCCATCAACCGGTGCAATTCGCTTAGCTCCGTTTCTTTAGGGTCGTCGTTTCCATGTTGACCGGTTTGAACTGCGTCAGTCGATACGGGCGTAGCCGGTGCGTTCAGCTTTTTTTCCAGCCACTGGATGTTTTTCCGAGTAGAGGGCGAATTGTTGAGTGTTTGGGCATAGCGGAATGTTTCGAGCGCGGCGGCATAGCGTCCGGCCTTGCGTTGTTCGACACCCAGCGTCCACCAGTATAGGTCGTTGAACGGCCGCAAAATCGTACCTTGTTTCAACAGATCCAACCCAGCATCAACATCTCCCAGGAAAAGGGTAGCCTTCCCCAAACCCATGACCAACTCGGCATCCATTGGATTGTGGCGGTATCCTTCTGCAAATATTTCCCGTTCCAACCTGGCGACTTCTTTTTTTTCGGCCATATCCAACGAATAGTAGCGTTGATTGTGATAGACGTTCCCAAGCCCCTTGCAGGCGCGCCAGTTGCTCGCATCGATTTTAATGGCGAGCTGGTAAAAATCCTTGGCCTTTTCCGGTTGCCTGGCATCGGCCAACCGGTCTGCTGCGGAACAAATAAGCGCCGATGAGAATACCGGTATTGCAAGAATCAGCCCGGCAACGGTCAAAAGTGCCAAAGCTATTCGAACCAAATACATCCTCCTCGATCGCATCCCATCCTCGTTTTTTCGGAGCGCTATTTCTTGACGGCGTCCGCACAGAGGTCCGGCAGCGATAGCAGCGAGCAGGCTAAAGATCAATGCGTTCTGGAAGACATGCATTTCAAAGTCAAAGAAGGAATGCAGCATGGTTCCCGCAGCGGTTCCTAAAAATGCCATGGCCATGAACGCGTGATGCTGGTTTGTCGTGTTGAGCGAAAACACAAGCAACCGGATCAAGCCATAGCCCCAAGCCAAAGCAAACAATGCAAAACCGACCATTCCATACTCGGAGGCCACTTCAAGATATTCATTATGCGGATGCCC
>JAIPJC010000011.1 GCA_021734345.1 Kiritimatiellales bacterium | reverse complement strand
AGGCTACTTCTGGGTCTCCAACGCCCCGCGAAAAGAAACCGTCTTCCACTGGGCCCCCGGCCGCGGCTACGAACATCTGAAGCGATGGCTGCCCGACGACTTCGACTGCATCATCCAGACCGACGAATACCAACCCTATGGCAAACTGGAAAAGGATTTTGATGTGCCTGCGCATGCCGCATGCTGGGCGCACGTGCGCCGCCGGTTCTTCAAGGCGCAGGAGATGGGCGAGCATCGGGCCCGCAACCGCTGGATCCTGCACCAGATCGGACTGCTCTACCAGATCGAGAGGAAGCTGCGCGAACAAAACGCCGGATCCAAGCTTCGCGCCGCCATCCGCGCAAGCGAAAGCCGACCGATACTCGACCGCCTCTTCCGGGTCTTCGGGGCCATGTTCGAGGGCGGATCCTGCAAGCCCAGATCGCTGACCGGAACCGCCATCGCCTATGCGCTGCGCCAGAGCGACGGCCTGCGGGCCTACGTCGAATACGGCCAGGTCGAGATCGACAACAACCTGATCGAAAACGCCATCCGCCCCGCCGCCTTGGGAAGAAAGAACTGGATGTTCATCGGCGGCGAAGACACCGGTTGGCGCAGTGCCGTGATCTACACGATCCTGTCGAGCTGCAAAACCCACGGGGTCGATCCCTACGCCTACCTCAAGGACGTACTCGAACGCCTGCCGCACATGACCAACCAGCAGATCCCCCTGGTCACACCCCGCGCCTGGTCCAAGGAGCGGCGCATGAAACTCGCATCGTAGACGTCGTAGCCATAGACCTACGACCTTTCCAAAATCTACGACTGTCAAGTGATGCTACGCGGATCGCTTACAACAATTAGATGTCATCGGTTATCTGGTCGTCTAAATGGGAATGCTTTCTCGTATTATCCTTTCGCTTCTCGCTGCGCTCTATTCTTTGCTGGCAATCCTCATTGCTCAGACTTCACCCGAATGCGTAGAAACAGCAGAAAGATAACCATGAGTCCTGCGGTAATGCCCCGCTGAGTAATCTCTTTTGCCTCAATCTCTTTGGCCACGGTGAAGAGCAAGAAAAACATCAGCCAACCCAGCACCATGGACAGGCGGTGGCGGTCGCCAAAGGAATGACCGCCGGTTAGAAAGGCCAGTATGAGAAACTCAAGGATGATAACGGCGACCATCGACCCTAGAAGTGCCGGGAGAGGCGGCGGGGTTGCGCTGCTTGGGATGGCGCTGCCACCGATCATTACAAGAGCCATTGCCGCCGTGCACACGAACCACAGCCAGAAGGGCCGCCAAGCTTTCCGGTGCTCCGACCAGAAAACACGCGCCGGCATTGCCAGTCCCAGGGCCAAGAACAACCCGGTCAAAAGAAGAGCTGAAAGGACAACCGGGACCGGCGGCACGTAATCGGCAAAAAGACCCAACACAAAGGGCCAGGTCAGCATAACCAGGACGCAGATGCAAAGCGCCGGGGCACCCATCCAGGATTCGCGACGGTGTTTTGGGAAGAGCATTTCGGTCAAAAACACCGGTGATACGATGGCGAGCAGGGCATGAAAATGGGTTACCCCGATGGTGTTGGCCCAGTTCCACCCCAGGACCCTTTGGTAAGCCACATCGTGCGGTGCGATAATGCCCGGATCGGGATTGACGAAAACACGGGTGATGATGCCCTCGAAAAAAATACCGAAGGCCATACCGAACATGAAAAGGCTGGGCCACCCTTTTTTGTTTCGAACCATGAGTTCGCGGGCGATTAGGACTCCGCAGCCGTATGGCGGCAGGGTAATAAGAAGCCGAAACGGTTCGAAAAACTGCCCCGCCGTGAGAAAGCCAGAAATGACCTCTCCGGTCCAGGATGACAGGAAAAAAAGAATCAACACCGGTAACAGGATAGACCTTTTCATCAGCATTCTCTGCATGTTTTCATTTATCGCAATATAAGGTAATCCCAAGTTGCATTTACTTCAGGGAGATAACTAATGATATACGAATTCTTGTTATTCAAATAATGATGCGGGAAACCCGAGAGAGTTGGTGCAATATCCAATCAAATCGGATTCCGAAAAGTAGGTTGTAGATGTGCAGGTATAATGAACCCTAAAAAACATTGTATTATTCGTAGATAAGACGGAACCAACTATTCCAGAGAAAAGATCCGATTCAAAATATGGAACGTCATTGTAGCTGATGAAATAGTTTTTATCGTCAAATACAGTGTTAGACCATGGGATATCGACTCCCATATCTGGTGACTGTTGAACCTGATAGCTTATGTATGCGCTAGATAACCGATATGCATATAATTTGTTCGTCACGATGTTACTTTCTGGATTGGGGTTAACATCGCTCAACACAAAGATGCGCGAATCCCCCATTACATTTGGGTTAGAAACAACATACGTGAAAGCATAGGCTTTAGCACAGTCTGTAAGAGTTTGCCCCTGCGCGAAATGTGAAGATACTAACGTCACCAACCAACAAGCGATAAAAACTAAACGCATCTTCATATCTTACTTCCTATTATTTTTACACAGACCTTATGGCTGAGTGGAAACAAACTTCGACCGGATCAACCGGCGTTTTCACGATAGCCTCTAACCACTGGGTACGCCTGGCATGAATGCAAACTTATGGGGTTGAAGTCCCGTGCGCTTAGCCCGGCTATGGTTAACTTCTTTCATGGAGTTGTAGGGTAGCTAAAGCGCTAGACGAAATCAACTGCGATTCCGCGAGGAATGGTGGAGAGGAAGATGGAGTTCAAAACTGTGGGCCGACGAACAGAAATCGCATACAAGGCTGAGGAGGCGGATGAGGTTGCCCAGCAAACCAAAGTCCGGGGCTGTGCCTCTACGGTAAATACGGCGGTTGTGCAGTGGAAGTGTGCATTCTTATCCAGGGAGATCTGTTCGACGGGGCGCTCCGTGTAAACGGAGAGCGCGGGGGCTGGTATCGTTTGAAGTGCCGCCCGCCGGGCGGGTATTCCGTTTATCACATGCCTAGCGCAGGGACTGGTTGATCTTTTCGAGTGCGGCGCTGCCGGGGCAGAGTTCTTTTTCGGATAGCGCGCGCAAGGGCGTTTTGGTGGTGTTCATGGTTGTGTGGATGTCCTGGGAGTCCTCGTCGACAAAAAGCAGTCCGGTGAGGACTTTGTCCTGGGCCTTGTATTCCTGCATCAGCGCGAGCGCGGAACGGCGGCTGTGGATGTCGAGGTTCGGATCCATCTTCTGCAAGTTGATGGCGGAGCCGTCATGCATGGTGACGCTTGTCGATGTGCCGGGAGCATACTCGGTGGTGATTTCTTCGGCGTGCGGGACAAAGTCAACGGTGTTGCTCGAGGCCATGTGCTGGCGGATGAAGTCGTAGGACTTGGTTGAGCCGGGCGTGTTGTTGAAGGTGACGCAGGGGGAGATGACATTGATGAAGGCAAAGCCCCGGTGGGCGATGGCGGCCTGGATGAGTGGAACCAACTGGTGCTTGTCGCCGGAAAAACTCTGGGCGACGAAGGTGGCACCGAGTTGCAGGGCGACGCTGCACAGGTCGATCGGTTCCATCGCGTTGGGTTCGCCCTTCTTGCTTTTCGATCCGATATCGGTGGTGGCGGAGTCTTGGCCTTTGGTCAGGCCGTACACGCCGTTGTTTTCGCAGATGTAGACCATGTCGACGTTGCGACGGACGGAATGGACGAATTGCCCCATGCCGATAGAGGCGGTGTCGCCGTCGCCGGAAACGCCGATGTAGATGAGGTCGCGGTTGGCCATGTTGGCGCCGGTGGCGACGGCCGGCATGCGGCCATGGACGGAGTTGAAGCCGTGCGAGTTGCCGAGGAAGTAGGTGGGCGTCTTGGACGAGCAACCGATTCCCGACAGTTTTGCGACGTGGTGCGGCGGGATCGACAGCTCGAAGCAGGCTTCGATGATGGCGGCGCTGATGGAGTCGTGGCCGCAACCGGCGCAGAGCGTCGAGACGGCGCCTTCGTAGTCCTTGGTGGTGAAGCCGAGGTCGTTCTTGGGAAGGTTGGGGTGGCGAAAGCCGGGGATGGCATAGCTCATGGAAGGTCCTCTCTATTTGCGGCCACGGCGGCGGGGCGTGGTGGTGGTGCGCAGGATCCAGTCGCGGATCTCGCGGCGGATCTGCCGGGCGGTGATCGGGCTGCCGTCGTAGTGCAGCAGCGATACAAGTTGGTCGGGGCATATATCAAACTCGCTGATCAGGAGCGAGCGCATCTGCGCGTCGCGGTTTTGCTCGACCACGAAGACATAGTCGTGCGCCTCGATGAAGTCGGCAATTTCGTCGGCGAAGGGCAGGGCCTTGATGCCGAGGCTGTCGAGCGAGATGCCGTGGAGGTCTTCGAGGTGGTAGAGCGCCTCGAGCGTAGGGGCTTCGCTGGTGCCGAAGTAGACGACACCGATGGTGCAGGGTTGCTTGGTTTTCCGGATCACGGGCGCGGGTACCAGTTTCTTGGCCGTGTCCCATTTCCTGAGCAGGCGATCCATGTTGGCGACATATTTTTCGCCGGCCTCGGTGTAGACGGCGTATTCGTCCTTGGAGGTGCCGCGCGTGAAAAACGACCCCTTGGTGGGGTGCGTTCCGGGGTAGGTGCGGTAGGGGATGCCATCGCCGTCCACGTCGAGATAGCGGCCAAATCTTTTTTCCATCGCGTCGAGGTCTTCGGCGGTGAACACCTTGCCGCGGTCGTAGGTGCGCGTGTCGTCCCATTCGAGCGGGTCGCACATGTTGTCGTTCATGCCGAGGTCGAGGTCGGAGAGAATGATGACCGGGGTTTGGAGCCGGTCGGCGAGGTCGAGCGCGGTAGCGGTGAACTCGAAGCATTCCTTCGGGTTGGAAGGATAGAGACAGATGTGCCTGGTGTCGCCGTGCGAAGCGTAGGCGCAGGTCAGCACGTCCGACTGCTGCGTGCGCGTCGGCATGCCGGTGGAGGGTCCGGCGCGTTGGACGTCGATGAGCACGGTCGGAACTTCAGCGAAATAGGCCAGTCCAAGGAATTCGGTCATGAGCGAAACGCCCGGGCCACTGGTTGCGGTGAAGGCGCGCGCGCCGTTCCACGCGGCACCGATGACCATTCCAATGGCGGCCAGCTCGTCCTCGGCCTGTACGATGGCGAAGTTCTTTTCGCCGGTTTCGGGATCGACGCGGAAGCGGCGGCAGTAGCGGGCAAAGGCGTCGATCACGGAAGTGGATGGCGTGATGGGATACCAGGCCGAGACCGTTGCGCCGCCGTAGACCGCACCGAGTCCGCAGGCCGAGTTGCCGTCGATCAGGATTTTATTGCCGACGTTATCGCGCCGTTCGACTCGAAAGGCAATCGGGCAGTCGAAGTGTTCCTGGGCATACTTGAAGCCAAGTTCCAGCGCATGGACGTTAGGGGCAATCAGTTTTTCCTTGCCCTTGAACTGGTCGGTGATCAGGCCGGTTAGCACGTCGAATTCGATGTTGAGCAGGGCGGCCAACGAGCCGATATACATGACATTGCGGAAAAGCTGCTGCTGGCGCGGATCGGTGTATTCCGTCCGGCAGATCTCGGTGAATGGAATGCCGATGTAGTCGATGTCGTCGCGCAGCATTTTTTTGTCGAGCGGTTTGGAGGAGTCGTAGACAAAATAGCCGCCGCGCTCCAGTTCGCCGATGTCGCGCTCCATGCTTTGCGGGTTCATGCCGACCACCACATCGATGCCGCCGCGGCGCCCGAGGAATCCGTTTTCGTTGATGCGGACCTCATACCACGTGGGTAGTCCCTGGATGTTGGAGGGGAAAATATTCTTGGGGCTGACGGGGACGCCCATGCGGAAGACCGCCTTGGAAAAAAGCCGGTTGGCGCTGGCCGATCCGGTGCCGTTCACGTTGGCGAATTTGACGACGAAAAGGTTGGTTATGATTTCACGCTTCATTATTGCTGTCCTGCCTTGGTAACCATGTAGAGGAATTTTTGCATGTCCCACGCGGAGGTGGGGCAGCGTTCGGCGCAGAGTCCACAGTGCAGGCACATGTCTTCGTCCTTCACCATGACCCGCCCGGTCGCGAGGTTTTTGGAAATAAACAGATCCTGCGAGAGGTTGTACGCAGGTACGTTCAACTTGCGCCGCAGCTCGGCCTCTTCGGAATTTTCCGTAAAGGTCAGGCAGTCGACCGGGCAGATGTCGATGCACGCGTCGCATTCGATGCAGCTCTCGGCGGTAAAGACGGTTTCGACATCGCAGTTCAGGCAGCGTTGCGCCTCTTCGAATGCGGTTTCCAGGTCGAAGCCCAGTTCCACCTCCATCTTGTGGCTGTGGATGGCTTCCCGCAAATCCACATGGGGCACGGCATGGCGCTCTTCTTCGGTCACCATGCTGGCATAGCTCCAGTCGTGGATGCCCATCTTTTGGCTGACGAGGTTGGTGCCGGGGTCGGGGCGCACGTGCAGATCCTGTCCGTGGAGCAGCATGTCGATCGATAGTGCAGCGGCATGGCCCTGCGCAACGGCGGTAATGATGTTGCGCGGACCGAAGGCGGCATCGCCTCCAAAGAAAACCCGTGGATTCGTCGACTGGTGGGTTACCGGATCAACCAAGGCCAGACCAACATTGTTGAATTCGATGCCGAGATCCTTTTCGATCCAGGGAAACGCGTTGGCCTGTCCGATGGCCAGCAACACCAGGTCGCATGCCACGATATCCGTTTCGCCGGTAGGCGTGAAGACTTCCCGCCCGTCTTTGTCGACGGAGTATACGATGATCTCGAATTTCATGCCGACGAGCTTGCCGTCTTCAACCACATATTCGATTGGATTATGGTTTTCAATGATCGGAATTCCCTCGGCCTGCGTGTCCTCGATTTCCCATGGCGAGGCCAGCATGGAGGCCAGCGGGGTGCGGATGAGCACCTTGACGTTTTTTGCGCCGAGCCGCAGCGCCGTGCGGCAGCAGTCCATGGCTGTGTTGCCGCCACCGAGGACTATGACGTTTTCTGGAGCTTCGGTACGATGACCGAACGCGACATCGGCCAGCCACTCCACGCCAATGCGGATGTTCTTGCCGCCATCGGCCTCGTAGCCTGGCAGCTTCAGGTTGCGGCCGGTCGGTGCGCCGGAGCCGATGAATACCGCATCGTATCCGTTGTCGAGCAGCTGCTTGAGGCTTTCCACACGTTTGTTGAAGAAGGTTTTGACGCCCATGTCGAGAATGTAGCCGACCTCCTCGTCGATCACCTTTTCCGGCAGGCGGAACGATGGAATCTGGCTGCGCATGAAGCCGCCGGCCTTGGCATTGGCTTCGTACAGATCGATTTCGTAGCCGAGCGGCATGAGGTCGCGCGCGACTGTCAGAGAGGAGGGACCCGCGCCGACCAGTGCCACGCGATGGCCGTTCTTTTGTTTCGGGATCTTGGGCAGGCGATCTTTTATTTCGTCCTTGAAGTCGGCGCAGACGCGCTTGAGGCGGCAAATCGCCACCGGCTTGTCCTCCACCCGACCGCGGCGGCAGGCCGGTTCGCAGGGCCGGTCGCACGTACGGCCCAGGATGCCGGGGAAGACATTCGATTCCCAGTTGATCATGTAGGCATCGGTGTAGCGTCCAGCGGCGATCAGGCGGATGTATTCCGGCACCGGGGTGTGCGACGGGCAGGCAAATTGGCAATCGACGACTTTATGGAAATATTCCGGGTTTTTAACATCTGTCGGCTTCACGTTTATTCTCTCCGGGGTTCACCTCGGCAAATGAGGTGAATTCCTCACGCTTTAATACACCAAAGTTCAACTTTTGACATATAAATCACAGTGGATTGACTATTTCAGCATTAAAATACCTAAATCGTACAATATTCATCATCATTTACGCCAAGCCCTGTTTCCATGGGTTGGGGCGTGGCCAAAAAACCAGCCCCGCCATGGGATGGCGAGGCTGATCGGACTGGCTAGACAGGTGTTCGATTCAGGTTTATTTTGCGTATAGCTCCGCAACCTTCTCCCAATTGACCACATTGAAGAACGAGGCGATGTAGTCCGTCCGTCGGTTTTGGTAGTGCAGGTAGTAGGCATGCTCCCACACGTCCAGACCAAGGATTGGAACGCCGTCGCAAGGCACATCCTTCATCAACGGATTGTCCTGGTTTGGCGTCGAGCAAACGCTCAGTTTGCCGCCATCGTGTTTGCAGAGCCACGCCCAGCCGGAGCCAAAGCGCGTGGCTGCCGCCTTGCTGAACTGGTCCTTGAAGGCATCGAAGCCTCCTAGCGACTTGTCGATCGCAGCGGCAAGGGCTCCTGTGGGCTTCCCTCCGCCATTTGGACTCATCACTTCCCAGAACAGTGAATGGTTCGCATGTCCGCCGCCGTTGTTCCGGACTGCCGTTTGTTTGTCTTTCGGCAATTCGTCCAGCCGCTTGACCAGTTCGCACACCTTGAGGTCGGCTAGCGCAGTGCCTTCCAGCGCGGCATTGACGTTGTTGATGTAGGCCTGATGGTGCTTCGTGTGGTGGATCTCCATGGTGCGCGCATCGATATGTGGTTCCAACGCATCGTAGGCATAGGGCAGTGCTGGTAGTTTGTATGACATATTATACCTCCTGTTAATGGGTTTTCTTTTAATTGCCTTCATAATGAGGCAGCGCACCTTGATGTCAACATAATAGTACCATAATGGTTCTGTATAAGGGTGGAGACCGCACCCGCGGGATTTTGGTTGAATTAATTCCCAATCCTTGGAGAATGACCGCTCAATTTTCCAAGCAATGGAAACCGATATGGATAAACAGCAAAACATAGCCATTCTGGGCCTCGGACTGATGGGCGCGTCATTGGCGCTCGGGCTGAAGAAACGCGGCTTTTCGGGCCGTATCATCGGCTATGCCCGCCGCGAGGAAACCCGTGTCCAAGCCTTGGAAAACGGTGTGGTGGACGAAGTGTTCGCCGATCCCTCCGAGGCCGTCCGTGAGGCGGACATCGTCGTGATTTGCGTACCGATCTGGACAATCGCCAAGCTGGCGGCACAGATTGTTCCGGCGTTGAAGCCCGGTTCGGTGGTGACGGACGTGGGCAGCACCAAGTCCGAACTGCTCAAAACGATGCAGCCGCTCTTTAAACATTCCGCCGCCCATTTTGTAGGATCGCATCCGATCGCCGGTTCCGAAAAAACCGGAATCGAAGCGGGTGATCCCGATCTCTACCAAGGCCGGCTCACGGTGGTATGCCCATCCGAAGGTGCCCCGGAAATTTCAAAAATATGGCAGGCCGTTGGGTCGGAGGTGATCGAAATGTCGCCCGAAGCCCATGACGCGATGCTGGCGTCGACCAGCCATTTGCCGCACATGGTCGCGGGAGCCTTGGCGCGTTCGGTGGCGGATGGCGATCCAGCGAAGAAGGCCGACTTCTGCGGTACGGGATTCAAGGACACCACCCGCGTTGCATCCGGCTCGGCCGATATGTGGGTCGACATCATCGACACCAACCGCGCCGCGCTCGAAGCCGAACTCGACCGGTTCCACGAAGAGCTGCAAGGGCTGATCAAAATTCTACGCGGCGGTAATGGCGACGATATCCGCCGGTGGCTTGAAGAAGCTTCCGCCGCCCGCAACCAGATTCTAAAACTGAACAGGTTTCTTAAACGATGAGTTCCAAAACAATTTTTCCCGCCAAACTTGGCGGTTCCGTGACGGTTCCGGGCGACAAGAGCATTTCCCAGCGCGTGGCAATGTTGGCCTCGCTGGCGGCGGGAATCTCTAAGGTGGCGGGTTATCTCAACGGCGAGGATGCACGGAGCACGCTTTCCGCCATGGAGCAGATGGGCGCCAAGGCGGAGTTCCGCGACGACGCGCTCTACATCACCGGAGTGGCCGGCAAGCTTCAACCGCCGGATGAACCGCTCAATATGGGCAACTCGGGAACCGGTACACGGTTGCTGGCGGGGTTGGTCGCGGGAGCGGGCATCGAGGTTTCGATGATCGGCGACGCGTCGCTTTCGTCGCGCCCAATGGGGCGCATTCGCCATCCGCTCGAACTCATGGGCGCGCATATTGGCCTGACCGGACAGAAGGGTACGTTGCCGATGATGATCTGCGGCGGAAAGCTGCAAGGCATTGGCTATCTTCTGCCGATGGCTTCCGCACAGGTGAAGTCGTGCATCCTGCTGGCCGGGCTGTATGCCGAAGGCAAGACCACGGTGATCGAACCGCGCCCGACGCGCGACCATACCGAAAAACTTTTCCAGGCGCTGGGAATCCCCATCACGATCAAGGGATTGGAGATTTCCATCGAGGGCTATGGACCGGACGGGCCGAAATACACGGCGCGCGATTTTGTGGTGCCAGGCGATTTTTCGTCGGCCGCTTTTTGGATCGTCGCGGTCGCCGCCCGCCCCGGCGCGGAGCTGGTGATGGAAAACGTCGGCTTGAATCCGCGCCGCACCGCGTTGCTGGATGTGATGCGGCGGATGGGCGCCGATATCGAAGTGGCGGTGACGGAAGAGAAGGGCGATCCCTACGGCACGATAAAGGTTCGTGGCGCGCATTTGAATGGAACCGTGATCGAAGGCGACGAAATCCCGAACCTGATCGACGAGCTGCCGGTTATTGCGGTGGCGGGCGCGCTGGCGAATGGTCAAACCGAGATCCGCGATGCCGTCGAACTGCGCGTGAAGGAGTCCGACCGCATCGCCGAGATGGTCAAAAACCTGCGGCTGTTCGGCGTCGAGGTCGACGAGCTGGACGACGGCATGATCGTGACGGGGCCGGCCAACCTGCACACGCCGGACGTTGCGATCAATAGCCACGGCGACCATCGCATTGCGATGTCGATCGCCATTCTGAACAGCTTCGGCGACGGAGCAATAACGATTGAAAACACGGGCTGCGTGGACACCTCGTATCCCGAATTCTGGCAGCATATGGAACAACTTGGCGGAAAGGTTGAATAGTTTTGGAAACGGTAAAGACAATTGCAATTGACGGGCCGTCGGCTTCGGGGAAGTCGACGGTGTCGAAGGGCGTGGCGGCGGAGCTGGGATTCATCTATGTGGATTCAGGCGCGCTGTACCGCGGCGTGACGTGGAACGCGATTCGTCAGGGTGTCGATACAAAGAATGCCGCCGCGGTGGTCGATTCGATGCTCAATGCCGAATGGGAGTTTTTCGTAAAAGATGGCGCGGCAACTTTTTCGGTCGGTGGTGATATTCCTGTGCAGGAATTACGCGAAAAGGATGTGCGCGAAGCCGTCGCCGGTGTGGCGGCGATGCCCGGGGTTCGGAAATTTGTGGTCGAGAATCTCCAAGCGCTGGAAAATTTTGGTTCGCTGGTGATGGAAGGGCGCGACATTGGAACGGTTGTGTTCCCGGGTTCTCCCTACAAGTTCTACCTCGACGCCGACCCGGAGGAGCGGGCGATGCGCCGCTACCGCGAGCTGGTCGAAGCGGGTGAAGATGAAAAGGCGCACGAGGTGATGGAGAGCCTCAAGAAGCGCGACCAGATCGATTCGACCCGCAAGACCGATCCGCTGAAGGTCGCCGAGGGCGCGCATGTGATCGATAGCACGTCCATGGGAATCGAAGAAGTCATCCAGACCATCATTGAAACCGTGCAGGGGGCAGCATGATCGATCCGGTAAAACATGAAACGATGGCCGACATGCGGATCTACCAGTTCTCGACGCGGATCTTTAAATTATTCCTGTTGCTCTGGAACCGACTGAGTATCCGCGGCGCGGAAAACATACCGGACCAGGGCGGGGTACTAATGGCCTCGAACCATGCCAGCTTTCTTGATCCGCCGGTGGTGGGCGTGGGCTATCGCGGCCGCCCGATCCATTTCATGGCGCGCGATACCCTTTGGAACTCAAAGTTTGGCAAGTGGTGGATGGATCACGTGGGTTGCATTCCGGTATCGCGCGGCACCGGTGATGTACGGGCATTGAAGTTGACCATCAAGGCGCTGAAGGAAGGCAAGGCGGTTTCGATGTTTCCGGAGGGAACCCGCACGGAAGACGGCGAACTGCAGGAGGCCAAGGGCGGCATCGGGTTCATCATCGAGAAGTCTGGTTGCATGGTGGTTCCGGCCTATATCGACGGCACCTTCAAAGCGCATCCGAAGGGCTCAAAAGGTATCAAACCGTCCAAAGTCACGATCACCTACGGCAAGCCCATCACGCAGGAAGACTTCCAGTCCTTGGGAACCGGCCGCGAGGCCTACGACCAATATGCCGCGCTCATCATGCGGCGCATCGCCGATTTGAAGAATGGCAGTAATGCGTAACGGGTAATTCGTAATTGACTCGAATCGCGCGAAGGATTGGCCTTTTACGCATTACGCATTACGCATTACGCATTACGCATTACGCATTACGAATTACGTATTCTTAATCTGACTTGACCTAGCCAACTTGACCCACCATTATTCTCGCGGAGGTCGATTATGGAAAAACGAATCAACATCTACGAAGCCAAGACGCATCTTTCCGAACTTATTAAACAGGTTCAGGAAACCGGCGAACCCTATACCATCTGCAAGAACAACCAGCCGGTGGTGGATATCGTGGTGCATGGCGAAAAAGTGAAAAGATCCTTACCCAAACCTCTTCCTGAATTCAAAGGAAAGGGTGGCTATCTTTGCGATCCGTTGGAGTCGACCGAGGACTTGTGGCCCGAGGAATATCGCTGATGCTTCTGTTGGATACACACGCTTTCATTTGGTTGGCTTTGGATTGGAGTAAGTTCCCGGTCTCCCTGTTTGAGACGCTTGAGAAAGAGGCTGGGAATATGTTCATTTCATCGATCTCAGCGGTCGAATTGGGATTACTCGTAAACTCCGGAAAAGTTTCGATCCCGTGTTCGTGCGACTATTTTTTAAGCAGGAATTTTGATCACTATGACATTCAACAGATTCCGGTGGATGTTGAAATAGGTATAGCCTCCACCCAACTCCCGCCGATTCACCGAGATCCGTTTGACCGGATCATTATCGCCACCGCGCAGGTGTATGGCATGACGATTCTGACCAAGGATCGGACCATTCCAACCTACCCCAAAACGAAGGTGGTATGGGAATGAAGAAGGGCATGCGTGATGCGCTCCACCGGATTTTCGGGTTTAGCAGTTTTCGCCCGAACCAGGAGGTGATCGTTTCGAACATCATGGCAGGGCGCGACGTCTTTGCGGTGATGCCGACGGGCGGCGGAAAGTCGCTCTGCTACCAGCTTCCGGCGCATATGCTCGAAGGACTGTGCGTAGTGATCAGTCCGCTGATTTCATTGATGAAGGACCAGGTCGATGCCGCCAAGGCCAACGGGCTGGATGCGGAGTTCCTGAACAGCTCGCTGACACCAAAGGAGCGGTTTCGCGTGTTCCAGTCACTGGATAACCACCAGCTGGATCTGCTCTATGTCTCGCCCGAGCGCTTCGCCATGCCGGAGTTCATTGCAACGCTCAAGCAGGCGAAGGTTTCCTTTTTTGCGATCGACGAGGCGCACTGCATCTCGGAGTGGGGCCACGATTTCCGGCCGGACTATTTGTCGCTCGCCAACATCGTCAAACATTTCCCCAAGGTGCCGGTGGCGGCGTTTACCGCTACGGCGACCCACAAGGTTTCGGACGACATCATCGCCAAGCTCGGCCTGCGCAACCCGCATCTGGTGCGCGCGTCGTTCGATCGCCCGAACCTGTTCTACCAGGTGGTGCCGAAGGAAAACCTCGATCTGCAAATCCTGCACTTTCTGCGAGAGCGCAAGGGCGAGTCGGGAATCATCTACCGCACCACGCGCAAGAGCGTCGAGTCGACCACGGAGTTCCTGCAGGAGCAGGGCGTTCGCGCGCTGGCCTACCACGCCGGACTGACCGACAAGCAACGGAAGGAAAACCAGGACCAGTTCAACCGCGACGAGGCCGAGGTGGTCGTCGCCACGATTGCCTTCGGCATGGGGATCGACAAGTCCAACGTCCGGTTCGTATTGCATGGCGACCTTCCGAAAAACATGGAAGGCTACTATCAGGAAACCGGCCGGGCGGGCCGCGACGGCGAACCGGCGCACTGCCGGCTGTTCTTCAACCGCGGCGACATGGTGCGCATCCGCTATTTCATCGAGCAGACCGACGACCCGATGGAAAAGAAGATTGCCGAGCAGCAGCTGTTCCAGATGGTGCGGTTCGCCGAGGCCAACGTTTGCCGTCGCAAAACCCTCTTGGGCTACTTCGGCGAAACTTATGCCAAGGCCAATTGCAAAACCTGCGATATTTGCATGGGCGAGGTGGAGTGCGTGGATGCCACCGTCCCGGCGCAGAAGGTCATGTCGGCCATCCATCGTTCCGGCCAAAAATTTGGCGCGGTGCATATCGCCGATATCGTTGTTGGCGCCGACACCCAGAAAATCCGGCAGATGGGGCACGACCAGCTCAAGACCTATGGTGCCGGCAAGGACATGGACAAGAAATATTGGCGGCGGGTGATCGACGACCTGCTTGCGCAGGAGTGCCTCGTTCAGAACCAGGACAGCTATTCCGCCTTGGAGCTTACGCCCAAGGGACAGCAGGTTCTGCTCGGAAAGAAAAAGTTCGAAGTCATTCGGCAGAAGGAGGTCAAGAAAGCCGACTTCGACGGCTTTTCCGGCGACTATTCGCCGAACCTCTTCATGCAGCTTCGTGCCGAACGGCAGCGCTTGGCGCAGAACGAATGCGTCCCGCCGTTTGTTATTTTTTCCGATCGCACGTTGCGCGAGATGGCGCTCTATTTTCCCGACACGCCGGAAAAGATGTCGGGTATTTCCGGAGTCGGCGCGGCCAAGCTCGAGAAATACGGCGACACCTTCATGATCATTATCGAGATGTACAAGCACCTGCATCCGGACGAAGCGCAGAAACATTCGGTTCTCCAGGTTCCGGTGACGATTATTAAGAAGAGCCGCAAAAAGAAAACCGGGCAAACCGTCACTGATACGCTGAAGCTGGCCAAGCAGGGATTCTCGCTCGAAGCCATGGCCGATATGCGCGGCCTGTCGGAAGGGACCATCAGCCAGCACATAGAAAAACTGCTCGAGGAAGGGCAGGGCAACGGATTGGATGTGGACAAGCTGCTTGGATCCGCCAAACGGCTGCAGATCGAGGAATTGTTCAACCAGCATTCCGGTAAATCCATGAAAGCAATTATTGAAGCCTCCAGCGATACGGTCAACTACGCCGAGCTGCGCATCGTTCGCGCCTTCATGCAGGCGAACGATTAGGTCTCCGCCTTTTCTCCATAATTGGCTGGCGTCTCGTCCGGCTTCGGTTCAGGTTCCCTTTTTTCAAAAACAAGACCAGCAAGGACGGATAGACATGAGTACATTCAAGGACCTCGGCATTGCCCCCGACTATATCAAAGCGCTTGAGGAACTCGGCATCCAGACCCCGACCGACGTCCAGGCCCAATCCATTCCGAAGATACTCGGAAAGCAGACCGATTTTATCGTCCAGGCCCAGACCGGAACCGGTAAAACCGCAGCCTTCGGGCTTCCACTGCTTGCCGGGCTGAATATCCGGGAGGTGCATATCCAAGCGGTGGTTTTGGCCCCGACCCGCGAATTGGCGAAGCAGGTGCAGAAGCAACTCTTCCGCTTTACCAAACATTCCGAACGAATCTTTTCGGAAGTCGTTTGCGGAGGCGACAAGATCGACCGGCAGATCGAAGCGCTCAAGCGGCCGACGCACGTCCTTGTGGCCACGCCCGGTCGCCTGATGGATTTGCTGCGGCGCAAGGCGGTCGATCTTTCGCACGTTAAAACGCTGGTGCTCGACGAGGCCGACGAAATGCTCAAGCTGGGCTTCCGCGACGACATCGAAGAGATCATGAAGATCACCAAAGGCTCGCGCCACATCTGGCTCTTTTCCGCCACCATGCCCGATGGCATCAAGAAGATGATCGGCAAGCATCTTTCACCCGACGCCCCGTTCCTGAAGATCGACAAGAAGCACATCGTCAATCCCAATATCCGCCATCAATACCTGGTCTGCAAGGAAGATGAAAAGCTAGAGAAAATTGCGGCGTTCCTGAAGGATCGCGGCGAACAGCGCGGACTCATTTTCTGCCGCACCCGCGCCGATACGATCGCCTTTGGAGAAGCACTTGCCCCGTATGGATTCTCGAATGTGGTGCTGCATGGCGACCTCATGCAAACCGAGCGCGACAAAGTCATGCGGATGTTCAAGAAGGAACGCGTCCGCATTCTCATCACGACCGATATTGCCGCGCGCGGCATCGATGTGGAAGGGCTGTCGTTTGTCATCCACCACCAGTTGCCCGAGAAAAACGAATACTACACCCATCGCAGCGGCCGAACCGCCCGCGCCGGCAAGACGGGCATCTCCCTTGCGGTCATCGCCAAGCGCGAAGAAAAAATCCTACTCCAGCTCGAAAAGCAGCTCGGTATTACCTTCCGGGACGTTGGTTGAACATCGCTTGCAGCGGGTTCATGGCCGGTTGGGTGGCCTGAGCAATAGCAGGGGAATGCTGAGCTTGTGCTTGAGGCTTCTGGATACGCTGCCAAACAGGAGGTCGGCCAGGAAGGTGTGGCCATGGGTGGCCATCGCCACCAGATCGTAGTCCTGCCCGTCGATCTCCTTCAGGATCACCTCTTCCGGCTCGCCGCTCTTGAGCACGATAAAGGCTTCGATTCCCTGTTGCTGCAAAGTTTGGCAGTGGATCTTCAATGCAGCCTCCGCCTTGGCGCGCAAGGTGCGGTCCTGATCGAGCGTGTGGGAATGTACCACATGCAGCAGGTAGACCTTGGCGCTGTTCTGGAGTGCAAGAAGCGCCACGTGCTCGATGATCGCGGCGTCTACGGGCGAGCAATCGATGGGGACCAGGATTTTCTTGTAGAGTTGCATCTCAGCTCCTTCCGGCAAGGGTGGTGTAAAGCAGATAGAGGTTAAGGCCGATCACGACGATGGAAATAAGCAGAGCGGCAACGAACTCCCGCGTGCCGCTTCTGAACCGGCCCATGAGCTTCCTGCGGCGGCAGAGAACCAGCAAGGGAACCAGTGTAAACGGCAATTGCATGCTCAGCACGACCTGGCTGAAGATCAGAATGCGGAACGTGTCCATGCCCAGCAAGATGACCAGAAAGGACGGAATGGCCGTAACGAACACGGCCGTTCGGTAGAGCAATGTCCGCGGGTCTTCGGGCTTGCCCAGAAAACCGGTGATGACGTTCACCTCCGCCATGGACGAGGTGACCGACGATCCGACCCCGGCAAACACGAGCGCCACCGCGAAGAGCAACCCGGCCAGCGGACCGGCCAGCGGCTTCAGCGTGGCGGAGGCCTGTTCGATGCTCGTCACGACTACATTGTTGTGCGAGAAGACGGCGGCAGCCACGATAATCATCGCCGAGTTCACGGCCCAGCCCAGCAGCATGGCCAGCAGTGTGTCGAGCTTCTCGAAGTGTAGCAGCTTGGTTTTTTCGTCATCGGAAATACCCCACTTCCGGCTGTGGATGACGTTGGAGTGCAGGTAGATGTTGTGCGGCATCACCACGGCTCCCAGGATCGCCATGGCGATGTAGATGCTGTCGCGGTCGACCCGCGGAATAACCATGGCCGGGGCGATCGCCGCCCAGTCGGGCCGGACGAGCAGGATCTCCACCAGATAGCACAGGCCGATGATTCCCAGGAAACCCATGATGATCATCTCGATCCGGTGATACCTTTGGCTGATGATCAGGATGGTTTCGAGCATGACCGTGAGCAGCGCGCCCGCCCATAGCGGTAGATGGAAGAGCAGGTTGAAGCCGATCGCTCCGCCGAGCAGTTCCGCCACATCGGTTGCCACGCAGGCGGTCACGATCGTCAGTCCCAGCATCGTCGATACCGGTGCCGAAAAGTTTTCACGGATGTTTACCGCCAGGGATTTTCCGGTGGCGATGCCGAGCTTGGCGGCCATGTGCTGGATGACAATCAGCATGCACGTGCTGAGCGTGATCACCCATAGCAGCTGGTAACCAAACTTGGAGCCGCCCTCGATGTTCGTGGCCCAGTTGCCGGGATCGATGAACCCAACCGTCACCAGAAAGGCCGGCCCGAGGAAATGGAGCAGTCCGCCGAGAGGTTTCTTTTTGGTTTCGCTTTCCGTGGTCGTGCCTCCGTTTTTGTGCGACCGACTATACTTGGGAACTCCCGGGCATAAAGTGTAAAATGCACACGGTTGGCTTTGGCAGTCACTCGGGATTTCCAAAGCCCGCAACGATCCTGTACCTTTTCCCCCAGTGATTGGAAAAAGCCTATGAACGAGAGTGTTGAAATCTATACCGATGGTGCCTGCAAGGGGAACCCCGGGCCGGGCGGCTACGGCGTGGTGCTGTTGGCAGGCGGTCGTAGGCGGGAGCTTTCCGGTGGATTTCTCAAGACGACCAACAACCGGATGGAGCTGCTGGCGTGCATCGAAGGCCTGCGCTCGTTAAAGCGTCCGTGCGACGTGGTATTGACCAGCGATTCAAAATACGTGGTCGATGCCATCACCAAAGGCTGGGCCAAACGCTGGCGTTCCAAGGGGTGGAATCTTTCGCCGTCCAAACCCGCAAAGAATACCGACCTTTGGGCGCTCCTGCTTGATCTCTGCGAAGAGCATCGCGTCAGCTTCCACTGGGTGAAAGGACATAACAACCATCCCGAAAACGAGCGGTGCGATGCGCTGGCGGTTGCGGCTTCGCAAGGGCAGGAGCTACCTGCGGATCTGGCATTCGAAAGCACCGCTTCCTCCATCGGTTTCTTTCCGGGTTTTGAATAGGTTGGTGTGCCGTTGCCATGGCTGGCGCAATAAAAAAACCACCGCAAGGGTGGTTTTTCATTCGGCGGTATTATTCTTTGGATCCTACTTTTCGAGTAGTTTCAAATAGTCCCTATCCGCATCGGACAATTCTTGGAGCGAAAAGGAAGCTGTCATACCGTTCCCTTCACTTTTCAGAAAGACCTTGCCGGAAGCTTCTTTTACGTACAAAGCGCGTGCGGGAATAGATTTCCCTCCACGGGTAATCGTCCACTCGCGGTATTCGGGTTGGATCGGTCCAGCGGCAGCCGCAGTAGCAGTCGGGGAAACGTTTTCTGTTGCACCAGGTTTCGCATCCTTCTTCGGTACCTTGACGAAAGCTACGGGTGTTCCATCGACTCTGATCTTGTCGGCAGGTCCGTCTTTGCCGACGGGAACCTTGAAATAGGTTGTATTCCCTTCTGAATCGCTATTGCCGGAATCTAGCAGTACGGCACCTTCTTCGACGTCGACCGGTTCGAACTCACATGGGTAGAAGCCCAGATAGTTCCCCTTGTTGTCCACTAATATGACGTGGTAGCCCCCTTCGTTCAGCGAACCACTATAGGCATGGTAGAAGGTTTCGTCGACCTTGACCGAACCGACCTTGCTGACCTTCATCTTTGCGGGGTAATGCTCACCTCCTACGGCTTTGAGCTCCGTTGCCACAGCCTCGGGCTTCGGCATGTTTTTCTTTTCTTCGGCCTTGGCCGACATGCCGACTAGCAATGCAAAAACGATTAGCAATCCAAGTTGTTTCTTCATGGTCATGTTCTCCTTTAGTGTAGGGTTTGGCACGAAAACCTCCGCACCAGATCAATTTGACACGCCTCTATAGATATAGGGTTTTGTCCGGAAATACCATGTTTTTTACTACTTTTATCGACATGCATCACCGTTGCACCGGATGAGTTTCAACCTGAAAAACCACTTGGCAGGGGTGGGGGCATTCTGCATAATGCGCGATCTTTTTTAAGTTTTAACCCAATGAGGCGACATCCATGTACAGTGCATCCGATCTAAAAAAAGGCCTGAAAATCGAGATCGACGGCGATCCCTGCGTGATCACCAACTTTGATTTTTCAAAGCCTGGCAAGGGGCAGGCGATCTACCGGTGCAAGATCAAGAATCTTGTATCCGGCAACCAGTTTGAAAAATCCTACCGCTCGGGCGACAAGGTCGAGCGTTGCGCACTGGTTTCCCGTGCATGCACCTTCTCCTACAACGATGGGATCAACTATGTGTTTTCCGACAACGAGACCTTCGAGGAAGCCCTGCTTGGCGAGGACCTTCTCGGCGACGCGAAACACTTCATCGTCGACGATATGAAGGTTGAAATCCTGTTCCACAACGACCGCGCCCTTGATATTACGCTGCCGAACTTTGTGGAAATGGTGATTGCCGAAACAGAACCCGGTGCGCGTGGCGATACGGCCACCAACGTCATGAAGCCGGCCAAGCTCGCCAATGGTTACGAAATCAACGTGCCGATCTTCATCAACGAAGGCGACACCATCCGCATTGATACGCGCGATGGAGTCTACTCCGACCGCGTTTCCAAGGGATAGAGGGGGATGCCATCCGACAGCATACTGCTGCGAGATGCCTTGATGCGCTGCGTCAGGGCGTTTTTTTATGACCGAGGTTTTACCGAGGTCGAGACGCCGATCCGGCTGAAGATCCCCTGCATGGAGTTGCACATCGACGCCGAGCCTAGTGGCGACCACTTCCTGCGCACCTCGCCGGAAATATTCCACAAGCGGCTGCTCGCCGCCGGGCACGAAAGGATCTTCGAGATCGGCAAATGCTTCCGTCGCGGAGAGTACGGCGCACGGCACCATCCCGAATACACCATGCTCGAATGGTATCGCGCCAACGCCGACTACATGGACATGCTCGCAGAGACCAAGGCGCTGGTTTCTGCTGTAGCCGGGGTCGGTGACCCCGGGTTCCAAGGATTGGTGGATTCTAGGGAATGGAAAACCGTGTCTGTGTCCGATGCGTTCCATCAATATGCCGGATGGGATCCGGTCGGAAGTTTTGATGAAGACCGGTTCGATATCGATCTAGTGGAAAAGGTCGAGCCTGCGCTGAAGAAGATGGGCGGTCCGGTCGTATTGATCGACTATCCCGTAGAAGCCGCCGCGCTCTCGCGCCGCAAGCCGGGCGATCCGCGCGTGGCCGAACGCTGGGAACTCTACATCGACGG
Organism: Kiritimatiellales bacterium; assembly: GCA_021734345.1. Taxonomy (GTDB): domain Bacteria; phylum Verrucomicrobiota; class Kiritimatiellia; order Kiritimatiellales; family Pontiellaceae; genus Pontiella. The sequence goes on along the minus strand of JAIPJC010000011.1, from coordinate 23,971 downwards.
CATCGAACTGGCCAACGCCTATTCCGAACTCACCGATCCCGCCGAGCAGCGCCACCGGTTCGAGCAATGCGCAGAGCAACGCAAGTCATTGGGAAAGCTGGTCTATCCTGTCGACGAAACCTTCCTCCAATCCTTGGAGAAGATGCCGCCGTCCGGCGGGGTGGCGCTTGGTGTCGATCGCCTGCTGATGCTTATGGCCGGGGCGGTTTCGTTAGATCAAGTCCTTCCATTTCGTTGAGGACAGGAATAATCGGCTGCTCCAGATCGGTGGCGGAATGGTAGTCGATGACCGTCTTTTCCAGATTGCGCAGCTGTTTGGCCACATCGTTCAGGCGGAATTCGATCGAATTGAGGATCCAGAATTGGAAATGCTCCACCTTGGTCGCCTTGTGCATCATCCAGATGATCTTGATCGAAACGAGCAGCACCGCAATCACCAGCGAGAGCTCCGTCGAAATCGGTGCGTGGAAATTCCCTACATGGTGGAGCACGTCGTTGATCGCAATGAGGACGATGGCGGCGATAAAAATCCAATTCATCCATTTGTCGCGCTTTTCCTGCTGCTTGCCGCCGATCTGTCCCATCAGCTTCCTGATCTTTTCCTTTTCCTTTTTGAACTGGTCGAGTTCCGCTTTCAGTTTAATGGGGTCGAGTTCTTCCATAATAAATGCTCCATGATCATTAATGGGGTGATTATATAAGCGCGATGCCTTTCATCAATAAATTAACGTGTCAATCCAGAGGGTGCATGATACAACCCTGCAACTTTCTTTTGGGGGCGAATCGATGGGGAAAAAGCTGAAGATTGCCATCGCCTGCGGCGGTACCGGCGGGCATATATTTCCGGGCTTGGCGACCGGGCACGAACTCTTGGAGCGCGGCCACGACGTCACGCTGTGGATGGCCGGGAAAGACATCGAGAGCGACGCCGTCAAGGGCTGGACGGGCCGCATCATCACGATTCCTTCCGAAGGTTTTCAATTTGGGTTTTCAGTACGCAGCGTGCTGACGATCTTCCGGTTGTACAAGGCCTACCGTCTGGCCCTTGCGCCCATGCGCGAAACCCGGCCGGACGTTCTGCTGGCGATGGGAAGCTACGCGTCCTTCGGGCCGGTTCGCGCTGCGAGAAAGCTTGGCATCCCCTATGTCCTGCACGAAGCCAATTTGCTGCCCGGCCGCGCCGTATCGTTGCTAACCCGCAAGGCGCACACGGTGGCCGTCAGTTTTGAAAAATCGCGGTTCTACCTCAAGCACGGCAACATAGAAGCCACCGGCATGCCGCTACGCAAAGAACTCCAGCGCGCCAGTCTGCTTCCGCGCCGCGAACGAGCCGCAGGCGACCCGCTACGGATCCTCGTGATGGGCGGAAGCCGTGGAGCGCAAGTTCTCAACGAAGTGGTGCCCTCAGCCATTGCAGCGGCAGCCGAAAAGAAAGCGATCGCCATCGAGGTCGAGCACATTGCCGGCGCGCAAAACTTCGACGAGGTTGAGGCGATCTACAAGGCCGCAGGGATCAAGGCCCACGTGCACCACTTTGTCCAGGACATGGAAAACATCTATCTCAATGTCGATCTTGCCCTTTGCCGTTCCGGCGCCGCCACCTGTGCGGAGCTGGCCGTATTCGGTGTTCCGGCGCTCTTCATTCCATACCCCTTCGCCTCGCGCAACCACCAGATGGGCAACGCTCGCGCCCTGCAGGATTCCGGTGCGGCCGATGTCGTTGCCCAGGAAGATCTAACGGCCACATGGCTGCGCGACTATCTGATCAGTGTTTCCGAAAAGCCTGAACGACTTGAGCGCATGGTCATCGCCATGAAGAAGCGCGCGCAAATCAACGCGTCAGGACGGTTGGCCGATCTGCTCGAAAGGGTGGCGGAGGCCTAGCCGTGAATGCCGTTGATCGCGCAGAGGAACTGATCCGTCGCGGCGGCCGCGTCCACTTGATCGGAGCAGGCGGAATCGGGATGGCCGGCGTGGCCTATCTGCTTCAGGAACGCGGACTGGTCGTTTCCGGTTGCGACCTGCAGGAGAATCGGCAAATCACCTGGTTGCGCAAGTGCGGCATCGATGTGTTTGTCGGCCACAACGAATCGCACATCACGGAATCCCTCGATTGGCTGGTCCGTTCCACCGCCGTACCAGACACGCACTCCGAAGTACAGCGTGCCAAGGCGTTGGGTATTCCGGTTTCCCGTCGTGGCGAAGTACTGCCCGCGCTCATGCGCGCCCGCACCTGCATCGCCGTCAGCGGCACGCACGGCAAAACCACCACCACCGCCATGATCGCCCAAGTGCTCGGCTGCGGTTATTGCATCGGTGGCGAAATGGCCGGTATCGAGGGCGTCGCCAAGGACGGCGAAACCATGGTCGTCGAGGCCGACGAGTCAGATGGGACCGTTGCAGGCTACACGCCCGACATCGCCGTCATCACCAACATCGAATACGACCACATGGAGCATCACGCCTCCGAAGCCGCCTTCATCGGCTGCTTCGAGCGGCTCATCCAAAACACAAAAAACAAGGTCTACTACTGCGCCACCGATCCCATCGCAACCCGGCTTTGTTCAACCAATCCGAAATGCGAACCTTTCCGATATCCCGTATCCCGCATCGCGTTGCCCCTTCCCGGAAACCACAATCAATGGAACGCCGCCGCGGCGCTGTCCGTTTCCAGACATTGGAAGTCGGATAATGAAATCTTCCAGGCATTAAAAAACATCCGACCGGTTCGTCGCCGCTTCGAATCCGTGTACGAGGGTGGGGGAGTCCGGATCGTCTCCGACTATGCGCACCATCCGACCGAGATCACCGCGCTCATTCAAACCGCGCTCGAACTCAAACCCAAGCGCCTGCTCGGCGTTTTTCAGCCGCACCGCTATACCCGTACGCTTGCGCTCGGAAAGGACTTCCCTCCGAGTTTTCAAGGATTGGAATCGCTCTGGCTCGTTCCCGTCTATGCCGCCTCCGAGCAACCTATCGCAGGTGGAACCACGAAGGATCTGGTGGCGCGTTTTTCCGCCGACTGGAAAAACCGTCTGCGCAACTGCCCATCCTTGGAAGCCGCATGGGCGGATATCCAGTCCGAGCTGCGTGCCGGTGATCTACTGCTCATCATCGGTGCCGGCGATATCGAACAGATGGCTGCCTGGGCTGCGGCGAAACCGTGATGCCGCTGGAACGAGGTTGTTTTTTCTTCCAACCCTTGGAGAACCTGCATATATTGTCCGCTCTTTTACAACCGTTGGAAAAACCATGAGCATGAGCAAGCTGCAAAAAGATACGACTGATAAAGTACTATTCACTCCGCTGGCCGGAACAATTTTAGCGGTGGCATCGGGGTTGTCGTTTTTCTTCCTGTGCATGATCCTTCCGTTGGTGGGGCCTGCCGGGAGCAAAGTTGCCCATGCGGCAAATAACGAAATGGCGTTTCTCGGCGTGCTGCTAGTCACATTCCTGTTGGCGGCCTTGGCTTCATATTCCAAGCTGGGAAGGCGCAAAATCGAAGGCGGTTCCTTGCCTTGGTTTTCCCTCGGCTTGTGCGGTGTATGCATCCTGACCCTGTTTGTTCTTCTCGCGAGTGGATTTGCCATTTGATTCGGCGATGCTTCGAAATATTTCAGCTCCTGGATTACTCTAGGACGACCGATCTTTTCTGTTCAGGCACCTGAGTTTTTTTTGCGTACCCAAGCTCGAATTGCCTTGGAAAAGCCTGCCTAAAGGCAATACCTCAAAACCCGTACTACTTTTTCAGCCAACTACTCTTGACGGGTAAAGGTCTCACATTTATATATGATGAAAACCATAACAAAACCACAGTTTAAGGAGATTGACCTATGAAGTTATCAACCAAAGGGCGTTACGCAACCCGTATTTTGCTGTGCATTTCCCGGTTACAGGGCGATCAACCTGTGCCCAAAAAGAAAATTGCCGAGCAAGAAGGAATTTCCACCGACTATATCGAGCAAATCATCGTGCCGCTGAAGAATGCCGGACTGGTCAACAGCGTCCGCGGCTTGCGCGGCGGCTTCCGGCTTGCGCGAGACCCGTCGAAAATATCGGTCTACGACATTCTTTCGGCATCGGAAGGCGACATCAACCTCGTCGGCTGCCTGGCCGAAGGTTGTAGCCGTTCGGATACCTGCGTAGTCCAGCGCGTCTGGCAGGGTGCCAGCAATGAACTGCGGGAATATTTTTCAAAGATCACGCTGAAAGAACTGCACGACGACTACAACAAGCGCGCATCCGACCAGCCGATCATGTTCAACATTTAATTTGGAGATTGAGATATGAACATCTATGACAACATTACCCAAACCGTGGGACATACCCCCCTCGTGAAACTCAACCGCGTTACTGCAGGCTTGAAGGCCACCGTGGCCGTGAAGCTTGAATCGCGCAATCCACTGGGCAGTGTAAAGGACCGCATCGGTGTCGCCATGATTGCCGATGCCGAAGCAAAGGGGCTGATCAAGCCCGGCTCCACGCTGATTGAACCGACCAGCGGCAACACGGGTATCGCGCTGGCATTCACCGCTGCGGCCAAAGGCTACAAACTTATTCTCACCATGCCCGAAAGCATGAGTATAGAACGCCGCCGCCTGCTTCAAGTACTGGGAGCCCAGCTGGTGTTGACTCCTGCTGAAGAAGGCATGCCGGGAGCCATCCGCGCCGCCGAAAAGCTGGTCGAGCAAAATCCCGATGCCATCATGCTCCAGCAATTTGATAATCCATCCAACCCCGGAATCCATCGCACCACCACTGCCGAGGAAATCTGGGCGGATACGGATGGCACGGTCGATATCTTTGTTGCCGGTGTTGGAACAGGTGGAACCCTGACCGGGGTTGCTGCCGGGCTGAAGGAAAAGAAGCCTGGTGTATTGGCTGTCGCGGTCGAGCCTGCAAAATCGCCGGTCATTTCCGGTGGAAAACCTGGTCCGCACAAGATCCAAGGCATCGGGGCCGGCTTTATTCCGAACAATCTGAACGTCGGACTGGTCGACGAAATCGTGTTGATCAATGACGAGGAAGCGGGTGCGATGGCGCGGCGACTGGCCAAGGAAGAAGGTATCTTGTGCGGCATTTCCGCAGGAGGCAACGTCCATGCCGCGGTTGAGTTGGCGAAGCGTCCGGAAAATGCCGGCAAGCTGATCGTTACGGTCATTTGCGATACCGGAGAACGCTACCTATCCACATGGCTCTTCGAAGAAAACTAAGCCAAACCACACACAAGAAAAACGCCGTTTTCCAAATCTTTGAAAACGGCGTTTTGCTTGTGTTTTGATGGACGTTTGCCTAGTAGGCGGTAACTGGAACAAAGCCTATTTCCTCAACCATTTCCTGACCGTCCTTGGTCAAGTGGATGGTGACGAAGCGGTAGAGCGGGGAACCCAGTTGCGGGTAGCCGTTGGTGTACATGAACAGCGGGCGGGCAATCGGGTATTCGCCGGTCTGCACGGTTTCGGGCGACGGATAGATGCCGTTTACCTTGAGCGCCTTGACGGTCTTGTCGACAAAGCCGAGTCCGGCGTAGCCGATAGCTGCCGGTGTGCTCTGTACGCGCTGGCGCATCGCACCATTGGATCCGACATATTCGCAATCTTCGCGGATCTTCTTCTTTTCCAGTACCCGGTCCTCAAAGGTTTCGTAGGTTCCGCTGTTGGTGTCGCGCGAGATAACCACGATTGCCTTGTCCGGTCCGCCGATGTCTTTCCAGTTGGAGATTTCGCCGAGGTAGATCTTGCGGACCTGTTCGACAGTCAAGTCCTGGACGGGGTTGGAGGGGTGGACAACCACGGCTAGGCCGTCGAGCGCTACAACGTGCGCCACGGGTTGGATGCCCTTGTCGGCGGCAGCCTTGAATTCGCTTTCCTTCATCGGACGCGACATGTCGGCAACATCGCAGGTGTTGTTGACGAGGCTCTTGGCACCGTTGCCGCTACCGGATTCCGATACGGTAATGTTTACGTTGGGGTTGGCCGCCATGAAATATTCGGCAAACGCCTTGGCGATCGGTCCGACCGTGGTGGACCCGTCGATGGTGATCTTGTCTTGTGCTTGTACGGTGATGGCAACAGCGGCAGCCCCGAGGGCATTCATTAGCATTTTGTTCATATCGCATTCTCCTTTGGTTTAATCGGTTCTTGATTAACGACGGGCACAGGATGAATGCGTTGTGTTAGCGGTAGATGAGGAGTGTATTAGGGGACGGTGAATTTTTCGTCACAAAAGCTTCTTTCCCTAAAACTTGTAAAGCAGGGAGGTGCCAGTCCGGTGGTAGTCGTATTCGGCACGGGTGGAATAGTCGGTATAGATAAAGTAGAGGCCTGCTTCAATGTGTTCCGTGATGTCGTAGAAGACCCAGAAATTGAACTCTTGGAAGTGGATTGCAAGCGGTCGATTCTCGCCGATTCCATATTTTGTTTTGATGCGCAACCGATCAGTGTCGTAGACGCAATCGGCGTAATACATATCGGTGTCGTTTTGCGGGGTTCCGATCAGGTCGTCTTGGTCTAGCGGATCGTCGCGATCAAAGATCCCGAGTTTGGTAGGCAGTGTCCCTTTACCGTAGGCATAGTAGCCCAATCCAACGAAACCACGTTGATGTTTCAAGGCCATGTGGATGCGCGTCATGTCGACGTTGCTGTATTCGGGATGTATCGATTTGGGGTGGTCGTTGATGAACACATTGTAGTAGCCGTCGAAGCCGAAGGCCCATTCCTCGTTGATCGGTTGGGTGAAGTCCCATCTGGAACCTGCTGCGCCCATAACATTGTCGAGCCAATTGAAAAATGGAGTGACGCTCAGTCGTCCCGGAACCAGATACAACTCAGCCTGCGCGGAATAAAAATAGTCATCGGCATAGGTCGTGGTTTCCCCTACATCTTTCCATCCGTCGATTCCGTCGGCATCAAGGAAGGTAACGGAGTTGTTAATCCAGCGGTCGACGATGCTGGCGGTGATTCCGACCTGTTTGATATCCTTGATTTGAATCTGGAATCCTTGATGGGAATCGCCGTCGACAGCGGGAGTTTTAACGAATTTTTTCCGGCCCGTGCTCAGCGTGGTTTTGGTGCCGGGGATAGTGAAGTCGAGATAGAGATCCCGCAGGGCGTAGTCGTCGCGAAAAACAGTTTCATAGTTGCCGGGTTGGCTTTCCCATAGCTCAACCGGGACGAGGGTGTAGATGCCGCCTTGAAGCCCAAGGTGCTTTCCCGATGTGGCGCCCAGCTCTCCAAAACCCCATGCAAGGCTTCGATTCGCTGTGTCGCCGCGGTGAAACGCGATGCTGTTAAAGGCTACGCCGGTCTTGCCGTAAATGGTGGTGTTGGTGGCGATGGTTTTCCAGCTGGAATCCGTCGCGCCGGAAATGGATCCGAATCCAAACACCATCGTGGCGATCAACCGTTTTGTGTGCAACAGTTTCATCCAGACAATGTAGGAGTCCCGTGGGAAAAGAAAAAGGTGGCCGTGCTTAATTTCGCTTAAGGTAGCGCGGGAAGGCACATGATGAACCGGGCTCCGTTGGCTTGCGATCCTGTGCCGGCTTCAATGGTGCCCTGATGGGCGTCGACGATATTCTTCACGATGGCTAGGCCAAGCCCGCTGCCGCTGGTATCGGATGATTTGTCCCGTTGGAACCGTTCAAAAACATGTTGGAGCATTGCGTCGGATATGCCTGTTCCGCTGTCTTCGAAGGTGCATCTGACCTGCTGGTTTATATTTTCTAGAGCGATCCATATGTGTCCGCCCGAAGATGTAAAGCGAATGGCATTGTCTAGCAGGTTGGCAAAAACCTGGTCGATCAGGGCGGGTGCTCCAAAAATAAAGCTGGAACCGGTTGCGTTGATGATCAGCCCGATTTTTTTTTCGTCAAGCAAGGGTTGGAAGCGGTCGGCGGCCCGGATGATGGAATCTTCGAGTGCCGTTTTTTCAAAGGAACGTTGTATCGATCCGGTCTCCAGACGGGCCAGCAACAGCAACTGGTCGATGGTGATGGACAGGTCGTGGATATCCTCAAGAATCTGGTGCAGGCACTCTTCGTACTCTTCGGGCGAACGGGTTTTGAGCAGGGTGATCTCTCCGACGCTGCGAATGGAGGTGAGCGGGGTGCGCAGCTGATGGGCGGCATCGGCACCGAAGTGCTTAAGCTTTTCCACGGCGTCTTCGTAGCGGTCGAACGCCAGATTAAAGCTGGTGGCCAGCTGGTCGAGATCGTCGTAGGTCCGGTTGAGTTGGATCCGTTTGGAAAAGTCGCCATTGCCGATCTGCTCGGCGGTTTGGACCATCTTGTGGAGTGGCTGAAGCAGGCGACGGGTCATATGCCATGCCAGCAGCAGCGCGAGAGGCAGCGAGACGAAACCCACGATGAAAAAAATGGCTACCTCATGGGAGGCCTCCGCCATTTTTGTGGGGTCGACGTAGGCCTTGCGAAATTCTACGAGGCACAGTATCCCGAAAAAAAGGATATAGGAGGCTAACAGCAGCAAAGTCAGTTGTGAAAAATACCGGATCCGGATCGGGGCTTGCTTCATGGTTGGATATCTCCCAGGACAAACCCGATGCCGCGGACGGTATGGATGAGTTTAACCGCGAATCCGGCATCGATTTTTTTTCGAAGATTGGACATGTGGACGTCCATGATGTTGTCGAACGGCACTGCACGGGATGTGATGTTCCAGACTTCTCGCGCAAGCATTTCGCGTGATACCGGCTCGCCTGTGTGCTGCGACAGGCATAGGAGTAGATCGAACTCCCGAGGGGTGAGATCGAGGGTCGTTGCGCCGCGCACCGCGGTGCGTTGGATGGGATTGAGCATAAGGTCTTTAATGCGGATTTGAGGAGCGACTCCCCTGGTATTTCTCCTTTCCAATGCCCGAATTCGGGCAACGAGTTCGGAAAAGGCAAAGGGTTTCACGAGGTAGTCGTCGGCTCCGGCATCGAGTCCGGCCACCCGACTCTCTATTTCACCGCGGGCGGTCAGGATGATGACGGGGAGGGACGGGTGCAGTTTGCGAATTTCTGGCAGGAGTTCCATGCCGTCCATGTCGGGAAGTCCCAGATCGAGCACCACCAGTTCAACTAGCTGCTCCTTCAGGATAGACAAGGCAACCATGCCCGTTTCGGCCGTTTGCGTAGTGTGGCCGGATTCGGTCAGGCCACGCTCAAGGCTTTGTGCGATCCGGCGGTTGTCTTCGATGATGAGCAAGTGCATGGAGGGTTCGTATCAAACCGAAAGGGCTACGGGCAAGCCGGTTCGGTGGCGAGCGAAACTTTCTGAATGGTGATGGCGTATGCTGGGCAGACTTCCAGACAGGCGTTGCAACGGATGCACTCTTCTTCGTTGATCCAGATCATCTTGATGTCGTGTGGTGTATCGGCAACCTCCCACGACACGACGCGTCCTTCGTCGTCGTGACGAAGTTCCTTGAGCTGGAGGATGCACTCGGGACGGGCCCTGGCTTTGATGCAGACATCGCAGAGAATGCATTTATCCTGATCAATCTCGAACTTGTAGTGGCAACGGTAGCAACGCTGCGCCTCGGTGACGGACAGTTGTTCATCGTATCCAAGCTCCACTTCGGTCGGCAGATCCCGATGGGTGAGGGGAGTCGTTGGCATTTTTTGCTGACCGACCCAATCCATCTCTCGCTTGCGGCCGGTCTTTTTTACGTCTTCAATCACCACAACGTCTTTGAGGCGTTCTTCGCCCATTAGAAAAGTATCCACTTTGCGGGCGCAGGCCTTGGCATGGGCAATCGCCTGGATCAGGGAGTTGGCCCCTTCGGCAAAGTCTCCGGCCGCAAAGATTTTTTTATGTTCGGTCGCATGTTTTCCATCGCCCTTGAGCCAGCCATTTTCTTTGGTTAGTGCCGGGGCAAGGGATTCATCGATCCAAGAGGTGTCTGGAAACTGGCTGGTCGCCAGCAGTACGGTGTCGACTTCAATTTCAAACTCGCTTCCGGTGATTTCGATCGGTTGGCGACGACCGGATGCGTCTGGTTCGCCGAGCTCGGTACGGATGAACTGCATCGCGGCCACATGTCCGTTTTTTCCGATGTAGGCTTTGGGGCTGACCATGCATTCGAGTGGAATATGTTCGTTTTCCAGTTCGTCGAGTTCGCCGGGTGTGATCGGCATTTCGTCGACCGATCGGCGATACCAGACGTTGACCAGATCTTTCGGGATGCGAAGGATGGAGCCGGGCAACGCTTTCTGGTGCCACTCTTCATCGAGCTGGACGGTGGTGGCTCCGAGTCGGCGGGCGGTGCGCGCACAGTCCATGGCTGTAAACCCGCCGCCGATCACGATTACGCGCTCTCCAACTTTTGCGGAACCGGTTTGATTGACCTCCAACAGGAAGTCCAGCCCATGCCGAATACCGTCGAGTTCCTTGCCTGGCAGATTCAGCATGTTCGGTAGGAGCGTCCCGGCGGCCATGATCACCGCATCGTTATTTGTGGTTAGTTCAGCGAGTTGAATGGTTTTCCCGATTTCGGTGTTGCAGACAATATCGACGCCAAGCGCGGCGATCTGCGCGATCTCTTTTTCAATCGTTTCGCGTGGCAGACGGAAGGCGGGAATCCCTTGGTTCATCATGCCGCCGGGCTTGTCGTGTTTTTCGTAGACGGTGACGCGGTGACCCAGCAATGCCAGATTGCGGGCGGCCGTCAAGCCGGCTGGTCCAGCCCCGACGATGGCAATAGTTTTTCCGCTGGAACCAAACCACGGCTCCATGAGTACAAGATCCTGATTCTTGAAGTCGGCGGCCGAGCGCTTGGAAAAACAGATGGAGACCGGTTCGCCTAGGCCCTCCCAGCCATGCCGACAGGCGGCTTCGCATGGGCGCGAGCAGACGCGGCCGAGGACGGCAGGGAAGATATTGTCGCGCAGGTTGATGCGGTAGGCCGCGTCGTGGTCGCCCTCGTGCACGGCCGTGAGGTAGGCGGGGATATCGGTCGAAGCAGGGCAGGCTTTCTGGCATGGAATATTTTTTTCCAGCCATTGGAAATCCTTTGCGCCGGCGGCTTTTCCCGTCCGTACCGACAGGGATGCCGTTGGGCTGATCAAGGTCTGCTTGCCGCCCGAAAGTCCGAGAAGATCCTTCACCTTCCCGAGGAGCCCTCCGCCGATATGTTTGGATGGCGTCTTGGGAGGGCTCATTTTTTAAGCAGAAGCTTGTAGGAGGTCATGTTGTACGCATGGCGCTTGGCGGCATGGTCAAATGCAGATGCTGCAAAGGATACGGATTCGCCAGGCGTGAAAAGGACGTCGTATTCGCTGCCGGTATCGAGCTGCCGCCGCATCCAGAGAGTATGTATGCCGTCTTTATATTCGGAGACGCACCGGATGTCGCCTCGGTCGCCTTGAATGTCATGGATCACGAGGCCGGGGATAATGGTGCCTTCGGGTATTCTTGCGCCAAGCTCTTCGGTGTATTCCACCGCCCCGGATTGCAGGATAGCCCCTTTGATGACACTGTTTTCATCCTTCGGCAGATAAAGCGGATGGGTGTGGTCTTCCGAGATGTTTTTTAAGTAGCCGGCTTTGTCACCGCTGTCGGATTTCCGCCCGACGTCCGTGAGGCTGGTGTCGTGGCCCTGCCAATATTTATCATCGACATAGCCCATGGGGTCGGTGCGGGCAGCTTTCCAGTGCCACACATCCAGCGGATCTTTGGAGGCCTTGTAGCCGTAGGGGAAGCGTTTGGTGTCGGAGCTTTGGTGGCAATAGGCCGCGCAGCCGACCTGGTCGAATAGCACGCTTTGATCGATCGGGAAGAGCAGGGCAAATTTGTCCTCATACAATTCCTGTTCGTCATTCAGGGAGTTCTGCAGGTATTTCCAGCCCTCGGCCGTTTTTTGGATGGGCCAGTACACGGTACTGTCGGTGTCGTCTTCCCATTGCGCGCGCATATAGAGATAGGTGTTGTCGTACATGGCGCGCAGTTCGAGCCGGGTAACGCCCTTGTCGAAGCCGACGCCGTTGACGAGACGGGTCTTCAGCGGACGGGCGGCATCCCAGTTAAGGTCGGGAACGGCTTTTATGTCGATTGGGACATCGCCGATTTTTTCAGCCAACAACCGGTGACTCGCCGATTGCTTTACAGGGAGTTGATTGATTGCTGCGGTCGTAACTACCGCCACGATCGGGATCCATATGAAGGTTGACCATTTTGGATGGCGGAACGGGAAGAAGACAAAGGGTAGTACTTTTATGTGCACCGTGAGAGCCAGAATTACATGCACAATAAAGGCGAGCGGCAGAAGAACCAATCCGCTGCAGGAATGAATGAAGCGGGCGACCTGGTAGAGTCCATTCGGGACGTTGTAGAGCAGTCCGAATGCAGTGGTGAAGGAGATGAGAGCGCCGATCAGCAGGAGGAAGTTGGCCACCCAGCGCCAGGTCCAAACACTGGATGCTTGATAGCGTTTAAGGAAAATGACTGCGGAAATAATGGCGGCCGGAACAAAGCACAGTGCGCCGATAAGGTGCAGGAACATGATGCGTCCGCCGGGAAACCACGAAACATACGCGTCGATCAGCGACCAGTCCGGGCGGGCGATGGAATGCAGGCCCACGCCGGTGTAGATCAATAGCGGCATGGCGATGGCCAGCACCCAGTGCAAAACACGGAACAAGTGGTGGTAGGGTGATATCTTCTTTTGTTTCATGGAGCTCCTTCATGCAAAGTTGATTTAAACCCACCCAATATAGCCGTCAACATCTTGGGCGGGGAAGGTATTAACCCTTAAATTCCATTAAGGATTAGTTTGCGAGGGATAAATGCAAAAAAAGGCGCCCGGATGGACGCCTTTTGATCTTGTTTTGAAGCGGGCCGGTTTTTACCAGCTGACGCGGAGGGCGGAGGTTAGACCGAATCCGTTGTAGTCTTTGCCGGAGTTGGCCATGTTTTGACCATAGTTGTATTCCACGGCATTCTGCCACTTCAGTTTGTGCCCGTAGAGGAACCAGTTGAAGCCCAGCAGCATGTTGTGCGAGGTTTCCACGGTGCCTTTTTTGCCTGCATTTTTCTGGGCATAGGTGGACATGATGACGTCGGAATTTCCTTCCAGGTCGGTTACGCCGGCATACTGGGCGACGAGCTGTAGTGTTTTGCTGATGTTGTACATCGGCATGATTTCAATGCCGAATAGGTTTCCCTGCGTATTGATGCCGGTTGCGCCGGACAGGTCGGACCAGATTTCAAACTTTTCGCTCACCTTCTGCTTGTAGACGAGCGATGCGATGTGCTTGAGCTTGCGGCTTCCGACTATGTAGCTTGAATCTTTCTGGACTCCAGTATAGTCAGGATTGTTGTAGACGTAGTCGAGGCGAAGCGAACCGTCTTTTCCAACCTTGTGCCCGCCTGAAAGCAACCCGAAATAGCCGCTTTCGAAGTGGCCGAATTCCGCCTCTCCGCTGGCGGAATATCCGCCTGCGCGCCAGTCCCATTCTTCAGCCTTCCCTGATGCACCGACGCCGGTGAAGTATTCGGTCGAGAACCAGAGGTTGTTCGCGACAATGCTGCGTTCCGGGGTATAGAGCTTGGTGGAGGAGGTTCCGCCGTCCAAGGTGAAGGGGGCGGATTGCTTGCCGAGTTTCAGGTCGACCGCCTTCGAGGGTTCCCAACCGAGATAGGCATCGGTCAGGCGCACGTAGAACTCATCCCACGATCCGGAGTCTGCCTTGTTCAGGTTTAGATCCATTTCTGCGTGGATAAGGAAATCATTGAAGAGTTTTGCCTTGCCACCCATGCGGAACCGGCGCCAGACATCATCCTGGAATTCGCCACTATCCTCAGAGTTGAAATAGACGGTATCGCCCTGCAGGCGTCCGACAATCGAGAGCTTCTGGAGAACCGTTGCATCCTTGTTGTTCACGAGTTCGGTATTGGACCAGATCTTGTCGTATACGGATGGTTCGGCGGTTGTGTCGGCTGCGAAGGCCGTCAACACGGAAGCCGCGAGTCCGGTGGCGATGCTGTATATGGCTTTCTTATTCATCTACTTTCATCCTTTCGTTAGGGTTATATTGCTTAGGGTTGCCTGCGGCTCTTTTGCCGGCATCAAAATCTAGCAAGGGGGCGATGGAACCTCTTTGCAGTCCCGGATTATCCGGGCTTTTGTTTCCATCTGGTTAACCTGTCCCCTTTGCATGGGAGAAAAGTTAGATTCCTAATGTTAGGAGAATGTGAGTGGGTTGTTAGATGTTAGTTTCGGGTCAGATTGTGATTTGGAATGTTTTTTAGGTGTTTGGAATAGAATAGCGTTCAGGCGGCAAGGGGCGGGGTGGTAGGGCGAACGACTATGTTCAGTCGGTTACCGGGTCGACGGGCTGGGATGTGATCTTGAAGAACCCGTTGGTGGAAAAGAGTCCGCACAAAAAATGATACACGCCCCATCTACGTGAGCGCGCAACCGGATCTGCCGGAATGGAGGCCGTCACTACCTGAAATTAAGGGCTTAAGTCTCACATTTTTGACCTTTCACTTTTCCCTGTACAGCTTTCAGGGGGGCTGCTATAGGCACGGGTGTCGCTTGGATACAAGCCGCTTCGAATGAAGCCGGTAGGTTCCTGCAATCCGACTCAATTGGGTCGGATTGCTTGTGGCAACTAACCTCTAAAAGGAGTTGTTTATGAAGTTCCGGTTCTACCCTTTCTCCCTGATCTTTCTCGCGGTTTTCTTGGCCGGATTCGCCACCAGGTCATCCGCCGATGTAGGCTTCACGTTGGAAATCTGGCACGGCTACGATTTCTATTATCCCGGCGTGAGCCTGACCGCCTCCAGCCCGGCTCCGGTGACCTATGACCGCGTGGAGTCGCCGAACGGCATCATCTGGCAAAATTTTGGGACCAACAACGACAGCAATGCATTCTTCCTCACCAACGACCTGTCCGTCGTGCTCAATGAATGCAACGGGTTGTGGAAGCTCTACCTAAACAAAGGGGACGGTTCGGAGCAACTCTACCACTTCACGGTGTCGATCGCAGGAGTGACGACGAATTTGTTTGGCGATGCCACCATTGTTTATCCTGCGTATGGCAGCAGCGTGCTGGAGAACCCGCCGACGTTCTCGTGGACAGGGCCGGCCAACCTGCCTTTGGTGAACGTGGACGCGTACCAGAACACCGGTGGCAATTTCTATTATGATGTGCTGCCGGGAACGGCCACAAACTGGACGCCGTCAGGCCTTCTGTCTCCGGGGACGAACAACTTTTTCATCAACTACCATTCCAACAACGTCGCGGGCTTTTCCTTCACCGCACCCACGAATTCCTCCGGCACGCTGGGCGGCTGGGCTGCGCAGGGCGACGTGTTTAGCTACAACGTCTCCACCTTCGTCGTGGTCAGCAACAGCGCTGGCGGAGGGGGCGGCGGCCACACGAACGTCGCTTACTACTCCTTCGAGGACGACAACATCTTCGCGACCGATTACTCTACCAACGGGAATAATGTGTCGTCGGTCAGCAGTTTCGGCGACGGGACCGCCTACACGACGAATGTACAGACGCTTGGCAGCTACGCTGCCTTTTTTTCGAATAATGGAGGCAGCGGAGCCAGTTGGCTGAACCCGCCCACCAATCTGCTCGCCACCCTGGCCGGCAGTTTCAGCATTTCGCTCTGGGTCAACACCACCCAGGCCACGGGCAGCGACACGGACGACGGCTTGTACGGCAACGCCGGGTTGGTTTCCGCCTTCAACGGTTCCGGGAACAACTGGGTGGTGCCCATGGCCATCACCGGCAACAAAGTGACCTTTTCCACCGGAGGGAGTTCGGAGAATTACCTCCACTCCGCCTCGGACATCAACATCGGAAGCTACGTGCATCTGGTCGTGACACGCAACCAGTCCACCGGCGAGAAGAAGATCTACGTGAACGGCACGCTCGATGCCATGGGAACAGGTTCCACCGACCTGCTGGATACCCCAACCGAGTTGAACATCGGTTACAGCAATGGCACGGGCTTTGACGGGCGCATGGACGAAATTCAAATCTACTCTGGCGAGTTGTCCTCAAACGAGGTACTGCAACTCTACAACAATCCCGGCACGGTCATTCCCGATGTCGGCGGTGACTTCAACGCAGCTCTTAACACGACCAACCTGACTTGGACAGTCGGCGGAAACACCAGTTGGTTTATCGAAACCACCAATACCTATGATGGGGTTTCGGCGGCGCAAAGCGGTGTAATCACGGATGGCCAGACCAACTGGATCGCGATGATCGTTCCAGCCGACGGGCAGCTTTCCTTTTACTGGAAGGTTTCTTCAGAAGCGGACTTCGACTTCTTGAGGTTTTACATCAATGGAATCGAGCAGGATTCGATTTCAGGCGAAGTGGACTGGAATCAGGCATCGTATACGGTGTCTGCGGGCGACACGTTGCGCTGGGAATACAGCAAAGACGAGAGCGTCAGCGAAGGTTCGGACGCCGGCTGGCTGGACAAGGTCGTGCTCCCCGTGGGTTTCACCACGCCGTATCCGGTGGACGTGGATCTTCAATTGACCATCGCCCGCAATCAAGACCCTGACAGTTTTGGCGATTATTACACCGCCTCTGTCTCGTTCAACTCGGTCAGCCCGGAGGCCGCCACCACGAACAGCGTGAGTTCGCCCCACTCTTACTATCATTCCGAACAATATCCCGGCGGTGGCAGTGGTGGCTCGGCTATTCTCGGTTCCCTAGATGCCGTTATCAATGAATGTACCAACGGACTCTGGTCGATCTACATCAACGAGGGTACTTCCACACAGCAGGTGTACTCGTTCCAGGTTTCCATCAGCGGGCTGGACACCAACCTGCTCACGGCGGTCGAGGTGTTTGCCCCGGCCAATGGCGCCGTCAACGTCGCCACCAACCCGGAATACCACTGGATCGGTCCCTCGAATTTCACGACGCTTGTCGTTGACCTTTTGAGCGGGCCGGTTGCGGGGCTGCCGGTTGCCGCCACCAACTGGCCATCCGCGCCGACGTTGAGCTACGGCCCCGAGCGGTTCGACGTGGATTACACGAGCAACAATTTCCCCGGTATCACGTTTTCCCCTCCGGTGGATGCGCTGTCCAACCCACTCCGGACTTGGGCCGCCACCGCCAATTTGGTCTCCGCGGCGTACGACCACTTTGTCGTGGGTGCGCCGGAGCCGCTGCCTGTCGAACTGGTCGATATTCAACCGATCAACGGCACTTTCCGGTTTTCCTTCCAAACGCTGGCCGGACGACCCCATACCGTCCAGGTGCGAACCAACTTGACCAGTGGCACATGGAGCGACCTGACCAACTTTACCGGCAATGGTTCGTTGCAACAGTTCGTTTTCCCATCGACCAATTATCCGATCAGCTTCTTCCGCGTCAACACGCAGTAGTTCAACCGTCCCGGAAAGAAAAAAGCCCTCCGGTTGGGAGGCCTTTCCAGGGACAGGAGGTCCGATGCCTATTTTTCGCCGGCGATGCATCTGCACGAGCGCCTTCTTGGTGA
The DNA here is from genome assembly GCA_021734345.1 of Kiritimatiellales bacterium. Classification (GTDB taxonomy): domain Bacteria; phylum Verrucomicrobiota; class Kiritimatiellia; order Kiritimatiellales; family Pontiellaceae; genus Pontiella. The sequence goes on along the minus strand of JAIPJC010000011.1, from coordinate 6,492 downwards.
TTTCATGGGGAACCTGTCCGGAAACCAGGTTGCTGAGGAAGACGAAGATTTCCTTCTGGACATTGTCGAGGAACTCTTCGCGATGGAATATTTTTCTCGCGAGATTCTTGTCCAAGGTTGCAGCAGTCTGGAACTCAATCACCCCTGGAGGAGACCCGATGGTAATGCCGAGCGTGGCGCGACGGAATGTATTAGTCGGTTACCGGGTCGACGGGCTGGGATGTGATTTTGAAGAACCCGTTGGTGGAATAGCCGACGTTGGGATAGGAGTTGCTGATCTGTGTTGCAGAGGTCGGGGCAATGGTGTCGATCAACTGCCATTCATCGCTCAGCGATTCCGTGAAGTAGATTTTGTAGTTGGTGTTCGGATAGGCGTTCCAGACCAAGACTGCTTCCGTCGCAGGCTGGGGGATCGCGATGGTGGTGCTGAGGCTGGGGTTGCTGGATGGGGAATCGTAGGCGGTGCCGGCGAGGTATTCCGTATAATCGTCGAACCCATCGGCATCGCTGTCCTGGTTTTCGAGGATGGCCCGCATGAACCAGCGCTTGTTACGGGCATTGATGTCGATGTGTTCCTCGTTGGTGATGGCGTAATGGATTTCATCGAACGGGCTCAGGGCCAGCATGGTTGCGTTGCCGTCGATCGTTTGTTCGACCCATGACAGGGGAAGGCCCAGCGAGCTGGTTGCCGGAATAAAGCAGTGGTCCGGATATTTGCACCAATCTCCGGCATCCTTGTAGCCGGAAGGGAGGCTATTGAATACTTCCAGAAACGAGTCCCGCGTCCCGCCGGAAGCGTTGTCGAGGGCGTAGGCGTAGCGGTTGTATTTGTAGGTTGTTTCGTTAACATCATGCTCCCAGAACCAATTAAACGGATTGAAGTGTCCGTAGAACACGGTGGCTTGGGCTGAATCGGATTTGTAGAGCGCATAGATTCGTCCGGTAATATCCAGCGGGATACTGGCATGATACCATTCAATCACCTGTTCTCCGGGAAGGAAGGGCTGGAGGGCGCCATAGCCGGAGCCGTTGCTGATGGCGATTTTTTTGCATGAGGTAGGATAACCCTGTGCATCCATGGCCGACTTGAATGCATCGTGGTAGGGATTACCTGCGCCTGTCGACGGAGCGGTGTAGTGGCAGAGCAGCATTTGCTTGGCCGCGGGCGCATCGATCTTGTCCTTGTAGTCCTGTGCCGTGGCGAGATCCGGATAGTCGCCGGCGAATGCGCCGAAGAAACTGAAAAACTCCTGGATCCCGAGCGGAATGTTTGCGCCTTCCTGGGGAGAGTCGAAGCTGATCCAGGTATCGACATCGCTTTGGCCATAGTTATGAAGAGTCGGATCACCATCGAAACGGGCCAGCGCGTTTCGGGTTACCAGCCCGCCCATGCTGGCTCCGATGACGGTGAATTTGTCGCCGGGGTCGTTCCGGTTCGCGTTGATATACCGGATGGCTGCCATCGCCACTTCCGCATTGCCGAAGATATCGGCGGTTGCATTGCCGAAGTCGAGCACGACCAGATCGCGCCCATAGGATTGCAAGGTTTCCGCGAGGGCTTCCTTGTTGAGGATGTTGTAGAGGACATCCCAGTCCATGTCGTTGTTCATGTCGAAGCCTTCGACCGCGAGGACCGGATTGCGGAGGCCGGAGTGGGTATCCGATTTGAGGACATACACGGAGCCGGAATATAGGGAGTATGGAGCATCGGCGCTCACTTGAATGGTTTGGGTGGGATCCGGTGTTGCCAGTGCAGCCACTTCCAGAGTCGTCGCCGCAGATAGGATGGAGCCATCGGCCAGTGTGGCTTCCATCAACAAGGTTTTAGTGCCGATTGAGCTGTAGGTCACGGTCGCTTCATGGTTCGGGGCGATCTTCTGCCATCCCCGGCCGTCCCCGCCGTCGATCCGCATATGTACAATCCTGCGTTTTGGATCGGCGACCTCTTCAAATAGCATGTCCGAGGGAATGCCTAGTTTCAATTCGCCGCCGCGATAGGTGGTCGGCTTGACCGGTGCGAACGCGAAAAGGGTGATGTTGGTCGTGCCGGATGAATACTGTACGTATGATCCTTCGAGTTGATCTGTTTCAACGGATCGGATCCAGTGGATCACGCTCAGCGCATGCCGGTTTCCCTGATTGTTTCTGGGACCCCTTAACCGGTCATAGGCTCCCGGATGCTCGGCCTGTAGTTCATACGCAAGTTGCCGGAAGTCCGCTTGGTTGATGGGGTCGGCGGTGGCCGCTCCCGAGTATTTTTCCACCTTCACCCATGATCTGCGTGAAGAGGCTTCTCCCGTTGCCGCAAGGGCGACGGATAGTAGCACAACGATCCGACCGGTAAAGCTGGGCAGGCATTTCTTCATGGTAGTCCAACCAAGGCACAGAACGGAATTTTATCTTCCGGTGATAGGGAATATTCCCAGTGCCGTGAAATGGCTTATAGTCGAATTGACCGTTTGGCGCGAGTCAATCTTTCCCTGTATTTTTCAAAAACACCTATAAAACGCATGTATTTTTCAAAAAAAAGCTCCCCCATATCCGGGGGAGCTTTTCAGAGATTTGGACGCGCACCGCCTATTTTTCGCCAGCGACGACCTCGGCGATATTGAGCGCGTGGTCTTTCATGCGGCGGTAGTAGTTGAGGATGTCGGTGAAGGCAAGACTGAAGAACGGGGATACCTCTTCGTTCTGCAGGCGTTCGAGGTGTTGGCGACGAAACTCCTTCATCAGCAAGGAAATCGCGGTGCCCTCGGCTCCGGCCCACTCGAGGATGTCTTTTTTCTGCTCTTCCTTCACATAGAGGTTTACCTTCGAGATGTATGCGGAGACGCGATCATGAAGCGTCAGCAGTTTTTCCCGCGCCGGGCCATCGAGCGGGAGATTCATTTCCTCCAGCTTTTTAATGCCCTTGAGCACGTTGGCGACATAGTCGCTGAGCGATTCGTATTCGTCGGCAATGCGCATCTGCATATGTGCCTTTTTGGTGATTTCATGGGGAACCTGCCCGGACACTAGGTTGCTGAGGAAGACGAAGATTTCCTTCTGGACATTGTCGAGGACCTCTTCGCGATGGAATATTTTTCTCGCGAGTTCCTTGTCCAGTGTTTCGCTTTCGAGGCAGATTTTCAGTTTTTCCATCATCGCCCCGACGCTTTCACCCATGAAGTTGATTTGTTGCAGCGACTGCACGATGCTGAGTGCAGGCGTATCGAGCATGCGCACGTCGAGATAGGTGAGGTGGGAAACTTCCTTGGTCTTCTTGTCTGGAACGAGCTTGGTTACAAATTTTCCAAGCAATCCGGCCAGCGGCAGGAAGAGGATGACGTTCGCCACGTTGAATGACGTGTGCACTAGGGCAATGCCAGCCGTAACGATTTGTCCAAACCGATCTTCGTCCATGTCATCGATGGCGATGGTGAGCGGGTTGAATCCAGTCTTCCATGCAATCAGGCGCGAGACGGCTTTGATGGCGACTGGAAAAAGGGCGATAAACCACATGGTTCCGAATACATTGAAAAATACATGCGCATAGGCGGCGCGTTTGGCGGCGGTGGTCGTTCCGAGCGAGGCCAGCCACGCCGTGATAGTGGTGCCGATGTTTTCGCCCATGACCAGGGCTGCGGCAGTCTGGAACTCAATCACTCCCGTGGAGGCGAGTCCGATGGTAATGCCGAGCGTGGCGGAGGAGGACTGTACGATCATGGTGAGGATGCAGCCAACCGATGCGCATTTGATGATGCCCAGCGTGGAGGTGGCCTGGAAGGCGTGGAACCAAGCATTGAACTCTTCATGCGAGCGTAGCGGTTTGAATCCTTGCTTCATCAGTTCCAGTCCGAAAAAGACCATGCCGATACCCATGACGGTCATGCCGATATAGCGTAGGCGGTCCTTTTTGGAGAACAAGAAGAAGAAGGCTGCGATGCCAAGCATGGGAGCCCCGTATTTTCCAATATCCAACACTAAAATCCAGCCGGTGATGGTGGTGCCAATGTTTGCGCCGAAGATGACGCCGATGGCTTGCATCAGGGTCATGATGCCGGAATTTACAAAGCCGACGACCATTACCGTCGTAACGGAACTCGATTGCACGAGGCAGGTGACAATCAGCCCAACCATGACACCCATGACCCGGTTGCTGGTTACGGCACTGATCATTTTCCGGAGCTTGTCGCCGGACACGGCCTGCAAGCCTTCCGACATGTATTTCATTCCGAGCAGGAATAGCCCCAAACCCCCAACAACTTCCTGTGCGATTTTTATGAAAAGATCCATTGGATACCCTTTGCCTTTAAGTTCAAATAAGCAGGGAACCTAGCAGAATCCGGGCGGTTTGCTAACCATAATTGTTAGCGTTTCGCTAGGCTTCGTCAGGAAGGGAAATGATGAACGTGCTGCCGATGCCGAGCTTGCTTTCCACCCGGATCGAGCCTTCATGAACCTGTACGATATGCTTGACGATCGAAAGGCCCAATCCGGTTCCGCCGAGCTTGCGGCTGCGGGCGGTATCGACCCGGTAGAACCGTTCGAACAGCCGTTCAAGGTGCTTGTGTTCGATGCCGAATCCTTCGTCCTTGACGGAGATCTCCACTTTGCCGGGCAGTTTCCGCGCCGCGATCCGCACCGGCTTGTCGGGTTCGGAATATTTGATGGCGTTGATGATGAGATTGACCAGGGCTTGTTCCAGCAGCGGGGCGTTGATGGCCAAGGCCAAATCCCCGGGGCATTCCATGGTGACGGCGATGTTTTTTTTTGCGGCCTGCAGTTGGCAGAGATAGATCGCGTTGTTGATCACCGCCGCCAGTTCGGACGGAACCTTCTGCACATGGCCTTCCTTCTGTTCCAGCCGGGAGAGGGTTAGCAGGTCGTCGATAATCGCATTGAGGCGGCCCGACTGCTGGTTGATGATTTCCAGGAAGCGCAGGATGTCCGGTTCGTGGTTCCAGTCGTCGGAAAGCAGCGTTTCCACAAAACCCTTGATGGAGGTGATCGGGGTTTTCAGTTCGTGGGAGACATTCGCCACGAAGTCGGCGCGTACGGTTTCGAGGTGGCGGATGTGGGTGACGTCGCGCAGGACGATGAGGGCGCCGATGGATTCGTCGGCGGCGTTGCGCAAGACGGTGCCGTGCGCCTGGATCTGCTTTTCGGTTTTTCCGATCAAGGTGAGATCCATCGAAATGGGTTTTTGCGAGCCAAGCACCGCCTTGCTGAACTCCTGTAGATTGGAGAACCGGATGACTTGCTGGATCAGCTTGCGTTTGACTTGGGTGTGGTCCACACCGAGGATTTCGCCGGCAACCCGGTTCATGTGGATGATCCGCTCGCGCCGGTCGATCGCCAGCACGCCTTCGTCCATGCTTGAAAGCACCGCCTGCTGTTCGTTGCGTTGTTCGCTGAGGGTCGAGAGCGTTTTATTGAGTTGTTCCGACATGGTGTTAAGCGATTCGGCCAGCAGGTCGAGCTCGACGGCCTGCTGGGCGGGAATACGGTGGTTGAAGTCGCCTTCGGCAAACTTTCGTGCGGCGCTGCTCATCCCGAGCAGCGGTGCCGTAATGCGGCGCACCACGACAATGCACACGGCCATGGCCAGCAAGCCGGTCACCAGCGCCGCCACCACCACCTGGGAAGTCATTTTGTTGAGTTCGCCCTTGATGGCGGTCATGGGCAGTGCCGCGCGCACGGCGCAAAGGATTTCGCCGTTTTCGTTCTTCAGCGGAACGGCGATATACATCATTTCCTGCTTCACCGTACGGCTGTAGCGCCGATGGATGCCCTGGGAGCCGCCGAGTGCCTGGCGGACTTCTGGTCGGTCGCCATGGTATTCCATCAGGTCGGGGTTTTCGTCCGAGTCGCCCAAAACCTTGCCGTCGGAGGCGATGACCGTAAAACGCGTGTGGACGGATCGACCCAGTTTCTTGCAGAGCGCATCGATCGCCTTCGTGTCCATGCGCTGGACCATGGGGGCGGCGTGGTCGGCGAGCAGCAGTGCGCGGGTGTTTATATCGTTTTCCAACGCCTGGAAATTGAGGTTCGACATCGAATGGAAGGCGTAGAACGCCACCACGATGACTGCAACGGCGGTCAGCGCCCAATACGATGGGAGCAGCAGCCAGAACAGATGTTTCTTTTTCATCCCTCTTCCTTGAAACGGTAGCCGATGCCGCGAACCGTTTCGATGAACTGGCCCGCATCGCCGAGTTTCTTGCGCAGTCCGACAATCTGCACGTCGACGGAACGGTCGGTGACCGGGTAGTCGTCGCCGTGGACGGCATCCACAATCTGGTAGCGTGTAAAGACCCGTCCCGGCTGGCTGGCCATCAACTGCAGCACTTTGAATTCCGTAAACGTCAGCGTGATATCGTTGCCGTCGACCGCCACCTTGTGGCGGGTGGCGTCGATCTCGATGCCATGGATCTGGATGAGATCGTCGCTGGATGCGGACATGTTCCCCTCGATCCGCCGCAACGCGGCCTTCACGCGGGCGAGCAGCAC
>JAIPJC010000010.1 GCA_021734345.1 Kiritimatiellales bacterium | reverse complement strand
ACGATCCATTGGGTGGACCGCATGGGTTTTCGGCCTCACCCTGCGGGTTGGCGCGAATCAACGGTTCGAATGCTTTCATGCCGTTGAGTGTAAACCACTTGCCTCATAATGGCCAGATTCCCATTTCCGGATTTAGGTTAATTGGAATTGCCCTGTTCAATAAGTTTGCGGAGTTCCGCGATATGTTCCTGATAGATGCCGCGCGGGGTGGTGCCGTGTTTTTTGCATAGGGCGGCGGCATAGCCGGTGGCGATACCCATTTGTCCGGTGGTTCGCATCACTCGCGGGCCGCCGAGGCCGACGTGGGAGCAACTGAAGCAGCGCCCGGCCATCATCAGGTTTTCAATATTGCGGGAATAGAGACAGCGGAAGGGGATGAAGTAAACCTCGGCTTTCCGGAAAAGCGCTTCCGAAAGAAAATCCTCTTCCTTGTCCTTGAGGTTTTCCTGGTAATGGACATCGATGGATCGAACCTCCTCCGCGACCGTGTCAGGGAATTCCCGGTGCTGGACGACATCCTGCATCGTGTAGATATAGTCGCCCATCAAGCGGCGCGACTCGCGCTTCCCGGCAATGTAGGCCACCCACTGGAGCGCCACCTTGGCATTTTCCGGGTTCTTCTTCGCGTTGCTGAACGATCCGTAGATGGCGCGGAACATGTGGTCGCGGATTTCCTCGGCATCGTCGATCTGGTGCAGTTCGTTGGAGGAAAACTCCCACTCCCATTCGCCGTAGATGGCGCTCATTTCCCCGGCGACATCCATCGCCCATGGCACGTCGGGGAAGCCGGTTTCGTGTTCCAAGCGTTGCGAATTCCAAAGCACAGAAGAACCCATGACCCGGTTGTCGGGTTTGTCGGGCGACCATAGATCGCCATGCTGTTCCCATCCCTCGTTGAATTCATTTCGGCTTTCCCGTCCGTAGCGGAAATCCGCACCCGCCCAATAGCCGATCCATCCGTCGCCGGTGCAGTCGATGAACACAGGGGCATGGAACCGCAGGGTTTTGCCGGTTTCGATATGGCGGGCATCCATGCTCGCAATGCGGTTGCCCTCCATCGCCACGCTCTCCGCGCGCCATTCCAGGAATTGGTGAACGGACGAGGCATCCAAGGTGCGGTGCCGTTTTTCCGTATCGGGGATTGCCTCGGCCGAACCGTTTTCCCAATGGCCTGTATCGATGGCCTTTAAGATGCGCTCGACGGGGCCGTAGACACCCAGCGTATGCACGCGCACTTCACTGGAGGCATTGCCACCGAGCAGGGGACGGTCGTGGATCAATGCAACCTTCAACCCCTGTTCCTCCGCCGCCAGCGCGGCGCCGCACCCGGCAATGCCGCCGCCGACAATCACTACGTCGAAGTCGCCGGCCGAGGGAGGGATTGCCGGAACCTGGTTGAGACGGTCGCGCCACGATTGCAACTGGTCCCGCGCATTGGGCGGAACAAAACCGGAATCGGTTGTAAAGTACAACGCATCGCACCGGCCCTCAAAGCTCGTCATATCCCGCAAGGAAATCCTTGTTTTCTTTTTCGCGATTCCAATTGTTCCGCCGTCCTGCCAGCCCCAGTCCGTTTCGGTTCCGAAGACGGGCGGCAATGCGGTTCCGTCCACCGCGACCTTGAAGCGGCCTGGAGCATCCCACTCGCCGGGCACCCAGTTTTTTGTGCGCACCCAAAGGCGGTATTTTCCGGTTGCCGGAAACTCGACTTCCGTTGATGCATCGGGAACCGGCTTCCCCATGCCGTGCGCCAGCAGGTAGGGGGATCCGACCGTATGCGTAAACTGCTGATCAACCACCCATCCCCCTTTGTCGGAAAATCGTTCTGCTTCAACCAGCAATTCGGCGGCGGGCGACCATGCTACATTGGAAAGCGCAATCAAACCGTGCAGTACTTTTTTTCTGAAATAATACATTTGAATCCTCGATAATCGTCATTCGGGTCGGCCTATTCGAAACTCCTGTGGCGCAAGCGCATGTTTGGCACCTCCATATCGTTTTTGTCCATATTCTTCCGCACATTTGTTCTGAGATCCTCGGCTGGTTGAAAAAGAACGGCAAGTTCCGGTCCTGCTATTTCCACATCGGCAACGCCGAGGTGGCCTGATCGAGGCAAAGCGCACCAGACCACCGCGGCGTATAAATGCAGATGAGATAAACGGTCTGCTTGCAGGTATGATGATCTTTTGTGGGGCACATGGCGTGTTGTTTCCTCGCTGCTTACGAAAATGCCCTAATCCGTAAGGCGCACCGGGCCGGGCATGCCGGCGGAAAGTGGCTTGGCTTTCTGCCGGACATGGTTGAATAGGAGCGTGGTTACGGATACCTCGACCGTGTTGCTTCCGGATACCAGCATGCCGGTCACGTCATAGACGTGTGCGCCGTACCAGCGGATCCCGGCCGGAATGCCGTTGATCTTGAGTTGGGAAACCCCGTTGATGGGCCCGAGATCGAGTTTCTTCCATGCCTTGTCCGCGACAATGGATGCGGAATACACCGCTGTTCCGGCAAAGGTGTCGAGTTCCGGGTCGCCGGCGAAATCGACCAAGGAGGGAAGAGCCCGGCTGGATTTCACACCTTGGAAGTCGGTGAGTTCCAATTGCCAAGGGGCGTCGACCTGTTGAGTATTTGGCGAACTTTTTTCCATTTCTGGTTTTGGGGAAACCTCGGAGGCATCGGGGTCGAATGCCAGCAACAGGGATTCGCTGGGACCTAGCCGGATGGGTAGCTCCTCCGTCCGGGCGGGGGCATAGGCGATGCGGTTTCCGGTTTCCGGATCCCAACGGTAAACCGGGCCTTCCAACCCGTGGAATTTGGCACGGATGTCGACGGCATGGCCTGCGTCTTGGTTGGAGAAGAAGACAAAATTCCGCGAGCCGTCGCGCTGATGGATTTGATAGACGCGCTCATCGGGGTGATCGATGCGAACCTTTCGATCCAGATTGAATTGGGCAAGCAGGTTCCCGGTCCATTCCATCAGTGCGTTCTTCGCCGGGGGGGCGATATGCTTTATGCGGCCGGGATGTTTTTGGAACAGGCGCTGCATTACGTCGCCGATAGCTTTGTTGGCGGGTTCTCCCAGTCCCGAAGTACGGCCGGGGACGGTACCAACAACGGCAACTTGTCCGCCTTGCTCCACAAAGCGCTCTATCGCTTGGACTGAATCCAGATGGAGGGTTTCCACATCGCAAAGCACAAGCAATCTGTAACGCATTGGGCCGATATTAAGTGTGCCACCTTCGAACGAGGACTCGTTAAGAATCCGTTCGCTGACAAAATCCACGGAGGATCCGTGGTTGCCGAAGGTTTTCCAGAGATGGTCATAGCCGTACCATGGCCTTGAATGGAGGGCAGAGCGCTCGAGTCCGCAATCGCTCCACGTATCGGCTTCCGGCCCTAGCAGCGCGATTTCTACGACGGGCTGCGTGGATTGGAAAAGCTGGGAAAGGCGGGCGTTGTACGCCGTCCATTTTGGGAAATAGGGCCACCAGGTGTTGTGTTCGCTGAAAAAGGTGCCGTAGATGACAATGCCTGGCCATGGAACCTCGGGCGGGCTATAGTGGAAGCCGTGCAGGACGGAGTGGTTGATCCCTTGGATGAAGTTGAAGTCGTCCGCGCGCTTCACCCAATCGAGCGGATGTTCGAATTCTTGCGAGGTACTGGTCATGGCCTCGGTACTGATGGTTTTCCGGCCCCGGGCATGCCCTGCGGATGAGGCAAACTTGTTCCACGCACTCCAGTTTCCTGTATGGAATCCATTGGTGGTCATCCATGAATTTCCTTCCGGTATGTCGGCGATGAGGTTGGCGGAGTCGATGCCGAAATGCCATGGGTGCCCGTATACCTGAAGGCGGCAAAGCACGCCGTTGGCCGTGCACCAGTTCTGGAAAACGCCCCAGAAGTTTTCCTGGATGAGTTCGGCAAGGAGGCTGTTGTAGTCGTATCGCGCCTTTCGCAAGAGATCCTTCACGGAATCGGAGGCGGTGAAGAGATCTTCATAATTGCCGCGATCTTCATAGGCCCGCGTGAGGAAGGAGAGATACGGGGTCATGTCGTAGCCCCGCCGCTTCCTGAATTCATCTTCCATAAAGCGGGTCCAGTTGCTTCCTTTGACCTCGATGCTGTCGGCAAAAAACGCATGAATGCCACTGCCAAGGTCGCCGCCAAAAAATCCGGCCAACTGGGTTTTGAGATGGGTGTGGTAGGCTTGGACGGCTTCACGGTCAAAGTGGTCAAGCATATTGCCTTTGAATTCGGTCACGACGATGCCGGTTTGCAGGATGTAATCGCCGTCCGGGATATTGACCGTCAGGATGCCGTTGGTTGCGGAATGCTCAACATTAAGGATATCCTCCATGCGGTTAAGTTGAAGCGGAACCAGTCGGGCATACTTCAGCGTCGACTGCTTTTCCTTCCATGGATTTTTATCAAAAAGGCTGTCTAGCGGTTTCTGGAAGACGGCTGGCCCGCTGACCTTTTCCTGATGGCTATACAGGATGGAGGCGCGGTGCTTCGGAGTAAGAAAATCCCCGCCGGCCGGCCACCCGTATGAATGGGACACGTCGACTTGCATTCCGCGCTTGGCGGCTTCGTCGCAGGTGAACTTGACGATGTCGCACCATTCGGGGCTGAGCCATTCCATTTTCGGCGTATCCATGTCGCGCTGCTTGCTACGGCCCACCCCGATTGGCTGGATTTCCACGCCACCGATCCCTGCATCCTTCAATAGATCGAGTTCCCGGACGATCTCGCCCTTTTCAACCCGGTTTTCACCCCACCACCACCGAACAAACGGCTTGGCTTCCATCGAGGGATGCTGGAACGACTCGTAGAGTGTATCGGATCTGGCCGGGGTAGCCGGAAATAACGCAATTGAAATACAGGCAGCAAGTAGAACGTAACGCATGGAGCTCCTTTTGGTTTTATTTTCGGTAAACAAAATACACTTGACCATCTTCCACGATCAGGGAAAGAGGCGCTGGTTCGCGGGCATCGACATGGCGAGTCCAACATTCCGCAGATCAGGTTGGAACAACGAGCAGGTCGAGGCTTCCATGGGGTAGGGCCAGGTGCCGTACAGGCCGATATCGATAAGCCGTTCTTCCGCGTTTTTCCGGGCTTTGACGGCGATGACGTTCGCTCCGGTTTTGAGGGCGCTTACGTGCTCGGAAATGTCGATGAATTGATAGTGCCGCGAAGTATGCCCCCGCAACTTGTCCCGGTCCTTTTCCTGATCCAGAACCTTCACCCCGTTGATGTACACTTCCAGGTCATCCAGATTGAACGCGGTTTGGATGGTGAGCATGGGCGGGATTTTCGTGAGCTGGAAATTCCTGCGCATGCATATCTTCTTTTCCGGCCACAGGGTTCCCAATGGGTAGAAGGGGTTTTTCTTGTCGGCAAACGGCGCCGGGCCATCAAGCCATTGCAAATCCGTAAATCCGGGTTGTTCCCATCCATCGGGTGGATTGCCGATGCGATATTTCCAGGTTTGCGGTGTTTTTTCAGAGGAGAGCAGCATGGGGAGCGTGGTTGCGGGTGGGCCGTAGAGCTTTGAATTGACATCGCGGAGCCAGCTTTCATCCAGTTTGATAATGGCCCGGTCGTAGGTCATGAGTCCATTGACCTCTCCCTCGACATCGGTGGTCTGCGTGTAGACCGCGGCCGCCATGCCGAGTCCCGTCAGGCTGTAGAGGGTCTGGATCAGTTGCTTGTATTCCGTTGCAAGCTCGCTGGCGGTATCCAGCGTCTGGTAGCCCCAGTTGCGGTCGGAACCCCATAGATGGTTCGTTACAGGAAGTCCGAGGCCTCCGAATTCGCCTAGCACGCTTGCGCGGCCTTTGGCGAGCTCGATGCCGGGGCCGGGATAATGATGGATGTCCATCAGGTCGCCGGCACCCAGGTCCAGCCATCCGCTATGGGCGTTGACCAGCCGCGAGGGGTCGTAGCGTTTCACCTTTTCGCTGGTGCGGACGGCATCGTGCTGTCCCCATCCTTCGTTGAAGGGAACCCACATGATGATGGACGGGTGGTTGCGAAAGGCGTCGATGATGGCCATGAGTTCGTGGTTGAATTGTTCAGCCGATTCCGGGGAGCGTTGGACTTCCTCGGTATGTTCCGGACGGACCCAGAGATTTCCCGGTTGCCAGATATCGGGGGTTCCGCTGGGCATGTCCTGCCAAACCAGCAGGCCGAGACGGTCGCACCAGTAGTACCACCGGTCCGGTTCGGTCTTGGCATGTTTCCGGATCATATTGAAACCGAGCCGCTTGGTGATCTCGATGTCGTAGCGCAGGGCATCGTCCGTCGGGGCGGTGTACAATCCATCGGGCCACCAGCCTTGATCCAGCAATCCAAGCTGGAAGACCGCCCGGCCATTCAGGAAGAGCCGTTGCTGCCCACGGTCATCCGGACGCACTTCGATCGTTCGCATTCCAAAATAGCTCGTCACGCGGTCCAGACGTTTCCCGTCGCGTTTCATCTCCACATGCAGGTCATAGAGGAACGGATTCTGGGGCGACCACTGCTTGGCCTCCGGTACGTTGATGGAAATGGTTTCGCCCGGCTGTCCTTCGACGGCAGCCTTGACTTGGCCGTTTTCCATCACAGAAATCTGGACGGTTTCCCCGTCTGCGCACGGCGACCCGCCGGTGGAGACGCGGCAGGTGACGCGTCGGGTATCGGCTTGCACGTTCAACGAGCTGATATAGCAATCCGGTACGGTCTCCAGCCACACCGTTTGCCAGATGCCGCTGACCGCGGTGTACCAGATACCTTTAGGATGGAGGGATTGTTTTCCACGCGGATAGCTATCGGTGTCCGTGGGATCCCAAACGGAGACTATGACTTCATTGCTTCCGTTGGTGATCGCCTTGGTAATATCGAGACTGAATGGATCATGGCCGCCTTTGTGGGATCCGACCAGCACGCCATTGACCCATACCTGGCTTTCCCAATCCACGGCTCCAAAATGGAGCAACAGGCGTTTCCCATTGTTCATATCCGGTGTGCGGAATGTCCGGCGATACCACAGTTTTTGATCGGGAGTCAGGGGTTTCATAACTCCGCTCAAAGCCGATTCAACGCAGAAGGGAACCAGAATTTGATCCTGCCATGACTGCGGAACCGGATCCGCCTTGGGTTGTATCGCATAATTCCAAAGGCCGTTGAGGTTGATCCAGTTCTCTCGCGCCATTTGCGGGCGGGGATAGTCCGGCAGTGGATGGTTGGCGTCAACCTCGGCCGCCCAACGGGTCATCAGCGTTCCCTCGACCGGTTTCCAGTCCGCAGCAAGGCTTCCCATGCAAATGGCCACTAGAAACATGGCCGGTAGTTTCCATCTTTTAGTCATCATCTTGCCGTTCCTCCGTCGTCGATAAACAGGTGTTTCCAAAATCGGGTTTTACAATCCAGAGAGTTTTGCCACGGCCTCCGAGCGGGAATGGACGTGCAGTTTTTCATAGATGCGGCGAATGTACGTGTGCACGGTATGGATGGAGATATCGAGTTCCTCGGAGATCTCCTTGTAGAGGCGTCCCTGCGCCAGCTGATCCAGTACCTGCCGCTCCCGGTCGGACAGCGCTTCCAGTTCCTCCGATTCCTTCTGTGGTGGAGTCTGGAACGACTGCACCACCTTCCGGGCAATATCGCTATCCATCGGCGAACCACCTTGTGTTGCATCCCGCAAGGCCTGGATCAGTTTCTCCCCGGCGGAGCGCTTGAGTAGATAGCCGACCGCCCCGGCGGCCAGGGCTTCGAAAATATAGTGGGTGTCGTCGTAGACCGTGAGCATCACAAAATCCGTGTTCGGCATGATCGGCTTGAGTTGGCGGACGCATTCGATACCGGTCATGCCGGGCATGTTGACATCCATCAGCACGATGTCCGGATGGTCGGCTGGCAACCCGGCGATGGCCGCCAGCGGGTCGGCATAGATGTTGACGCATCGGAAGTCGGATTCTTCCCCGATGCGGTCGGCCAGTAGTTCGCGTGTTCCCCGGTCGTCGTCTACAACGGCCACTGTGAAAATTTTATTCATCTATGGAGTCCTCTGTTCAAGTGTGCATGGATCCCTTGTGAAGGGTCATGGTGACGATCGCGCCGCCGGCTGGGTTTTCGTTGATTTCAAAGTGTCCGCCGATCAGTTCCATTCGTTCTTTCATGCCTGTAAGTCCGCGCCGGAACCGGTCGTCGGCGCGGTCGCCGACGCCCTTTCCATTGTCCCGGATGATGATGCTGAAAGAATCCCGTCCGACGGCCATTGAAAACGTGGCGTCGGTGGCTTCCGCATGTTTAACGATGTTGTTGACGGCTTCCTTGACGGCGAGGAAAAGGTTGTGGCGAATGGGGCCGGGAACGGCCCAGTCCGGCAGGTCGATGGGAATATCCAGCGTGCAGCGGATATCGGTTTCGCGCAGGTAGTTGGCCACGTATTTTGCGAGATAGGCGGAGAGGCTGTCCAGCGTGTCGTTTCTGGGCGTGACGACCCATACGATTTCATCCAGCGCCCGGACGAGTTTTGCCGCGACCTGCTCCATTTCATTGATGTGCCGGGAGGGGACTTTTTCTTCACGGGATTTGAACGCATTGCCGATCAGGTGGCTAAGCAGGGAAATGCGCGTCAGCCCGGCGCCGATTTCATCATGGATATCCATGGAAATGCGGGTGCGCTCCTGTTCGACTGCCCGCAGTTTCTCGGCAAGGATCAGTTTACGTCGGTTGATCCGTTCAGCCACGCCCAGCGAAAGGACGACGGCGAGCAGGGTTCCGGCGAGTATGACGAGGCCTTTCAACCACCAGGTTTCCCAGAAAAACGGACGGACCGTGAAATCAAGGGATGCCGGTTGCTGGTTCCAGACACCGTCGCTGTTGCACGCCTTCACCTCGAATTGGTAGGCACCGGGCGGAAGGTGCTGGTACATGGCGATGCGCCGGGTATCCGCGTCGATCCAGTCGGTGTCGTGTCCGGTCAATCGGTACATGAACCGGATCCGGTGCGGGGAGATGAAGCTTAGTGCCGTGTACTGGATGTTCAGCCGGTGAACCCCCGGCGGGAGATGGATCGGCTGATTGTACGGCAACGGGATGGTCTGGTCGTTGACCAGCAGGGTTTTCATGAGGACTTGGATGGGGTTGCTGCGCCGCTGCACGTCGTCGGGATTGACCATCACCAATCCGCCGTCGGTTGCGAAGTAGAGCAGTCCATCCGCCGTGCGGCAGCCAGCCTGCAGCCCGTCGCTCATATTCGGCATGGAAAGCCCGTCGCTTGAATCGAGCAGCAGGGGGCTGACGTACGGCAACTCCCCGTCGACCACGCGCTTGAGTTCGTTTTTATCCACCACGGCGAGGCCTTGGTTGGTAACCATCCACAGGCGGTTCCGCCGGTCGTCCAGGATGAAGGAAATCACATTCCCCGGCATCCCTTGTTCGTCCGAAAGGGTTGAGAACCCGCTTTTCCGCCACAGCGCCAGTCCGCCGCCGCAGGTGCCGATCCACAGGGAATCGTCGTCCTGATCAAAATACAAGGCGCGGATATATTCGCTTGGCAATCCGTCTGCATTGCCATACTGCTCCAGCTTCCCGTTGTACAGGCGCCCCAGACCGCCGGACGCCATGCCGAACCAAACGGCCCCCTCGTGGTCGCCGGTGATGCAGCGTATATCCGATAGATGGTTTTGATCGGGGAGGGTCTGGTTCCAAGCAACCCCGTTCCAGCGCCAGAGTCCATGCAATCCGCCGGCCCACAGCATACCATTGTTCTCCTGGTACAGCGCGGAGATGGACACGGCATCCGGCTGGGGAGGGGGGATTTCCCGGAGTCCGGCATCATCCATCCGGCAAAGAAATCCTTTCTGGGAGTTCAGCCAGACGGTTCCCTGATCATCTTCCAGCACGGTCTGCACGGATGTAGGCGAGGATTCCTGCCCCATATGCAGCACCTCCTGGCCGTTGACGCTGTAGAGGCCGCCCCCGTCCGTCCCCACCCATACCCCGCCGGCCAGGCGGGGGGATACGGAGCGCAGGAACCGATGCTTCCACGCATCGGCCGTATAGACCATGTTGATGCGTCGCGGACGTATGGCCGAAAGCCCCGCTCCGGTGCCTGCCCAGATGGTGCCTTCCCGGTCTTCGTACAGGCACAGGATTTCATTGTGCTCCATGCCGTTTCCGCGGTTCAGCCGTTCCACGCCGCCCTGCCGGTCGAAGACAAATAATCCTTCTTTCTGGCTCCCGGCAAAGATCGCGCCCTGGCTGCTTTCAATCAGGGTTGTACCTTCCATGTCCTGCCACGGAACCTCCCCGATATCCTCGACCCACTTGTTTGCGCTCCACCGTCGCAACCTGCCCGCCGTCAAAATCCACAAGCTGTTGCCGCTGCCCGGAAAGGTCTTGGAAAAGCCGGTCAGACGGTAGTCGCCCATGAGTGTCGAGCCCAGGGGCAGGGAGTTGCCGGCGTAGGTGACGATCCGGTCGCCGTGAACGGCCAGGATGGCAGACCGCCCGGTTGATGCCGATGCCATGGCTCGCCAATGGGGTTTCATGGCACCGCTTTTTTCGCCGTCGAGCGGCAGCAGATCCCCGACGCGGTTCATGGCCCAGACCGTTCCATTGGATTCTTCGACAAACCCGATCACCGGTTCCTTGGGCCAGTCGTCGGGGAGGGTGATCGATTGGAACGCATGCCCGATCCGCACGGTCAGGTGGCCGGTATCGTGGCCGAGCCAGAGACGTTCTTCGCGGTCTTCGAATAGGGCGCTGATGGAATTGTTCGCGAGATTCGATGAGGTGCGTGTATTGAAAATCTGGAATTGGACCCCGTCGAATCGCGCCGCACCATTGAGCGTGGCCACCCAGATGAATCCATTCCGCCGTTGGACGATATCGCGGATCTGGTCGAACGGCAGCCCATCCTTCACCCGCCAGTTGGTGACAATGTATCGCCCCGTTTTTTTTACGGGAACCACCGTTCCTTCGGGCATTCCCGTCGCAGGCAACGTCCCCAAAAGGAGGCCGGCCAGCAAGCCGTGGACGATCCGATGCTGGAAACCGTGTTGCACGTGTAAAAACCTCGATTTGATGGCCACTCCCGCCTTCACTATACATAACCGGCCTGCACTTGACCCGACCGCGAAATATAGCGTAATCGCTTAGAACAATCAAAGCCCGGATTTGTAGCCAGTTCTGGCGACATGCCAAAATCGCGATGAATGGTACAGTGCGGGTGGAAGCATGTTTTCGGGCGTTGTGGATATGGCCGTTGAAGGAGAACGGATGAGGGCAAGGATACTACTGGGAATCGTGCTGCTGTGTGCCGGCAATGGTTTGGCGACCCAGCCCAACATCCTGCTGATCATGGCGGACGACATGAACTGGCGGGATTGCAGTCCCTATTACGGCCGGCCGGGCGGGCATGCCCCCGGCGACATGCCGGGCGATCTGACGCCGAACATACAGACATTGGCTGGGCAGGGGCTGCGCTTCGACCGTTGCTACAATGCCTCGCCCACGTGCGCACCGTTGCGGCAGCAGCTTTATACCGGCATCTATCCGGTGCGGAACGGCGCCTATCCGAACCACAGCGAGGTGAAAGAGGGCACGAAAAGCATCGTTCACCATCTCTCCGCACTGGGTTATCGCGTGGGATTGATGGGTAAACGGCACTTTGGCCCGGTGGAATCCTTTCCTTTTGAACTCCTCGGGGATGATGTCGACGACTCAACTGAAAATCCAGCAAACCGGGCGTTGGCCGAAGCATTCATGGCCCGAGATCCGAACCAGCCCTATTGCCTGATCGTTACGTCGCACAGTCCGCATACGCCATGGAACCACGGCGACTATGTTGCTGATAATTCCACACTGCCGGTAACACCGGATTATGTGGACACGTCGGCATATCGTGCGCAATTCAACAAATACCTGAAGGAAGTCAACGTGTTCGACTCGGAAGTCGGGTACTGGATGAATGCAGTGGCCAACAGTTCCGATCCGGACAACACGATCTTCATCTGTCTGACGGAACAGGGTTCATCGCTTCCCGGCGGGAAGTGGACCTGCTACACCCTCGGCGCCCATACCGGATGCATCATCCGTTGGCCGGGTCGCGTTGCTCCCGGAACCTCCACCGAGGCCGTGGTCGAACTGGTGGACATCCTTCCAACGCTCATTGATGCCGCTGGCGGCTCACCGCCGACCGGGCTGGAACGGTTCGACGGTTTGAGTTTTCTCCCGGTGCTTGAAGGTAAAAGGGATTATCACAAACAGTATGCCTATGCCGAACAAACCACTGTCGGGATCGAAGGTGCCGTCGGCCCCTTCGCGATCCGCTCGGTCTGCGACTCCCGCTACGAGCTGATCTGGAATCTTCAGAACACCAATACGTACGGCATAGGAGGATTCACCGGCCCGCCGTTCCCCTCGTGGGAAGCTCTGGCCGCCGATACCAACGCCGATCCTTCCGACCGTGCACACGCCCAGTTGATTGTCGACCGCATAATGAACCGACCGCCCTACCAGTTTTACGATATGCAGGCCGATCCATACGAACTGAACAACCTCATTGATGATCCGCAATACATCGGAAAAATCGCCGACATGAAGCAACGGTTGCAGGACTGGATGGGTTGGCAACGCGACAAGGGTGTGGCCACCGAACTGGCGGCCGACATCACCGCAGTCCCGGTTGCAGACGAAGCGCATCCCTACGATGCATGGGCCAACCGCTTTCCCTTTGTCTGGATGGCGGATCGAACTCCTGCGGCCGATCCCGACGACGACGGGGATAACAACCTTACTGAATGGCTGAAAAACTCGGATCCGCTTGCTGCCACCCTGGAACCCGGAATAAAAATTCTTTCAACAACATCCTATTCCGACGGCCCCAATGCAGTCACCGATCTGGTTTTCGACCGGTCGGTCTACCATGCTGGTTGGAACCAGTTCTTTACAGTTGAAGCCTGCTCGGCACTGTCATCCAACAGTTGGACAACCGTGCCCGGAATGGTCGCAGGATATCCTGCTTTCACCTTCGATCCGTTAATGGAGCAAGTGGTGATGCGGGTAACGGAAACCAATGCGACTCCGCACCGCTTCTATCGGATCGGAATCAATTCGTTGGCGGACTACACCGGCGCACCAACCAATTATTTTTCAGGAACCGCGAACCCTACGGCGACCCTTGGTGCCACTCAACCGATTCTTAATGACCGCGATATAACCCTGACCGTGCGGGCCCAGCTGCCCGCCCAACCACTCGCCGCCGACAAGGCACAGATGTTATGGAAATTCGGGGGCAGCGACGGGATTTCGCTGGCTCTCATGGGCGATATGCTGGTCTTTTCCGGATGCACCTCCACCTCGCTTGACGGTGCGTTGAACCTGTCCGCTGTGCTGGATCCGTCCGACTTTGGGAAAACCATCACCATTCGGCAAACCCTGGACCATAAAACCAGTTCGACCGACTTCCAACTGTCGTACATCGTGGATGGCGGCTCGTCCGGTTCAACGGATGTCGCGATTCAGTTTTTCACCGGCTACATCGGAACCGCGACCCGCTCTGTGGGAGAAACCGGCGGAAGAATTCCCGGCATCAGCGGAGCGCCGTATGGACTGCTGGCCACACTGCCAAACGGCACAAGCGACATCAGCGCCTGGTCGGCCGGTCCGATTCAATATGAAATCATCGGAACCGTTGCGGACTCGCTATGAGTTTCTGCCGCGGTGCATTATGTTTTCGGATGGATTGCATATGGGCCGGGTTTCCCGGCTCATATGTTTTGGAAGCACATTTGTTCCCATCGGTTGCGTGAACGCATTGGAATCCAGCCGTGTCGCCAGTTTTGGCGACAAGACATTGCTGCCGGAATTGTGGTAGAAGATACCTCCACATAGGGGTATTAGGAGACTGGATGAGAAAGCTGTTATTGCTGACCATGTTGCTGCACGTCGGTTTTGCGAATGCCGTGTTGCTGGTCGATGAGCATTTCGCGACGGCGAGCGATACCTCCAACGACGTGCCGGGGTGGACGTCCATCGCCCGGTTTGTCACATTGACCTCGCCCGGGAACACCAGCGAATTGCTGACTGGAGGGCAGAACTATGGTTTGACGGTGGCTGGGGTCGACGGCTTTCGCCGCGCCATGGTGGATGGCTATGTCCATAACGATTCAAGCACAAGCAACAACCGCTTTACCCGTCCGCTGGCATCGCCCGTGGACTTTGCCGAGGGCGACACATTCTACTTCAGCATGATCGTCAAGGGAACCCGGCGCGCCAACATGGGACTGGGCAATGGGATGGGAACGGCTTTTCCCGATACGCTCGTTTCGGTCGGGGCCAACCCCCAGTTGTTGCAAAACGCAGACGAGCCCAACATGGCGCAAAGCTTCAAT
The DNA here is from genome assembly GCA_021734345.1 of Kiritimatiellales bacterium. Classification (GTDB taxonomy): domain Bacteria; phylum Verrucomicrobiota; class Kiritimatiellia; order Kiritimatiellales; family Pontiellaceae; genus Pontiella. The sequence continues at coordinate 30,700 of JAIPJC010000010.1, read as the reverse complement.
GCTTCAGTTTGGCTGGGCGATACCAATACAATGCAGAAGGGTAATTCCAACGAGGTGCTGGTTCCCGAAGATCCGGAGGCCGTGCGGTTGGTGGTGGGCCGGTTGGTCAACAACATCGGTGCGGCGGACGAGATCAGCTACCACATTATCAATCTGTCCAGCAACGTCGTCGTTCCCGCAACATGGACCGGCTCCGCCCTGGCCGGATCGGACGGGTTCTACAGCAAGACCGATTTCGATTTTGGCGGGAACCAGGTTTTCAGCAATCTCTTCATCAACCTGCAGAACGAGAGCGGGCTGGATGAAATCCGGATCGGAACCGAGTATGCCGATGCGGTTCCTCCGGTGGTTCAAACCCGGCCGGACATCATCGTGATGCTGGTCGACGACATGGGCTATTCCGATTTCGGCTGCTACGGCGGCGAGGCCCGCACGCCGAACATCGATGCCTTGGCGACGAGCGGATTGCGCTTCCGCGATTTCCACAACACCGCCCGCTGCAGCCCGACCCGTGCGGCGTTGCTGACCGGCAACTACACCCACCAGGTCGTCACCGTTCCCGGCGATTCGCTCCCGCCTCTGCGCGAGGACAACAACTCCACCATTGCGGAGGTTCTCAAGGCAGAGGGCTACCGCACCTACATGGCCGGCAAATGGCATCTGGGTGCCACGGTGGGCAAGGTGCCGTGGGTTCGCGGCTTCCGGCAGGTGTTCGGCTTCACGCCCAGCGGTGCCGGCGCCGGCGCGGACTATTGGGACAGCACCGACTACAAGTTCACCTCGGAAAGCAACGAGATTCCAACCCGCGTCTACGGAACCAATGCGTACGAGTTCTACCAGACCGACGCCTTGGCGGACTACAGCCTTGATTTCATCAACCACCATCAATCCAAAGGCGATGCCGCGCCGTTCTTTCTCTATCTCCCGTTCAACGCGCCGCACTTCTCCATCGCGGCTCCGCTTTCGCTGGCGGAATACACGCCGCCGGGCGGGCAATCCTATTCCGATATCTACAGCCAGGGGTGGGATGTCGTGCGGCAGAACCGGTACAACCGGATGCTGTCGCTCGGTGTGATCGACGGGACCTTCTCGCTCGCGCCGACGAGCGACACGCCCTACAACGGCGGCGGGGCATACTGGGCGGTCCCGGCCTGGAACACGCTCGCTGCCGACCGCAAGGCGGATTTGACCCGCAGGATGGCGCTCTACACGGCGATGATCGACAAGATCGACGGGACGGTTGGACGGATTGTCGAACACCTGCAATTGACCGGACGCTTCGACAACACGCTGATTTTCCTGCTTTCGGACAATGGCGGCAACGCCGAAGGCGGCCTGTACGGCAGTGCCTTCGGCACGGCCAACCATGCACCGCTCACGGGAACCGATCTGGACAACATGGGACAGCCGTTTGTCGGCGACGGAATCCATATCGGCGGTGGCTGGGCCAACGTGGCCAACACGCCGTTCCGCTACTACAAGCGCTATTCGCATGAAGGCGGCATCCGCACGCCGCTGATCGTCCACTGGCCGGAAGGCATTGCCAATCCCGGACGCTGGTCCAACCAGACCGGCCACCTTATCGACATCATGCGCACCGTGGTGGATGTGACGGGTGCGACCTTCCCAACCCAGTACAACGGACATGTCGTGCTGCCGATGGAAGGCGAAAGCCTTGTGCCCATCTTCAACGACGGACCGGAATTCGACCGGCAGATCGGCTTCGAGCACGAGTCGACCCGCGCATGGCGCGACGGACGCTGGAAGCTAGTGACGAAAACCTTCACGACCACGGACTGGTCGTCCTTTGCCGACACGCTGGAATTGTACGACATGCTGACCGATCCTACCGAACTCAACAACGTCGCCATGGACCATCCCGACCGTCTCGTCGCGATGGTCAATGCCTGGAACGCGTGGGCGCAACGCGTAGGCGTTCCGTCCGAGCGGCTGCTGTCGCTGCCGAAACTTTCCGGTCCGGGCATGCAGAGCACCGACCTGCTGCTCGATACCTTCAACCGCAACGACCTTTCCGATATCGACGCAACCACCAACGGTGTGAGTGGAGCCATCGCATGGCTGCCGAATGCGGTCCACTACGAAGGGTACGAGGGCCCCAAGACCCCCGACAACATCCAAGTGTTCGGCGGGGCGTTGCGCATGGCGGTTGGCGCGGGCATGTCCGAGAGCGGCATCATGAACAACTTCACCAACCAGTCCATTCTGGATGCGGGCGGTTTTGTGGTTGAAATGGATGTCACCGCAATCAACAGCGGCACCTCGCAACCGATGGATCGCTATGCTGGCTTCGGGGTGGGGATGACCGCCACGGAAGCCGCCGCCGGGAGCGATATTTCCGGAACGAAAAGCTTCCGGGGCAGCACGAACAACCCAATCGGCAAGGCGGACTTTTTCGTCGATCTCGACGTGGATGGAAACGTGAAGGTGTGGAGCAACGGGACGTTGTTGGACACCGTTTCGGCCGGGGCGACGAACGGTCGGCTCACGGCGGCGTTTGCGCTCGGCAGCTTTTCCGCGGGTGCGCCCGTCGAGGCCAGCGTCTACTTCAACGGCGTCCGGCTGGATATCAACACAGCCAACCCCAACAGCATGACGCGTATCTTCAATTGGCAAAATACCGCGAAAAACTATATCGGCTTGAGTGCCCGCGCAACCGATCATGCGGAGATCGACAACTTGTCGATCCGTACCTTCCCGTTGGGTTCGTCGCTGGCTTCCGGCTACGCGCTGGCAGCAGGACTGAGCGGGAGCGATGCCGCCAACGACAGCGATCCGGACGGGGATGGCCGCTCCAATTATCTGGAATGGCTGATCGGATCGGATCCCACCGTGGCCGATGCCGATATCCGCCCGCTGACCCTGTTGTCGGTTCCGGTCTCCGCCGGGCAAGTCCGGTTCGGGATGCGGCGGTTGGTAGATGCGGCATCCGCCGGGGTCGGCTACAATGTCTATTCGTCCACCAATCTGGTTGATTGGGTTCTGGAAGCGGCGACCGAGGTTTCCGCCGTGCCGATACCGGAGAACCCGGATTATGAAGAGGCCAATCTGGAGATTACCGTGACGGATCCGGAGCAGGACCGCCTGTTCATCATGATCCGGTACGAGTAGGCGCACAGTAATTTTTCACAACAGGAAGGGATAGGTATGAATTTGAAGAAAAGCTTTTTTGGGGCATGGGCAATAGGCGGGATTTTGATGGCGACCATGGGGGTATGGGGTGCAGATTCCCGCCCGAACATCATTGTAATTCTAGCCGATGATTTGGGCTTTTCCGATGTGGGTTGCTACGGCGGGGAAATCCAAACCCCGAACCTGGATGCCCTCGCCAAGGAGGGAGTTCGGTTCACGCAGTTCTACAACTGCTCCCGGTGCAGTCCCACCCGCGCCAGCCTATTGACCGGCATATACGCCCACCAAGCCAACCTGGCTAAGAATGGACGTAGCCTGAGCCTCAACGCCGTAACCATCGCCGAGGTGTTGAAGGGGGCGGGCTACCAGACGTCCATGGTCGGGAAGTGGCACCTTTCCGTGGATAAGCAGCTTGAAAAGGAGGAGCACCTGAAGTGGTTGAACCACCAGATCGATCCCGGCGTGCCCTTTTCCCCGATAGAGTCCTATCCGGTCAACCGCGGCTTCGACAAATTCTACGGCGTCATCTGGGGCGTCATTGATTTCTTTGATCCGTTCAGCTTGGTTGAGGGAACAAAACCGGTCGCAACGGTGGGCAAGGATTTCTATTTCACGGACGCGATCAGTGACAAGGCGGTCGAGTACGTTCGCGAATTCAGCAAGGAAGGCAAACCGTTCTTCATGTACTTTGCCGAGTGCGCATCCCACTGGCCGATCCATGCCTTGCCGGAGGATATCGCGAAATACAAAGGCCGCTACAACGAAGGTTGGGCCGCATTGCGCAAGGAGCGGTTTGATCGGCAGGTTGGCTTGGGCCTGTTCGATAAAGGCAAGCTGGTGCTGCCGCCGCTCGATGCCAAGGAAGACTGGGATGCACTCTCCGAGGAAGAACGCCGGTTCCAGTCGAGCAAGATGGAGGTACACGCCGCCATGGTCGATCGGATGGATCAAGGCATTGGCAAACTGGTCGCGGCGCTGAAAGAGACGGGGCAGTTCGACAACACCCTTATCTTTTTCCTCTCCGACAACGGTGCGAGTCCGGAAGTGCCCACTTTCCCGCCGGGCTACGACCGTCCCAGCCAAACCCGCGATGGCCGCGCCATGCAGCGCGACGACGACTTGAGGTTGCATCCCGAGCTGATAGGCTCCGAAGAAAGCTACACCGGGATTGGCGAGGCGTGGGCCAATGCGGCCAACACCCCGTACCGCTTCTGGAAGAAGGAGTCGTACGAAGGCGGCAACCATACGCCGCTGATTGTCCATTGGCCGGCCGGGCTTAAGCAGAAACCCGGTTCATTTTCGCCGGCGTTGGGCCATGTGATGGATATCATGCCGACCTGTCTGGAACTGGCTGGTGCAAAGTATCCTGCAAAATTCGACGGGCATGAAATTGTTCCCATGGATGGTATAAGCCTTCTGCCGGTATTTGCGACGGGTGCACGCCAAGGGCACGAGACGATCTATTTCGAACACGCGAAGGGTCGGGCCGTTCGGTCGGGAGATTGGAAGCTGGTTTCAAACTGCGATACACCGAACCAGTGGAGTCTCTATAATCTGGCCAAGGATCCGACCGAGACGGAAGACGTATCCGATCAATATCCCGAAAAGAAGGAATTCATGATTACGGGATGGAACCAGTGGTATAAAACCATGCCTAAATAATTCGGAGAGGAAACAGCCATGACCAGAAAAATCATTGCACGCGGATTTCTTGCCGGTGCGGTTGCTTGCACAGCCGCATTCGGTGCGCAGAAGCCCAACCTGCTCATCATCATTGCAGACGACCTTACCCATACCGAGATCGGGTGCTATGGCGGCCAAAACGTAAAGACCCCGAACATCGACCGTCTGGCCACGGAAGGCATGCGGTTCACGCATGCCTATGTGGCCATGTCGATGTGCACGCCGTCGCGCACCGAGCTCTATACCGGACTCTATCCAATGAGTAGTGGAGTGCTATGGAATCATTCGGTGGCCAAGCCGGGCACCAAAAGCATCTGCCACTATCTCGGCGACCAGGGCTACCGTGTGGGGCTGACCGGCAAGACGCACATCCGTCCGCCCAAGACCTTTCCCTTCGTGAAGGTCCCCGGCTTCGAACCCAACTGCGTGGCGCTCACGGCGGATTACACCTGCGATGGCATCAAGGATTTTATGGGTTCCAATCCAGAGCAACCGTTCTGCCTTGTCGTGGCGTCGACACATTCGCACATGCCTTGGACGTGCGGGGATCCGGATCAGTTCGACCGTGCTGCCATCAAGCTGCCGCCAAACTTTGCCGATACACCGGAAATGCGGGTGGACTTCGCCAAGTACCTCGCAGAGATCGCCCTCTTCGACCAGCAGGTGGGGGATGTGCTCAGGACGTTGGAGGAAACCGGGCAGGCGGACAATACCCTGGTGCTGCTCACGTCGGAACAGGGCGCGCAGTTCCCGTTCAACAAGTGGACGTGCTGGGAGCAGGGGATGCACACCGCCATGATGGTGCGCTGGCCCGGCAAGGTGAAGCCCGGAACGGAAACCGACGCGCTCGTGCAGTATGCCGACGTGGCTCCGACCTTCATCGCAGCGGCGGGCGGCGACGCTTCCAAATATAACCTCGATGGCATCGGGTTTCTGGATGTGCTGCTTGGCCAAAGCCAAGGCCATCGCAAATATGTTTACGGCCTGCACAACAACGTGCCGGAAGGGCCTCCGTATCCAATCCGCACCATCCGCAGCAAGGATTTCCGCTACATTTGGAACTTGACGCCCGACGCCGAATACAGCGAGAAGCACATGGAACATCCGGTAGAGGATACGCACTGGTGGGCCTCGTGGAAAAAGGCGAATGACACGGATGCCCACGCGTTGGAAATGTACAACCGCTACCGCCACCGTCCCGAGGAGCAATTGTACAAATCCAACGAAGACCCGTACGAAATGACCGACCTCGCCGGCAATCCGGAATACGCGGCAGTCAAAACCGAACTCCGGGCGGAGCTGGACAAGTGGATGACGCAGCAAGGCGATCCCGGCGCGGTGCTCGACAGCGAGGAAATGCAGACCGCCAATCTGAAAAATGCTCCGGGAGCCAAACAACAAAAGAAAAAATGAAGGTTAAGGTAGGGCGATGAACAAAGGGCCATATGTCAAATCCGATGCCTTTTTGGCGGTGGTTTCAAAAAGGCGAGGTTGGTTGCGTGTTGCCACCATCGGTTTATTCCTCGCTGGGACTCCTGTCGTTGTGCATGCCGTCGACTTTAGCGGGGTTCCGGGCGAGGTGCTGGCTTATGTTCCGCTGCAATACGATCTGTTCTACTCGACCCCGCGGCTGTTTGTCGCCGACCCGGACATCGTGGTGCTGCCGAACGGCGATTATGTGGCGGGCTGGGCAATGGCGGGTCGATATTCCACCTCCACTACCTCCGGCGAAACCAAGGCCTACCGCTCCACCGACAAGGGCGCGACCTGGTCGCTGCTGGGAACCTACAGCGACTTCCTGCGGGCAAGCTTCTTCCTCCACAACGGCGACCTCTATTATTATGGCGCCATGTATGAAGGCGGCCCTTCCACGATCAAGAAATCCACCAACGGCGGCACCAGCTGGACGACCACGGCCAATTTCCCGTTCGGCGGGCCGGCCACCCCGAACAACCCCGTCCTCTTCAACAACCGTTGGTTTTGCGCCGTCTCCACCTCCTGCCAGTCCGCCTCGGCCGGATCGGATTTGATGCTCGCCGCTTCGTGGACCTCCAAAACCGGATTCCCCGCGCAGCAACCGGACTGGCCCACCTGGCCCGCCGAGGACCACTTCATCGGCGAGGGGCAGATCGTCGCCTCGCCGGCGATGGGCGTGTTCCTGCTTCCCAAGGTCAAAAACCTCAACCTGACGGCGGTGGCCCGGGTGGATTCCGCCACCGGGGCGGTCAGCTTCGACCCCAACCGCGACTTCGTGCAGCTGCCGGGGGCGGATAAAAAATTCGGGGCGGCCTACGACGCCGGTTCGGGCAAGTTCTACATCCTGAACAACCCGGTATTGCCCGCCCACGTGGGCGCCATCGCGGACATGTCCATGATCCGCAACACCGTCGGGGTCTGGACTTCGTCCGACCTCTACAACTGGAACCTAGAGAAGATCCTGCTCTACACCAGCGACGTGCAGCGCGAGGGCTTTGGCTATCCGCAGTTCGATTTCGACGGAACCAACATGGCCGTGGTCACGCGCACCTCGTTCAAGCTTCCCGGCGAAACCTACCCGAATACCGGACGCGGCGGCCACGACTCCAACCTGATGAACTTCCACCTCTTCCCCGACTTCCGCAACGCGAAGGCCGAGCAGGTGCTCCGGCTGGAAAGCGGGTTGGTGAAGCGCCATGAAATAACGCAGTACCAGGCGGCTCCGCTGGGCAACTTCGCCTTGGGCTCCAGCTTTGCGGGCGCGCCGCTGACCAACCCGAACGGATTCGGCAAGGACTCCAACGGCGACGTCTACATCCGTGAAACCGGCGGGCGCATCCTGCGGTTCGATGCCGCCGGCAATTTTCTTGGAACCACCAACGCCTTTCCCGTCTCCTTCCAAACCGCCGAACTGGCCGTCGACCTGCCTGCGGGTAGCGGCACCTGGACCAAATCGGGTTCCGGCAACTGGATGGATGTCGACAACTGGCTCTATTGGCGCCGCGCCGACACCGTCGAGGAAACCGCCGTCTTCGGCAGCGCGGCTACCGCCCCGGCAACGGTGACGCTCTCTTCGCTTTCGCGCGAATGGTTCTTTGAAACCAACGGGGATTTCGAGGGCTGGACGGCCGCCAACCTGGCCGGAGCAACCGTGGCCGGCGGCTTTGTTTCCGGCACCGCCTCCTCGATCGACCCTCAGCTGTACCGGACGGATCTCTCCTTCCCGGGCAGCTCGGCCGCCAGTGTCACGCTGCGCATGCGCGCGCCGACCAACAACGTGCCGGTCGATTTCTATTGGGGAACAACCGGCACCAACACGTTCCACGGCGCCCGGCGCATCACCGTCAACTATACGGGCAACGGCGAATTCCAGGACCTGGTCTTCCCGACGTCGAGCCACGCCCAATGGAACGGCCAGACCATCCGGCGCATCCGGTTCGATCCGCTGAACGGCCCGCTGGTGGCCGTGGACATCGATTCGATCACGCTGGTCAAGGAACCGACCCGGATCAAGGGTCTCCGGTTCGCGAACGCGCACTCCTACACGGTGTCCGGCACCGGGTTCCTTGCGCTCGGCTCCGGGGCGGAACCGGGATCCATCGACGTGGCGCAGGGATCGCATGCCGTGCGCGTCTCCGTCGTGCTGAACCGCGATACGGACGTCCATGTGGCGGCGGGGTGCTCGTTAGGGCTGGCCGGCGGGCTGGAGCTGGCCGGCAAGAAGCTGTCCTTCGACGGATCCGGCGGTTTGGTGGTTGATGCAGGGCGGCTGGCCATGCAGGGCGGCACGCTGGCGATCGGAACGGAATCCACCGTGGTGTTGACCAATTCGCCTTCGCAGCTTGGCGGCACGCTCGAAATCATCTTGCCGGCCAGCTCAAGTCCGGCGGCGGGCGACCACTTCCCCGTCCTGGGCGGAAGCCTGTACGAAGGAATGTTCGGCCAACTGCTCCTGCCGGTGCTTCAGGAGGGATTGGCCTGGGATGCATCCTCGCTCTACGTGGACGGAAACATCCGAGTGGTCGCACGGATTCCCGCCAGCTGGATGGCTTCCTTTGGCCTGCCGCAGGACGGCTCCGCCGACTTCATCGATTCCGACGGCGACGGGCAAGACAACTATTCCGAATGGAAGGCCGGAACCAATCCGACCAACAACCTCTCCTTCTTTATGTTTGATGCATCCGGAAGCCTGCCGGTGGAAACCGGCTTCCAGCTTCGTTGGAACAGCCTCACGGGACGCACCTACCGGGTCGAGTTCAGCACCAACCTCACCGACAATCCGCCGTTCACGGTATTGCAGTCCGGCATTCCAGGTAGTTTCGGAACGTTGGATTTTATCGACACCTCCGCGACCAACAAGAGCCAATCCTTCTATCGGGTATATGTCGAATAATCCCTCGATTTTCCTCATTCTCCTCCCTGCCAAAAAGTCTGGACAACCCCGTACTCCGATCGCGGCGCATTCGTAATGGTTGTTTTTAGCGGAATTTTCTTCAAACCCGATTATTGCCAAAAGGTTTTAATTGTCATGCGGGCAATAAAATGCAATAAATACACAAAGCCATCATATAAGGCGTTATATTTGCGCTGATTATGAATGATTTGTCCTGATTTGTTGCGAAAAAATGCCGCTTTAAACGGAAGATAATTTTAAAAAGGTAAAATGAGACGAATTAAATACGGCATGGCTTTTTTATCAGCATGGATTCTAATCGCTGGATCAACGGAGGCGGCCTCGGTCCGTTTTACCGGAGCCAGCGTTGGAGACAACGTGTTGTCGACCACCGGAAACTGGGATCATGCGCCCGCGTCCGGCGATGCGCTCCATGGATTCAGCGGCACATCCGAGCAAAATCCTGCGCGGGTTGATCCAGCTTTTTCGGTTGATTTTGGAAATTTGTATGTCGGGTCCGGTTCACCGGGAACCGCCTATCTGGAGGTGCAGTCCGGGGCGGTGTTGAAGGCCGTCAACCTGTATGTCGGACACAACCTGCAGCCCACGCAGCAGGGGCAGATCATCATTCGCTCCGGCGGTGCGCTGTCCGGACAATTCGGCACGGCCATGGTCGGGATCAAAGCGAAGGGGACACTGGAGGTCGAGCCGGGATCGGAATTGTCTTGGCCGGGACTGGAACTTGGAACGGCCGGAACCCTGCTTTACCGGTTTGGCGTGGACTCCGTATCCACGTTCAAGGTCGCAACAAAAAAGGCAGGGCAAGGCACCGTACTGAACGGCCTCGTTCAGGTCGACTTGTCGGCGCTTGCGGCCGCTGGCGAATACACGCTGATCGATGGCGCCGTTCCGGAGATCGCTGGCGCATTGCGTACTTGGCTGGATGGACACGGCGGGGCGTTTTCGGCCGACGGCGATTTTGCCCATTCCAATTTTTCGGTGGTGAACGGAAGCGGTTGGCACTGGACGTTGCAGCTGGTCGATCAGCAGCGCGACCTGTCGCTGACGTTGCTTCGTTCCGGGACGGCGCCGACCGTTGCCAACCCACCGCAACCGGTGGTCGGGATCCCGCCGGTCGCGGCGGCGAGCGCCGTCAAGGTGCTGAAAAATGAGGGTTGGAGCTTGGAACCGTGGCGGGCATTTCCTTTCGACTACCAGGAACTCTCCGTGCGGGAGGCGCCGCTTTGGATGCCGGGTGCGGATGATTTGGTGCGGGCGGGCGACAGTTGGGTCGGTGGCGAAAAGCCGAAAGAGGGACAGCCCGTGACGGCGAAGACGGATGGGACGCTGCGGATCACGGATTTTTATGTCAGCGGCGGGGGCAACGAAAACGGGCCTAACCGTATTTTCTGCGCGAGCGCCGTTCCGAAGGAAGGCAAGGGGCCGTTCCCGGTCCTCTTTGTTTTCCACGGCGGTGGCGGGCATGCCAGTGGCGCACTTGCTTTGGCGACGGCACGGAAAAATCCCGGTTTCGCGGCGGTGGCGGTGGACTACAATGGGCAGTTCAGTCCATCGGCTTCGCCGGTGACGCAATGGGTCACGGTGACGAAGGAATTCAGGGAGTCGCGCACGCTGGATCTGGTTCCGGATCCGTTGAATTTTACGATGTACCACAATGTCCAGGCGGCGCGCCGCGTGATGGATTGGACGCAGGAACAACCGTGGGCGGACAAGGGAAAGTTCGGCGTGGTTGGAATTTCGTACGGCGGCTGGGTCTCGTTGATTCTTGCCGGTGTGGATGACCGCGTTAAATGCGTGGTGACGCATGTCAGCGCGGGCGGAACGGAAGGGCTGCAAAGCCGCGCCGGACGGCCCCAGTTTTACGAACCGGCAGAACAGCGCCCGATCTGGCTGGCGCACGGCGATCCGATTGCCTACGCACCGGCAACCCGTGCACCGGTTTTGATGGAACTCTCGACCAACGACCGTTTTTTCTGGCTCTCCGGTGCCGCCCGGAACCAGCAGGCGCTCGGCGCAAAGGCAGCCTGGTTGCTTACCCCGAACAGCGACCATGGCAGCGGTGGGCCGGAACTTGCGAACCCCGGCGGTTTGTGGGCCGAATACGCCTTGATGGGCGGTCTTCCATTTCCTGAATTCAACGACGGAGCTTTTTCCAAGGATGGGAAGACCGTCGGAATACGCGTTGGATCGCAGCGTCCGATTAAAACGGTCTACGCGGCATGGAGCGCAGGCCATCCTGTTTCCCCCGCACGCTATTGGCGTTGGATTGAAGCGAAGGAGATCAACGGGGTTTGGACGGCTGCCTTGCCGATAGGACACGAGGCGCTCGCCGGGACAGCCTATTTCACGGCGACCGATATCGATAGCCGCGCGGTTTCGTCTGCATTGATCGAGCGAAGTGGTCAAACAAAGTGCATGATCTGGGCCGCGGGTTCGCTCTGGGATACCGAAGCCGGATCGGCGGCGTGGCGTCCGGCGGCGGACTTGGCAGGCGAAGTACGTTTTGCCGATCAGGGGAACGGTCGTGTGTTGATGACTCCAAAAAGTCCCGGCAAACCGTCGGCGGCCATCAGCAACAGTTTGAATATTCCGGCGGCGGACGGCGGGGCGCATCGCGGCATAAAAATCATGCTGGGCGGCAATGGGCAAGTTGTCCCGGCCCGCGTGGTTCTGGCCCGCGACTATGCGGCCATCGACGGGCAGCTGTTTGCCGCCCCCGTGCAGATTCCAGCCGAACCAGCCGTGATCGAACTGCCGTGGGAGTCGTTCAAGCCGTACCGCGCCGGAACCACGGAGAAAAACCCGCTGCCCGCAAACGGCTTGATTATCCAATCGGACGTGTTTCCACCGACGGGGATCAGCGTAGGGCTGGCGGATTGGCTGGATTAATGGTAATGTGAAATCGAAGGAATGTTTATGAAACGAGTGCTGTCAAAAAAATGGTTGCCGATCCTGTTGTGTTGCTTGCTTGCAGGGGTGTCGTCTGCCGTGACCACCATTTCGACCAGCACGGTTTCCGGGCTTTGGAACGATGCGGCCCGCTGGAGTGCCGGGGTTCCGCAGCAGCAGGATGATGCCGTTCTGGCGACACCGGTGAATGCTGCGACGCAAATCAGCGGCATCACCGCCCAGGCCCGTTCACTGGTGCTCAGCAATGGAAATTCCAATGCATCCGTGCAGATTCTGAACGGTGGATCGCTGACGCTTTATGGCACCGCGCAGATTGCTGGCAAAGGATCTATTTCGGGTCGCGCCGGATCGCTCACGATTGCCCAGACCAATGCGGCAGTAGCCGGGACGATTTTAAATGCGGCGGCGATCGATGTATTTTCGTTTACCGTCAGTGCAAATAGCGGAACTGCGCAGATCACGATCAACAGCAACCAATCCTTCAACGCACTCAATGCGGTCCTCGGCAACGGCGGTGCCGGTGCGGGAGGTCGCTTGACGTTGGCCGGCGGATCGCTGGTGCTTAGCCAATGGCTGACGCTGGGCAATGACGGCACGGACAGCGGGATTTTCGTACTCAATGGAGGAGAGCTCTCCGCCCGGTTCGGCATACGGGCCGGGAAGACGGTGCCTCCATTCGCGGCGGAATTCATTTTCAACGACGGACGGATCGCATCGGCGAATATGGAAGCCTTTATCATGGGGTTGTATCCGTATGTGCTGGAAATCGAGTTGGCCGGAACCGGGACGCATGAAGTGTACGCGGCGGCGGGCGCATCGATCACGATGGATGCAACCGCCCGGTTTGTCGACAAGCCCGGAGAAAACGGAACCCTGCTAAAAACCGGCCCCGCCGTGTTGACGCTGGGCGGAATGAATTCATACAGCGGTGGAACAACCGTTGGCGGCGGCACCTTGGCGGTTCAGGCGGACGGAGGACTTGGAACCGGCGATGTCCATGTTGAATCCGCGTCGCTGTCGCTGGGCGGGGGCGCGACGGATGATTACATCGACGACAACGCCATGCTGGTTTTGCAGGATGGCCAGTCGGGATTGTATCTGGGTTATGCGGGAACCGACACGGTCTATGCAGTGTCGCTGGATGGTGGAACCTCGTGGCTGGCGGCGGGCGTATATGACGCCGTTGCGTTGGATGTGATGGGCACTGGGTTTTATTATGGCACGGGATATCTGAATGTGATCGCGACACCTGGCCCGGTTGCTGTTCCACCCCCCGAGTCGGGCATATGGGACATGACCGCCATGCGAACCAATCCCGTCGGCATGACGGTGGTTTCGTCGTCTGTCTCCGATGGCTACATCAACCAAGAGGTGCATTTTTTCGTAACCAACACGGCCGGTACGGTCGACCGTTTCTACTGCTGCGTTGAAAGACCCCAGCAGATCGACGGTCCGCTGCCGCTGGTCTTCATGCTCCACGGCGGAAGCGGACATGCCAGTCCGTCCCTTGCAAAGGTTCCGTTGAATAATCTACCGGTTGGGCAGAAGGCGATTACCATTGCCATCGACTACGGCACGAACCACGACACGCCGGAGCTGCAGGCCTTGCATACGCTTTACGGCGCTCCGGTTCCGCAGGGTTATTCCGATGCGGCAGATATCAATGAAGAGATTCTCTACCGCGACATGATGGGGTTCCGTCGGATCCTGGACTACATGCTTGAGCAAGGGGATGTCGATACGAACAAGGTGGCCGTGTTTGGAACTTCATGGGGCGGCTTTCGGACGATGCTGTGGGCTGGACTGGACAACCGGATAGCCGTTGCGACGACTTCGCCCGGCGCAGGTGGGATGCGCAATTCCGCCAGTGCGATCGGCAGCCAGGTGGCGGCCATTCCCGAGCCAATGCGCGAGCGCTGGTATAGCGAATTTGATCCGCTCAGCCATGCGGGCCAGGTGGCCGCCCGCGTTTTCCTGGAGGCTCCGGCGAACGACTGGTATTTCTGGCTGGGCGGGGTGCAGAACAATCTCAAGGCGGTTCCGTCCGATAAGCGCTGGCTGATTGTGCCGAACAATACCCATGGGCTTGGCGCGCCGGATTCCGTTGTGGGCGGTGTAACCATGCCGTTCACCATGAACACCCTGTTTGGCGGTCCTGCATGGCCCGAAGTTGACGAGGATTCTTTGAATGCATGGGGGCTTTCCTACGAGTGGCAGCTCAAGAGTGGCTCCGCTGCATCGGCTACGTTGGATTTTAGTCCTGGTTCAACGGCAGCGGGCATGGATTGGCCGTCAAGATACTGGGTGAAAATCCCGGCGGTGTTCAGCAATGGAAAATGGTCTGCAACCTTGCCGGATCGGTTTTTTGAAGTCGCCGGAGAAGTCTTCGTTTCCGTCATCGATACGAATGGGTTCAAGACATCCAGCTTGATTCAGACGCGGGGCGGACGCAATCCGTCGACGACCCGCTGCCCGCTGTGGAGCGGTGAAAACATATGGGACATCCAGTCCCAGGAAAACAGTTGGCGTCCTATTTATTTCAATGATGCCGTTATTGAAAAAGGCACTGCGGCGGGGTCTGTAAAAATCACTCCGGTCGCCAATGGCCTGTTGAGTGTGTGCAACAACAGCGTGGTCCTGGCGGCACCGTATGCATCGACCCGGCAGGGACTCAAGCTCGTGTTGAACGGCAACGGCAGTGCAGGAGCGATCAAGGTTGAGCTGCATAAAAAGTCCCAGATTCCCGCCGCCGAAATTTATACTGCGAACACAAGCGTCGGTGCGGGCGACACAGAAGTGGTTCTGCCATGGAGTGCATTTGTGCCGCAGGGCGCCGCGTCGGGGAATCCGTATCCATTCGATGGGTTGGCCATCACGGGAACCCGGGCTGGGAATGCTCCGTTGACGATTCAGTCGATCGATTTCTACGAGCCGAAAACCACGACCGGGGTTCCGTACTGGTGGCTGATTGAAAACGGCTTCAGCGGGGACATGGAAGCGGCGGCGTTGTCGGATGACGATGCCGACG
This sequence comes from Kiritimatiellales bacterium, assembly GCA_021734345.1. Taxonomy (GTDB): domain Bacteria; phylum Verrucomicrobiota; class Kiritimatiellia; order Kiritimatiellales; family Pontiellaceae; genus Pontiella. The sequence goes on along the minus strand of JAIPJC010000010.1, from coordinate 15,539 downwards.
GCGCGCAAGCCTGGCAGGAATATTTCGCCGGAACGGATCCGCTCCTCGGCGAATCGGTGTTCCGCCTTTCCATCGAAATGAAACCGGAGCAGCAGGCGTTGCTCAAATGGAATCCGGTCTTCGCCGGCCGCAACTATACGGTCGAGAGCGCGAACGACCTACGGGATGGATTTTCCGCCGAAGCGCCGCCTATGCCGTATCCCGCCGCGGCGTACACCGCTTCAACGTCCGGCGCGCAGCAGTTCTACCGGGTGGCGGTCGACTATACCGGCACGGTCCGGTCGGCGAGCTCCTATCTTCCGCCGGGTGTGGCGGTCCTTAATCCCGATGGCAACGGGATGCGCATGGTGCATTACAACGCGGCTGGCGAGCTCGTTGATCTGCGCGCCTTTGGCGTCAACTGGTACGATGCGTTTTCCCGCTACATGGAAGATGTGAACGACCGCAGTTTTGTCGAAGGGTTCGACTATCTCGCGGCGCACGGGATTCCGGTTGCCCGGGTGCATACCCGCGGCTACGCGCCGATTGGCTGGGACTTGTATTTCGCGGACAAGCCGGAATACTACCGGCGGCTCGACGATTTTGTCGAACAAGCGGAACAACATGGCATCGGACTGTTGCTGGATCTGTGCGGAGGACTCGATATCGGCGAGCTGGTGGATGATGCCGTCGCGGCGGGCTATCTTGTGCCGGGCGTGGATTTCAATCCGCCGTCGCCGCTCAACCGGGACATCTATGGCGCGGCGACCTATGCCGAATACCGTACGGCACTGGGGCGCGAAGACAGCGGATCGAATGCCTTCGTTGATTATTATACCCGCGAGTTGGCAGCGCGCTACAAGGATTCCCCGGCGGTCTGGGGTTGGGAGTTCGTCAACGAGGCCAACAATGCAGTCGACCTGCCGAACGCCGCGAATTACCGGCCTGTGCCCATCCCCGCGCTGGGATATTTGCTTGAGCGCGACGATGCCACAGTGCCGGCGTGGACGAGCAAGGACGACATCACCCGCGAGCATGTGCGCGTGGCCAAAATGAATTTTGCCCGCGCTATCCGTTCCGTCGACTCATGGCGGTTCATCACCAGCGGCGACTCGCGTCCGCGCCGGACGGCCTACAACAACTGGCAATTCCATACGTGGAATGTCGATACACGTGCCGAGATCGTGCAGGTGCTGCCGATGGATAATCCCACGCCGATCAATACGGTCAGCATGCACATCTACCAGCCAACCGATCCCTACTTCCTCGACGATCCAGTCTACATCGGACCGGTCACCGGCGACTATGCCGCGTTCCTGTCCTTCTTCAAGCAGCAGTCCGACCTGCTGGGGCAACCGCTGTTCGTCGGCGAATGGGGAGCCCCTGGCGACGGCACCACGACGGATGAAAAAACAACCTTCCACCGGTTTATGCAGGCGCTGATCGATACCGATGTTCCGCTGTCGCTGCTGTGGAATTTCGACAACCGCAATACCGGGCAGATCGACTCCTTCTGGGTCAACCCCGGAACGCCCAAGGAGTACCAGCTCACCAACGACGATCCGGCCCTGTGGGATCTGGAGCAGGCGAATCAAACCTACGGTCAATGGTAGGGAAGGAAAATGCTGCCATGAAATTATCGTTCCTTGTTTTCAGTTGCATGGCGCTATCTGCCTTTGGCCAGCATCCATATGATTTGCGTACGGAGTATCTGGCTTCGCCGCGTAATATTGATTCTGCCAAACCCCGCTTTTCCTGGAAGGTGGAGTATTCCGGCTACGGCTTTAAGCAAAGTGCTTTCCAGATCGTGGTTGAACCGGCGGCAGGCGGTTCGGCCTTGTGGGATTCCGGCAAAGTGCCAAGCGATGCTTCGCTCTGGATCGAATACGCCGGTGAACCACTGGAATCGAACACGGCCTATCAATGGAAAGTCCAGGTCTGGGATCAGAATGGCAAATCCAATGGATGGAGTGCCCTGACAAGTTTCCAGACGGCTTTGTTGAACCCGTATGATTGGAAAGCATCATGGATCCGCGTGCCGTATGACCGCTACGCCAGCCGTCCCGGTTTCAAGGAATACACGCGCCTGCTGGAAGTCAAAAACAATCCCGCCCATGCATGGGTGCCGGAAGATCCGCTCATCGAACCTTGGATTGCGGCTGGCATCCAGAAACAGATGAACGGTATTCCTGACGAACATGCGGAAGCGTTCCAGCGCGATCGGCTCGAAGAGCTGCTGCCCGCGCCGATGTTCCGCCGGGTGTTTGAAGTCAAACCCGGACTGCGGCGCGCCGTGCTTCACTATTGCGGGCTGGGGCTGGCCGAGATGTCGGTCAACGGACACCGCATCGGCGACCACACGTGGGATCCGGCCTTCACGGATTACAACAAGCGCGCAATGTACCTCACCGCCAATCTCACCGAACAGCTCTCGACGGGAACGAACGTGCTCGGCGCGATCGTTGGCGACGGCTGGTATGGACAGTCGATTGGATTTTCCAACGTAAATGGGAGTTGGCGCTACGGCGATCCCGGCCTGATTGCACAGCTGGAACTGTTCTACGCTGACGGCACCCGGGAACAGGTCGTGACGGATGGTTCATGGGATTGCACGCTCGACGGGCCGGTCGTCAAGGACGGCGTTTGGTGCGGCGAATTCTACGATGCGGGTAAGGAGATGCCGGGTTGGAACACGACATCGTTTGTGCCGGATTCCCGCTGGATACCCGCTGTTGAAGTGCCGCCGCTTTCGCCCGTACTCGAAGCCCAGATGATTCAAACCATCCGCGAAGTCGAGACATCTCCGGTCAAGGATTTGACCGGGCCCAAACCCGGCGTCTGGGTGGCGGACATGGGAAGGATTCTCACCGGCTACTGCGAACTGGCCATCAAGGACCAGCCCCGGGGGACGATGGTTCTGCTTACGTTCGGGCAGTCGCTGAATCCGGACGGCACGGTCAGCACCAGTCCGGGCACCTCCTGCGGATCGTGGCCGGAGGACGCCTATGTCTGCAAAGGTGGCGATATGGAAGTCTGGAAGCCGCAGTTCACGTTCCACGCTTTCCGTTATGTCCAGATCGATGGCCTGCAAGGCACTCCTGATAAAAAAATTCTTTCTGGACGATTCACTTCCACCGACTTTCCGAAGGCGGGTGCGTTCGAGTGTTCGGTTCCGCTGTTCAACGAGCTGCACCACGCCCTGGTTCGAACAACGCAAGGCAATGCCCGCCATCTGTTTTCAGATACGCCTTCGCGGGAGCGGACCGGCTGGATGACCTGGCCTAATCCGCTTTCGATTTTTGATAATTTTGATGCCTATCACTTTTTCAGGAAATGGATCGGTGATGCCAAGACAGGGGCGCGGACTGCCGGCATCGGCGATTTTATCACGGTGTTCACCAAGAATAATCCACCGTTTATCGCTGATTCCGGGCGGCAGGGACAGCTTATGGATAATGTTGGCGGAGGCATGGCGCCCGGACCGCGCAGTTCGCCGCATCCGGAACAACGGATCAGCAATGTCATGTATCCTTGGGAAGTCTATTTGCGCTACGCGGATATCGAGCCGTTGCGGGATCACTATGACATCATGAAAAACACCATCGATTTTCTGGCGGAAGGGCGGGTCGGCGGATTGCTTCCGACTCCGATCGGCGACTGGCATGATGCGGTGAAGTCCGGCTTGAAGATTGGTATTCGACGGGAGCGCGGCCTGGAGCGGGACGACACGTGGGGTTCGATCATGGGCGGCTATCCGGTCCATACGCCCGGCCGGGTTTGCGGCACGGTGCATCTGTGGCTCGCCGCCGATGCGCTTGTGCAAATCGCGGATGTTCTCGGCCATCCCGATGATGCCGCCAAATACCGCAAGCTTTCGGACGAACTGGTTGCTGCCTTCAATCGCACGTATTTAAAAACGGCCGATGGACGCTATTCCTACACCACGCCGGCGGGTAACACCTACGAAAGCCAGACGATGTACGGTTATGCACTCTACCACCACCTTGTTCCCGCAAATCTCCGGGAAGCAACGAAGCAGCGCTTCCTCAAGCACATCGCCGAATATCAGGGACATTTCACCAGCGGACAGCTCGGGACGGATCGTGTGCTCAAGTCGCTCACCCAAAGCGGCGAGGAACAGGCGGCGTTCGATATCCTCACGGCAAAAGGATTCCCCGGGTTTGATTATATGCTCTCGTTTGGAACGGAAACCACCTGGGAAACCTGGGGCGAAGCCATCCTGAACAACACGCCAAAAGATTCGAAAAACATCATCCGTGCTACCCGCCCGCAGGAACACATGGAATTCACCGCAGTGGACTCATGGTTTTTTGAGTGTGTGCTGGGTTTGACGCCCAATGCGAAACATCCCGGTTACAAACGGTTCACGCTCAAGCCCTATATGTACCGGCAGATGGAATGGGCGCGCGGTTCCTATGAATCGCCCTACGGACGGATTGTCAGCGATTGGAAATGCGTTGGCAACGTATTCGAGTGGTCGGTGGAAGTGCCGCCCAACACCATGGCCGATCTTTATATTCCATCCGCCGGGGATGCGGTGGAAGTAGTGCAAGGCTCGGCCGGCCTCATTAGCCGGACGGAGTGCCCGGACGAACGGGAACATGTTGTCGTCGGTTCTGGACGCTACCGGTTTCGTTCTTCCATAGAACGCCGCTGAAGCCAGCGTGATGGGAGAAGGTCGGTTGATATTACGCAGGAAACATTCCAAAAATCAATATAATGCAATAAGATGACATTTAATTATGATTCACGTTTATTCCTGTTTAAAAAACCCGATAAATTACCTCGCAGATATGAATATTTAACGGGAAGTGAAAAAAATAATGCGCTTAAAAATGGCGTGGCTTGACAAAAGGACAACACAATGCAATTAATACTCAGTTAATTAGGTGGCAGGTTTTTAGGAGTGGAGTGCCGGATAAACAGAAAGAATAAAGGAGGAAGGGACAATGAATAAAGCGATAAGAGGAAGTCTAATAAAGGGACTGGCATTGGCTTGTTTCGTGTTGATGGGCGCGACGCAAGAAGGTGGGGCGGCCAATGTTGTGTTTACCGGGTTGGATGCGAATGACAATCTGTTTTCCACCACCAACAACTGGGACACGTTTCCAGTACAGGCGGATTCAATCTCCATAAACTATCAAACGGGATCGAGTCCTGGAAACCCGGCTCAATTGGATAAGGCGTTTAGTGATAATTTTACCTATTTCACGACGTTTAACGCAGTGCCCAGTTTTACTGGAACAGCCTATGTTGAGGTGTTGTCCGGTGGCGTTGTAGATACGGTTAATGCTTTTGTAGGAAATAGCATTCAGACGGCCCGTGCCGGCCAATTGACCTTGAAAACAGGTTCTGCATTTCATGCCCATACCGCTAATAACGGGTTTTTGACAATTGGCACCGGTGGAGCAGGGCACATGATTATCGAAAACGGCGCAGCGGTCAGTTTTGGAAATCTTTCGCTCGGTGCGAACGGGCTGATGACATATGAATTCGGCACCAATTCTGTCTCCACTTTCGTTTCAACCAAGAGCAATGCTGCGGGAACGATGCTGTTAGATGGTATCATTGAGCTGGATCTCGCAGCCGCTCCGGCGGCGGGAACCTACACGTTGATCCAATGCAACCATGCCAGCACGACCCTGACCGGTGCGTTTGCTACCTGGTTGTCCGGGCAGGGTGGGTCGTTCAGCTCGACCGGATCCTACGACGGCAGCAATTTCAAGGTGGTCAACGGTGGCAATACCAAATGGACGCTCCAGATCGCCAGCAATACGGTGGAGTTTGTGGTGGATGTCGAGGGCCACTACCTTGCCGAAGGTGCAACCCAGGACACCACGTTGAGAAGCACCGCAGCCAACAATCAGACCGATTTAGGAGGGGCGGACTCCCTGTTCGTTGACGGCAATGGAGGCGTCAGGGGCATTCTTGAATTCGACCTGTCGGGTGCGGACATGCCGATCACCAATGCGGCCGTGACGTTGACCGAGATTTCGGATCACACAGGAACATGGGAGTTCAGCGTTTACCCGCTGGTCTATACGGTGGACAACTATGCATGGTACGAAGGAACGGGCACATATATTTTCGCCACCAACGCGTCAGCGCCGGCGGCTTCGAATGGCTCGGCCTGCTACAAGTACAGCGCCGATGACGCCACCACGCCAGTTTCTTGGGAGGACGGTTCTGCAAGCCCCTTGGCCAATGCCGGAAACACCGCGCTGTGGGGTGCAGCGATCGGAACGGTCAGCGGAACGGATTTGGTTTCCGGTGGGCAGATCACCTACGAGCTCGATGCGTCGGTGCTTGAAGCGTTCCGCACCAACGGGGCCGGCCGGATCACCATCGGGATTTGGGGGACGGACACTCTTTCCGGGAACCACTTCGTTGCTTCCAAGGAGAACGCCAATGCCGGTTGGAGGCCGAAACTGAATCTGTTGATGGCCGGGCCGATCACCCCCCCCGCTGCGCCCAACATCACATCCATCAGCGTCGGTGCGGCCGGTGGCGGCAGCAGTGCGGCTTCCGTCGTGTTCGATGCGACGGCCAGTGCTTCGCTTTGGTTTACCCCGGATCTTGTTTTCCCAGCCTGGACCAATGTGGTTTCGGGCACGAGCCCGCTGGCCCACACCAACGATGCGCCGACGGGGTTCTATAAAGTGACCATTCCGTGATGGGTAAAGCTAGTTTGAATTATGAATTGGTTTCCGCCCGCTGGGTGAAATCCGGTGGGCGGAAAAATGGAAAAACAGGAGCCGAGAAAATGAGTAAAGTGACAAAAGGATTGGCGTTGGTTTGTTTCGTGTTACTGGGCGCGACGCAAGAAGGTGTGGCGGGAAATGTTGTGTTTACCGGGTTGGATGCGAATAATAATCTGTTTTCAACGGTGGGAAACTGGGATACGTTTCCAGTACAGGCGGATTCAATGTCCATACACTATCAAACGGGATCGAGTCCTGGAAACCCGGCTCAATTGGATAAGGCGTTTAGTGACAATTTTACCTATTTCACGACGTTTAACGCAGTGCCCAGTTTTACTGGAACAGCCTATGTTGAGGTGTTGTCCGGTGGCGTTGTCGATACGATTAATGCTTTTGTAGGAAATAGCATTCAGACGGCCCGTGCCGGCCAATTGACCTTGAAAACAGGTTCTGCATTTCATGCCCATACCGCTAATAACGGGTTTTTGACAATTGGCACCGGTGGAGCAGGGCACATGATTATAGAAAACGCCGCAGCGGTCAGTTTTGGAAATATTTCGCTCGGTGCGAACGGGATAATGACCTATGAATTTGGTGCCAATTCTGTCTCCACTTTCGTTTCAACCAAGAGCAATGGTGCGGCAACGATGCTGTTGGATGGTATTATTGAGCTGGATCTCTCTGCCGGACCAGCGGTGGGAAACTATTCGTTGATCGACAGTAGCCATGTTGACACGACCATGACCGGCGCGTTGGCGACCTGGCTGACTGGGCAAGGCGGATCGTATACGAACACCGGATCCTATGCCGGGGCGAATTTCAAGGTGCTCAACGGCGGAACAACGGAATGGGTTCTCTCCAGCGCCAACGGTGGCAGTACTTTGAATTTCACTGTCATTCCCGAACCAGCCACCCTGGGACTGTTTGCGGTTTCCATCGGGATGTTTATGGCGATCCGAAAGCTACACTTGTAGCACGGGATATCCCTCTTCAACCTAGGCAAGTCCGGAAGAGGAAGCGTTGTATTTTCGTCGGACCAAACATATCCTGGATGTTTCAGAGCCTTTTTGCGTTCATACTCATCCATATTTTGTTCCAGGCCTTGCATTGCGACATTGATGCAGATCCCGGCGAGTACCCCATGCTTTGGATAAGGAGATAAGAGATGGCGAGTAGAAGATTTTTAACATGTGTTGCAACGGTAGCGATGATCGCCCAGGCGGGGATGGTGCTCGCCACCGGGGAAGGTGGGGCGTTGCCGCCTTACACGCTGCTCAAACCCGGCGAGGTCATGCCGTGTGGCTGGCTGTTGCGGCAGATGGAGTTGGATTTGCGGGAAGGCATTGCGGGCGGGTACGACCGCATATCGGGTAACGTGGCGCAGAATCTTTTCGCGGCGCAAGTCCGCGAGCCGGGTAGTTGGATCATGGGCAGCCGCGGCATCAAGGAGAAAGCCTGGTGGGCGGGCGAGCACGAAGGCTACTGGATGGATGGTTTCATCCGCATGGCGATTCTGACCGGAAACCAGCCCGATCTTGATCAGGCCAAGGGCTGGGTGGAGCGCATTCTCGCGCGGGTTGAAGAGACCGGCTACATCGGAATATATTCGCCGGAAACCCGTTTTCCGGACAAAGGGTTTGATGGCGAATTCTGGACACAGAGTCGCACGTTCCAGGGGCTACTGGCCTGGTATGAATATACCGGCGATCCTCGTGTGCTGAGTGCAGTGGAGCGCGGCGTGCATGCCACCATCGACCACTACAGGGACAGCGGAACCTATTTCATTCGTCCGGGCGTGGACGGCGGGGTGACGCACGGGGTGGCCTACATGGACACGCTTGAATGGCTCTGGCGGTTGACCGGCGACCAGTATTATGCGGTCGCTTGCGGCTGGCTCTATGCCGATTTCTGCCGCTACCCCAAAGCGGACATGAACAGCGCCAACCTGCTGGATGCGGAAAAGCTCTGGCAGGACCACACGCCGCACACCGCCGAAGGTCTGCACATGCCGGGAATCGTCGGCTTTCTTAAAAACGATCCCGGGCTGAAAAAAGCATCTGAAAACATGTATCTCAAACTGGCCCGGCATACCAATCCCGGCGGCGGGTTTGTCGCCGGCAAGTTGGAGGCGATTGCCGGCGCCTACGGTGGCGGCGATGAGGGCAACGAATATTGCGCCAAGACGGAAGGCATCTGTTCGCTCAACCGGCTTTTCATGTACGAGGGCAATCTGTTTTCCGGCGACTGGAGCGAGAAGTGTGCGCTCAACGCCGCACAGGGTGCCCGGTTTCATCCGGCCAACACGGGGGTGATCTATCTTTCGCGCGATAACCGGCTGAGCGCGGATCAGCCCAGCCTGCACGGTGGACGGGAAGTGTTTTCGGCCGCGCACCGCACGGCGGCCTGCTGCACCTTGAATTCGATCCGGTTGCTGCCGGCCTATGTGGAAGGAATGTGGTTTCGTTCAACACAAAAACCGGAACTCCTTGCCAATCTCTACGGTGCCAGCGAGCTGAACACGGAGATCGGCGGGCAGCGGGTGAAAATCATTCAGGAAACAGACTATCCATTTTCAAGCCGAGTGGCTTTTCGCATCGAAACGGCGAAGCCGCTCTTTTTTGAACTGGCGTTGCGCGTGCCTCCCAATAGCGGAAAGGTCGGCATGGATGCCGGACCGCAGGCTCAGGTTTCCCGCGAAGGGCGCCTGATTCGGATTTCCAAAACCTGGAACGCCGGCGACGCGGTGAACGTCGACTTTGATTTCCAGGTGAACCGCCGGGAGCAGCATGATGGGAAGCAGGCGTACTACGAATGGGGGCCGCTGGTCTTTGCCTTGCCGATTCCCGATCAGGTGAGCGTTCGGGAAGAGATCGTGCGGGCCGGAGCACCAACCGGATTCAATGACTGGATCGTCAAACCCGCCTCGACGGAAGGGTGGGATTATATCCTGGATCCGGACTCCGTATTTAAAAAAGTCGATCTTGCCGGCGATCCGCTCAGTCCGTGGACCAAGCCGGTGGTGGGATTGAAGGGAACGTTGTTGAACGGCCGGAACGAAAAGACGGAAGTCACCTTGCATCCGCTGGGCAGTACGCTGCTGCGCCGCACGACCTTCCCCTTGACGGCGACCGATGCCGCGCCGCACACGCCGGACAAAGCCCCCGTGTTCAAAGACGAAGACGATCCGATGCGGACATTTTAAACCGAGGCAAAACAACGAGATGGCAATCTATGGGTTCAGGTACGTTCTATTCATCGCGGTCGATGAACTGATCCTGGGGGCCAGTGGAATTTCAGGGTGATACTCTTGTTGGCTGCGCTCTTTAAAGACAGGATCCACGGAAGATTAAAAAATGGAAAAACATATTTTTGTACCTATCGCCGCCGCAGTAGTAATGATTGGTCTATTAACCACCATGAATGTACAGGCGGCTGGCAACCAACTTGTCATGAAATCCGACGCTGGCGACGGGTGCGGTAAGCCGGCGCTCAGCATGTTGCCGGCAGGGGATATCAAGCCGCAGGGTTGGATCCGCAAGCAGATGGATTTGGACTTGCGGGAAGGATTGGCCGGGAAATATGGCAAAGTCTCCAACATGGTGAATAACAGGATTTTCGTGAACAAGAACGGTACGCTCGCCGATCCCTACACCTATCCGGGTGGCAGCGCTTCCCGTTCATGGTGGGTTGGCGAGGTGGAGGGCAACTTACTGGATGCGAATGTGCGTTTGGCGTTTCTGACGGACAATGCGGAATACAAAACCAAGGTTGAACAGCAAATAGGCGACATCCTCGACGCGCAGAAAAACGAACCGGACGGCTATATCGGAATTTATGTTCCGTCAGACCGCTTTGCCCTGCGCACGGAAAAATTCAACAACGGCGAATTGTGGACCCAGGCACATCTGTTTCAGGCCATGCTGGCCTATTACGAATATACGAAAGATGCCCGCGTGTTGGAGGCGGTTGAAAAAGCCGTGGACTGCACGTTGAACCATTACGAAGGCAAGGAGGTCTTTCAGCAGGGCAGCGGCGTCTCCCACGGCATCGCATTCACCGACACGCTCGAATGGCTCTACCGTTTGACGGACGACCCGAAATACGTCAAAGCCATGCGGTGGCTCTATGATGATTTTTCCCAAAAGGAAACAGAAAGTGTCAAAAAGGCCAATGCGGATCTGAGCTATGATGAATTAAAGCATCCTGACCGGCTGTGGTGGTCCCACACACCGCACACTATGGAAGGAATTCAGACGCCGATTATTACATACAGGATGACACATGCGGAAAACTACAGACTCGCTGCGGAAAACGTGCTGATGAAATATGACCGGCATGACACACCGGGTGGCGGTGTGGTGGGCGACGAAGGGATTGATCGGCGTTTGGGGACGTCCATGCTGCCGCGAGAATATTGCACCATGGTGTCGGCAGTGATGGCATTGAATCGGATTGCCGCTTGGACTGGCAATCTTGACGCAGCACGCCGGGCTGAAACCATCGTCTTGAATGCCGCCCAAGGGGCGCGATTGCAACCGGTGGCAACCGCAGTGCGCTATCTATCCCATGACAATCAGAAAGACGCGAGTGAGTATACGCACGGAGGCCGATATCTTTATGCGCCAATGCATGCGGCACCCTGCTGCGCGACTGTCGCGCCGCGCCTGATGCCTTATTATGTCGAAGGCATGTGGTTTGCTGATCAGAATAAAAACGAGCTGATTGCAAGCTACTATGGTCCGAACAGGGTGGACGCAACGGTTGCCGGCAGGCGAATCTCCATCATTGAAGAAACGGATTATCCTTTTTCAGACAAAATCAGGTTTGTTTTTGATTCGGATGCAAACACCACGCTGGTTCTGCGTCGGCCTCCGCGCAGCGGAGATGTGAAAATCGATGCGGAGGGGGCAACCGTTGACGCGGAAGGCGGGACGATATCGATTCACGGAACCTGGAAGAAAGGCGACGTTGTTTCCGTTGATTTTGATTTTAAACCACAGTTGATCGTGGAGACCAACCTGACAAACTCAAGTTATTACTGCTGGGGTCCGTTGCTGTTTTCTCTGCCTCTGGGAGAAGACCGAGAGGCGGGTAAGGAGTATGAAGCGCAGGAAGGGGATCCCAGCGGATGTTTCATGTTGGAGATCCGTCCAGTCCATCCTGAACGGTGGGATTACCGGTTTGATCCGAAGGAAACGTTTGCGCAAGCGGATTTGCCCGGCGGCAACGGCGATACGCCGTATGCAAATCCACCGGTCGGACTGGAAGGAAAAATGCTGGACGGCGGCGGCAGCAAGGTTGCAGTGATGCTTACGCCACTGGGTTCATCGCTGCTCCGCCGAACGGCCTTTCCTGATTGCTCCAAACCTGTTGTAGATCCTCAGACGGAGTGGATCGTCAGGAAAAAAATTGTGAATCCCGATGGTACGATGACGGAAGAGGGCGCGAAAAAAACGAAACATCCCTGATACAAGGAGAGTGGATATGGAACGACGTGCCTTTTTTTCACAAGGTTCCTGCTGCATTGGCGCAACGGCGCTAGTTGGATTGCGGTCGGCATCTTTGTTCGCCGATGAAAGGAAGCGCCGTCCCAAGAACGTTCTGTTCCTGATGGCCGACGAATACAATGTGCGCTATCTGTCGGCCAACGGCCATCCGCAGGCGCTGACGCCAAATCTCGACCGGCTCATCCGCGAAGGCGCTTATTTCGAAAATGCCCTATGCAGCTATCCGGTTTGCACTCCGTCGAGAGGAACGCTGCATACAGGAATGTGGCCGCACACCCACGGACAGGAACTGAACGTGAACGAGGCGAAGGCGGAAGACGCGGCTCCGGGAACGAGCCGGGGGGGATTGACTGCCGAGACGCGACTGCTGGCCACTAGTTTCCATGAAAACGGCTTTGCATGCTACCACCGGGGAAAATGGCATCTTGGAGCGGAAACGCGCCACGCGTGCTACAACTGGAATCCACGGGCCGAAGCCAGCGACACCAGCCAACGTGCGTTTCTGGCACAATGGAAAAAATCTCATCCGGTTCCTGCCGATCTTCCGGAAGGAAGCTGGAACGAAGCGGGTGGATGGCCGGTCTATGCCATTCCCGGCATGGAAAAATTCAAAGAAACCAAGCTCCCCTATATTGCCGGTCGATGCAGTCTTCCGCTGGCGCAGGATCCAACCGTATACTACGCGGACCGGGCGTTGGAGGATCTAAAGGAGCGCGGCGGGAATCCGTTCATGCTTACATGGTCCGATCCCCGTCCCCACGGCCCGCATACGATCCCCGACCCGTACTACGATGCCGTCAATCCGGATACCTTGCCGGTGCCGGACAACCTCCATCGCCCGGATTATTGCGCCCAGGATCCGAGCTGCCAGTCCTACGACAAACTGATGGAATTCATGGGCGAAGCCGGGGTGCGAGAGTATCTCCGTTGCTACACCGGACTGGTTCGTAAAATGGACGACCAGATCGGCCGATTGATCCAGTCGCTCGAACAGAGCGGGGAACTGGAGGATACCCTGATCGTCTTCACCGCCGACCATGGCGATATGGGTGGGTCGCACCGTACCGGCGGCGGAAAAGCGATTTGGGAATTCTACGATGAGATCGTGAAGGTGCCGCTGATCATGTTCTGGCCAAAAGGAATCCCCGCCGGACGTCGGATAAAAACCATGGCCGAGGGCGTGGATGTCATGCCGACCATTCTGGACTACGCCGGTTTGCCTGTTTCCGCGCAATGCCAGGGGCGCAGCCTGCGGCCCTATGTCGAAGGGGCGGAGGACTTGGATCGTCCCGCCTTTTGCGAAGCGACGAATCCGGAAGCAAACTTAGTGCGCAGGCTGATCCGCACGCAGGAGTGGGGGCTTTGGTTCTACTGCCAAGGCAAGCCGGGACAAACGTTCAAGGAGATCCGTCCGGTCGAACTTTACGACATGGTCAACGATCCCGGGCAGGAACATAATCTGGCGGGCGATCCAAAGCATGCCGATGTGAAAAAGAAAATGATCAAGGGCATCCTTGACTGGATGGAGCGGACGGGTGATCCATGGCTTGAAAACATGCCGTATTCACAGAGCTAGAGCGTTTGCCATGAGGTTCAAGGCAAAAAACCCGATGAGACAATCATCAATCGGACAACATGGACGGAGTGAAGGCATGAAAAGGTTCAAGGGAATTGCACGGCATGCCGTCGTGCGGGGCGCAACGGTGGGATCATTTTTGGTTGGCGTTGCTGTCGGCTTCGCTTCTGCCGCAACATCACAGCCAATGCCGAACATCGTTGTCATTTTCGCGGACGATCTGGGTTACGGCGACTTGCAGTGCTACAACCCGGAAAAGCCGATTCCCACCCCACATCTGGATCAGATGGCTCGGGAAGGATGCCGGTATACCCAAGCCTATGCGCCGAGTTCCGTCTGCTCCCCAACCCGGTACGGACTTCTGACCGGCCAGTATCCATGGCGTGGCCCTCTTAAAAATGGCGTTGTAATGGAGTATGAACCGCCGATCGTGGATCCGTCCATCATCACCCTCCCGGAGCGGCTCAAGACGGCTGGGTACAAAACCGCCTGTATCGGGAAATGGCATCTGGGAATCGATTGGCCGACCCGCGACGGAAAGCCATTGCTGTCGAAATACGGGCAACGCCCGACCTTTGACCAGTTCAAGCTGCTGGCGGCAGACATCGATTATGACGGAAAGGTTCGCGGCGGCCCGGTTGATCACGGGTTCGATTATTATTACGGCGAGGACGTGATCAACTTTCCACCGTACATGTTTGTTGAGAATGACCGCTTTGCAAATCCGCCCGACAGGCTCAGGGACAAGAAGAAGGAGTTGTCCGGCCAGCCGGGTATGATGGATGCCGACTGGACCGATGCATCCGTGTTTCCGAAACAGGTAGCAAAAGTTCTGGCCTATCTTGACCTGCAGGCTGCAAATCCGAACGAAGGGCCGTTCTTCCTCTACTGGACGGCCAACGCGGTACACTATCCGATTTGCCCTTCGTCGGAATACGTTAAAAAAACGCAGCACGGCATCTACGGCGATTTTGTGCATGAACTTGACGATGGCGTCGGTAAGGTTCTTCAGCGGCTTAAAGATCGGCATTTGGACAACACTACGCTGGTTATATTTACCAGCGACAATGGGCCGCGATCGGACAAGCTGCCATCCGGGCACACTAGCACGGCCGGGCTCCGTGGGATGAAGTCGACGGGTTGGGACGGCGGCCTGAAAGTTCCTTTTATTGCCTGTTGGCCACAGGTTGTTCCTTCAAACAGCGTTTCTGACACCGTGATTTCCCTGGTTGATCTCTATCCGACCTTGTCGGCATTGGCCGGCGTTCAATGCGGCGATCAGCTCGCGGATGGAATGAATATTATCCAAGCATTAAAAACCGGCAGCCTCGACGGAGGTGCGGCGCGGGCGATTGTGATGGCTTCTGTCGATGGGGGATTCAGTCTACGGCTGGGCGACTGGTCTTATGTGGATCATCCTGGCAGCGGCTCTCACAAGTGCACGGATGACGAAGAGAACTCGCCCCAGCAACTGTATAATCTCCAGAGCGATGCCGGTCAGAGAAACAATTTGATTGCGAAATACCCGGAAAAGGCCAGTGAGTTGAAACGGGAGATGGAGCGGATCAAAAAACTGCCGGCTAGGCCGAGCAGGTAAGATGGAAGTTTATATGAAACACACACATGTTGCAGTCAGCGCGGTTCTGGGTTTGGCACTTATGTCCACATGGCAGGGTGCCGCGGCGCAAGCCGCCATGCCGAACATCGTGGTCATTCTCGCGGACGACCTCGGTTATGGGGATGTCGGATGCTACG
>JAIPJC010000009.1 GCA_021734345.1 Kiritimatiellales bacterium | reverse complement strand
ATGCGGTTCACCTCGGCCACGTTGCCGGCCAGCCGGTGGCGTTCGAGCGTGAAGCGGGTCCGGCCAAAGGTGTTGGTGATGATGATCGGGCTGCCGGCCGCCACATACGACGCGGCGACGGCTTCGACGAGTTCCGGTCGTTCCAGATTCAGCGCTTCCGGCGATTCGCCGGGCTTCAATCCTTGTTTCTGAAGTTCGGTTCCCCAAGCTCCGTCGATTATGACCGGACGTTCTTTCAATAGCATCGCGATGGTATCGTGCATTTGCCGCTCCTGATTAATGGTTGCCGCGCAGGATAGCGCACAGTTCTGTTGGTTTCAAATATTCTTCGGCTCCACCTCGAACGACCCATGCCAGTCCGTATTCCTTTTTCGGCCCTGATGGGGAAATGGAAAATCCGGCCTTGGAATAGTCGAAGTAGACAGGGCCTTCCAAGGTTTGGAGATAGCCTTTGACGCGATAGATCGAATCCTCGTTTCCCAGAATGAGTTTTTCAACCACCGCAGGATCGACGGGATGGTCGAAGATGGTCGAGAAGGAGGCGAAGCGAGGATCGCGGCACTTGGCATATTCCCCGTGCAGCATGCCGTGGTCGATTCCGCCGCCAAAGATTGGAAAATCGACTTCAGCATGGACGCAGCGGACGATGTTGGCCGCCGGTTTTATGTTGCGGATTGCCGTTTCCATCTCCGCCAGTTTTTCCCCGCCGTACAAGTCGCACTTGTTCAAGAGAACGATGTCGGCCGCTTCAACCTGATGGATAATATTCGGCAGCGTGTGGATGAGGCGCAGAAAACTGCGCGGCTCGACGATACTGACGATATTGGCCAATTCGAAATAGTCGCCGAGTCCTGTCTCTTTCAGCATGTCGGCGATCACGCGCGGATCGGCCATGCCGCTCGCTTCGATCACCACGCCTTCGGCATCCGGATGTTGCCAGCGGATCTGCGCCATCTGCCGGATGAACTCGGTCACGAGGCACTTGCAGAAGATGCTGCCGCCGGGGATGGAAACCACGTCCGGATTCCCCTCCGAGACAATCGCCCCGTCCACATCGAGCGCGGAAAACTCGTTGATCAGATAGATCCATTTCCGGTCGCGGTTTTCAGCCACGATGCGCTTGAGCAGCGTGGTCTTACCCGTTCCTAGAAAACCCGTGATCAGGCAAATGGGAATCATTCTGAAGACCTTGGGCTATAGGCTTTGGGCTTTAGGAAGTGACCGACATTTTCGGCAGGGCGGCCTGCTCGATGGCTTTTACCAACGTGGCCTGATCGGGAATGATCGATGCGAAGGTCGGCTCGCCGTTGATGCAGATGGTCGGCAGGTTCTTCACACCCAGTTTGACCATCATGCCGATGCCTTCGCGCACCTTGATCTTGTGTTCGTTGATCCAGACCTTGACCATCGCCTTGTCGGCCGCCTTTTGAACCGCCTCCATCATATATTGACAGGGCGCGCAGGAGGTGGAGTCGAGCGTGATGACATCGGCCACCACGGCGCGGGCGCCATGATAGTCCGGAAGCTCGATATCGTCGAACGAGTCGGAGGCCTTGGTCTGAAGCGACTTCGCAGCTTCGCGGGCATAGGGATCATGAACCATGCTTGCAACCGCAACCAGGTTTTGGGAAGGAACCGCGTAGGGCAGATCGCAGCCCGGAGCCAGAATGAAGCCCTTGTTGCCGCTCTTTTCCATGATGTCGAGTACTTCCATTTTCGCGTCGTCCTCGTCGCCGAGCAGGAGCACGGCGGTCAACTTGATATTGCCGCCGAACGACTTTTTCTCCGCCTCGCAAAGTCCGCGCAGTTGGGCCATGTCGATCTGTTCATCGACCGAAATGTTGTCGGCGCGGGTCTTGGCCATCACCTCTAGATTGCGGGTCACGTCGCCGCAGACGAAAATGGAGGAGATCCCGCCACGTGCGCGGATGTGGTCGAACACCTTGTTCATGGCCGGCGTGACGAACTGTTCGAAATGGCTTGGAGAAATCTGGCTGGTCATCGGATCAACCACCCCGATCACGTCCGCGCCGTGGTCCAGATAGATGTTGGACGACTTGATGCAAATGTCGGCGCAGTAGTCGATCACTTCGAGCACGTAGTCCTCCTCATCGTACATATCGAGGAAGATGTCGTTGCCGAGCAGATGGAGCGCGAGGGTGAATGGGCCGCAGATCAAACCGTAAAGCGCTGTATCGCCGCCCATCTCGGTTTTCAAGGCTTCAAGCGTCTGGACAATGATCGGAAAGCGCCCCTTGGTTTCATCGAGTTCCGGCAGATCGGAAATCTTCTTGCCCAGCGCCAACGGGTGGCTGGTTACTGCCGGGGGGACTTCGTCCGCCCAATGGAGCTTGCAACCGAGAATTTCGGCTTCGATCTGAAGGTCGAAGGCCACCGGAAGCCCATCCGGTTTATATAACGCTTTTGCTTTCTTCAGCCCCTCAACCATCAACTCCGCCGACTGGAGATATTCCGTCGCGGTCTTGCCGATGAGGAACCCGCCATGGCATCCGACAAAGGGAAGCCATGCGGGGCGTTCGGTTTCTTTTCCTTGTACTGCCTGTAAAAGTAGATTTTTCCCGGTCATGTTTCTGTCTCCTGTATGTGAAAGGATGACAGAATATACGGGTCCTATTGTAGGGAATAGATTGGATCAGCTTTGAGATGGTTCGATCTTGCTGAACCGGCGCGCTTAGTTGCCGGACTTGAGCTCGACAATGTGCTCGGTATGGTTGGCTGCAATTTCCCGGCGCGGTGGAACAACAAGGAAGTCGTCGGGGTTCCAGTCTCCGGAAAGCAACCGCCGGAGCAGGCCGAGGTCGCCGGGAACCTTTTCAAAATTCCAATGTTTGGAAACGGCCTCGTCCTTGGCGATCTTTTCGAACGAATCGTCGGGCTCGACGCCCATTTCTATGAAGGTGATTTGCGAATAGTTTTTTTCGGTGTTGCAGAGTTCTTCCCACAGATACTCGGCGTTGTCTTCGCCGTATTGCTCGACGAGTTCGGCGTAGCTCATGTCCATGCCCGTCTGGTTCGGGATGCTGAGCTGCTTGAGCTCATCGGCGATCTTGTCGCGCTCGATCCATCCGGTGGTTTTGAAGTAGGTGCCGGGATGCGAAAAGAAATAGTCCTGGTAGCGCGCGCGGCTGCCGAGGAACAGGGTAATGCAATCGTGGGCGCGCGGCAGCACCAGCTGGACGCCGCGCGACTTCAGTCCGTTTAGTCCATTGTTGCAGAGTCCGTAGCCGAGGAGGATCGTGTCGTACTCCTGCTCCGCCGCGGCATCGACCTGCGCCTGCAAGCGCTTCAGCATTTCATCGGCGGGAATATCGTGCAGCCCTTTCTGCATGAACTCCACGTCGATCTTGTGGGGCGACTGTTCCAACAGGAACTCCATCTCCCGGAAAAATATTTCGCAGCTGATCAATTTGAATTTCATGGTTTTACGATGCTCGGAAAGTCGTCTTCGTCAAGGTTGGGAATGGCGAGCGCCTCCTGGAAATAGTTGGTGAAAGTGGCGGTTTTGTTGAGCGTGACGATCTGTGGCCGTTCGATGATTTCGAGGTAGGTCTGCGCCGCGGACCGGTCGAGCACCGCGAGGGAGGCCCCGGCGAGCGAACCGTTGCCGATCACTTCGTATTTTCCGGTTCCAATATCGGGAAGCAGTCCGATGCAAATGGCGTTTTCGAGGTTGATGTGCTTGGCGAATCCCCCAGCGAGAATGACGCGGTCGATGTCGCGCACGGTTTTACCAAGCTCGGCCAGCAGGGTCTTTAGCCCGGAATAGATCGCGGCCTTGGCTTTTAGGATTTCGGCGATGTCGTATTCGGTAACCGTGATCGTTTCGCCGGTGGCGGAATCTTCGGCCTGCACCAGCACGCAGGCGTGCATGCCGGCAACGGTTTCGTGGCAACTTCTGGATTTGAGCAGTTCGACATCGTAGCGGCCGAGCATATTGATCAGTCCGCAGCGGAAGCCGCAGGCGATGAAGTCAATGATGGCGGAGCCGCATAGCCCCATAGGATTGGGGTCGCCAATGACGGTGATTTGGAAGTCGAGGCTTTCGTCGAACGCGATGGTATCGATGGCGCGGCTGGCGGCGCGCGTACCGTGCAGCAGTCCGGCACCTTCGAAAGCCGGGCCGGCTGCGGTGGCACAAGCACTCATTTGCCCGTCGAGGCAAGCAACCATTTCGCCGTTGGTGCCGATGTCGATCAGTACGGTCAGGCCATCGCGGTTCCAGAGATTGGAAGCGAGGATATCGGAGGTGATGTCGCCGCCGACGTAGCCGGAAATGGCGGGGATGGCTTCGACGCGGGCATCGGGTCCGATGTCGATACGGAGCGCATGCGCCTTGGCCTCGAATGTCCGGCTGACGGGCTTGAAGGGAATTACGCCGATGCTGACGGGCGACACGCCGAAGAAGATATGCATCATCACCGTGTTGCCGGATACGGCGCAGTGGACGATGCGTTCCCTGGCCACGCCCGTTCCGTCGCATAGCTTGTGGACCAGCGGGTTGAGCGTGTGCGCAATCACCAGCTCCTGCAGTGCTTCGAGGTTGCCCGCTTCGCTGCAAAGCGAGATGCGTGAAACAACATCGTCGGCCTTGAGGATCTGCTGGTTGTAGAGCGATTCGCGGCTGACGATGGTTCCGTCGCGCAGGTCGATCAGGGCGGCGACAACGGTGGTGGTTCCAATATCGACGGCCAAGCCGTAGCCGTCCGGAAAAAGCGGACTGAAGGTGTGTTCGGGAATATCCATTTCATCGGCAATGCGCGCACCGTCGAACGAAAGAATGGAGGCCCGTGGAATGAAGATTTCAGCCGTTTCACTAAGGATGCGGGTTTGGCAGGAGAGCACCTCGCGGCGCATGTCGGGAGCCACTTCGATTTCTTCGCCAAAGACCCGGTAGCGGCCGGCACCGAGCAACACGTTGCAGCTGGCGCACGATCCCCTGCCGCCGCACTTGGCATCGATGTGCCACCCGGCTTTGCGGGCCAGCTCCAAAACAGTACGGTCGCTGTCGGATTCGACAGCGACCGACCGTCCTTCAAGGTTGAAGATTACGGACATGCGGATTGATTAGCATGCAACGCGTCAGGCTGCAAGACCCAGCACAACCTTGGTGGCCTTCACCGCGGTGTTGGCATCGTTGGAGTAGCCGTCCGCACCGATCTCGTCTGCATACTGCTGCGTGACCGGAGCCCCGCCGATGAGGATCTTCGCACCACAGCCTGCCAAGCCGGAAACGACTTCCTTCATGTAGGGCATGGTGGTGGTGAGCAGTGCGCTCAGCAGAACGCATTGGGCACCGTTTTCGACGGCTTCCTTGTATTTTTCAATGTCGCAGTCGACGCCCAGATCCATCACTTCAAACCCGGCACCCTTGAGCATCATGCCGACGAGGTTCTTGCCGATGTCGTGCAGGTCGCCCTTGACGGTTCCGATGGCGACCTTGGCGAGCGGCTTGTGGCCGGCCTGCGTAAGCAGCGGATCGAGAATGTTCAGTCCCGCCTGCATGGCGCGTGCGGCAATCAGCATTTCCGGAACATAGGCTTCGTTGCGTGAAAAGCGGTCGCCGATCTCCGCCATCGCCGGTACCATGGAACCCATCAGGATTTCGGCAACGTTGGTTCCCTTGTCCACTTCCTGCTGGACGATTTCGGCAACATCCTTGCGTTTGCCTTTTAGTACTGCTTCAAACAATGCTTCATTTTTGGCCATAACCATTTCCTCCGTTTAAACGTTCAACTCCATCTTCCGTATTTAATACACACACCCAACCCATAAATAGAACGAACATCCCCTGAAGTGGTCTATTCTTGCTGATTTTGTAACACCAAATGCGGAATCCATTCAATTCCTGATACATTCCAAATCCACGGCTAGAACAATCCTGTCACCTTGCCCGTATCCACATCCACGTCGATCCGGCGGAATCCCGGATTCGATCCCGTGCCCGGCAGCAGCTTGATGTCGCCGGCAACCGGCACGACAAAACCTGCACCCTTATAGATGAGCACATCGCGGATCGGCAGGATCCAGTCTTTCGGCGCGCCCTTGAAGTCCGGGTTGTGCGACAGGCTGAGGTGGGTCTTCACCATGCACATACCCATTTTTTTGACTTCGGGGTCGGCCTCGTAAAGTGCGATTTTCTTTTCGGCCAGCTCCGACCAATCAACGCCCGATGCACCATAGATTTTGGTGGCGATCGTGTAGACGCGATCCTTGAACGGCATGTCGAGATCATAGAGGTATTCGAAATGGTGTTCCTCTTCGCAGGCGGCGACGACGGCCTCGGCCAACTCGACCGCGCCTTCACCCCCCTTGAGCCAATGCTCGGATACCGCGCAGCGCGCACCGTTTTGTTCGGCGATGCGCCGGACGAGATCGTGTTCGGCCTGGGTGTCGGTGTAGAACCCGTTGATGCAGACCACCGGACTGACCCCGCTTTGCTTGACGATGTTGATATGCGCAACCAGATTGGCGCAACCCTCTTCGAGCAGTCCGAGGTTTTCTTCCGTGTAGGCGGAGTCGAGCGGCTTGCCTGGTTTTACGGATGGCCCCCCGCCATGCATCTTAAGGGCGCGCACCGTGGCGACAATCACGACAGCATCTGGTTTTAGCCCGGAGTAGCGGCACTTCAGGTTCCAGAATTTTTCAAAGCCGATGTCGGCGGCAAACCCGCTTTCCGTTACGAGGTAGTCGCCCATGCGGATGCCAAGCATGTCGGCGATGACCGAGTTTTGGCCAATGGCAATGTTGGCGAAGGGACCGGCATGGACGAGGACCGGATTGCCTTCAATGGTCTGCACGAGATTGGGATTGAGCGCGTCGACCATCAGGGCGGTCATGGCGCCGTCCACTTCGAGGTCGGCGGTGGTCACTTCCTTACCGCTGCGGCTGTAGGCCACCACCATCTTGCCGATGCGTTCGCGCATGTCCTTCAAGCTGCTGGCCACGGCCAGGATGGCCATGATTTCACTGGAGACGGTGATCTGGAAGCCGGACTGCATTTCGAAGCCGTCCATATGGCCGCCTTGGCCGATGGTAATGTTGCGCAGCGCCTGGGCGCAGAAGTCCATCGCCCACTTCAACTGTACGCGTTCGGGATCGACATCCAGCCGCTTGAGGCCGAGCTGCTTCAGCTTCGCATCGTCGTAGTTGCTTTCGTGTTGCATGCGGGCGGTCAGCGCCACCATCGCAAGATTGTGCGCGTTGGTGATGGCATCGAAATCGCCAGTGAGCCCGAGCGAAAACGGGGCGAGCGGTATGCACTGCGCTAGACCGCCGCCGGCGGCGGAGCCTTTGATGTTGAAGGTCGGGCCGCTGCTGGGCTGGCGGATGGCCCCGACCGGCCTCTTGCCGATCACACCGAGGCCTTCGACGAGCCCCATGGTTGTGGTGGTCTTGCCTTCGCCGAGCGGAGTGGGCGTGATGGCGGTGACGTCGACATACTTGCCGATGGGCGCGTTTTTGAGGCGCTGCCAGGTTTTGTTGTAATCGATCTTGGCGACGTTCCGTCCCATGGGGATCAGCTCGCCCGGCTTCAATCCGAGTTTGGCGGCAATTTCCTGGATCGGTTTGATGTTCTGTTCGGCGGCTTCGGCAATCTGCCAGTCCGCCATTTTGGTTGGATCAAGTTTCATGGGTTGTCTCCATTTTCAGTAGGTTTGCGAAGGTAAAGAATCCAGTACACTAAGCCAATAAATATCGCGCCACCGACCATGTTGCCGATCACGACCGGAACCAGGTTCCTGAACACGAAACCATGCACCGTGAGATTCGACAGATCCGCCCCGTTGAGCAGGGCGATAATCTGCGGGCTGTGCTTCAACACGAGTCCGGCCGGGATGAAATACATGTTGGCAATCGAATGTTCGAGACCCAGGGCCACAAACGCGGTGATGGGCGGAACGATCGACAGGATCTTGTCGGTCACCGAGCGGCTGCTGAAGCAGAGCCAAATGGCGAGGCAGACCAGGATGTTGCACAGCATCCCGCTCGCGAGCGCCTGCACAAACGTCATGTTGACCTTGTCGTTGGCGATGGACAAAGCCGCGGCGCCCACCGCGCCGCCGTGGCCCAGCCAATGGCCGCTCAGTGAAATAAGCCATACGATCACCAGCGACCCGGCCAGATTGCCAAACAACACAAACACCCAGCTGCGCAGCATTTGGCGGCACGTGATCTTCCGGCTCAGGCAGGCCATCACCATCAGCGTATCGCCGGTAAACAGATCGGCTCCCGCGATGATGACGAAGATCAGCCCCAGCGAAAACGTCATGCCGCCAATCAACCGGGTCAGGCCGACGCCCAGCGCCGAGTCGTGGATCGTAAGCGTGAAGAACGCCGCGCCGAAGGCGATGAACGACCCGGCCTGGATGGCCAGGAAAAACGAATCGATGAAGCTGCGGTTGGCTTTCCGGATGGCCGAGGCTTCCGCCCGTTTCGCCATCTCGGCCGGCATGTATGCATCGGTGATTGCTGTTTCCATGGTTGGATCCCTTTTCGTCCGATGCTACTTGCGCAGGCTGTCGCAGAAATCGCCCATGAGTTCGATGGCATCGTTGGTCTTGTCCATGTCGCCATCCATTTCGGCATAGGCGGCCACCAGCTTGACCAGACTGGGGTCGGCCGGCGTTGCGCCGTATTTATGGGCGGCGTTCACGATGCCCGCATCCAAGCCATACTCCATCGCCTTTTCCACATAGGCGCGGCAGATGCCAACCTTCCGTCCGGGCAGGTCGCGGCAGCAGTTGCTCACGCCCATCGAGAAATGCACACCCTTCATTTTCGGATTGCTCCTGATGGCCTTCATGGTTTGGAAGGCGCGGTAGGTGTAGCCGGGAACGCCCGGCTGCATCGGCATATCGATGGCGAGCGGATACACGGTCGAGTCGAAGAAGATTTCTTCCGGCTTGAATCCATGCAGTATGGCTTGGTCGAAAATTTCTTCTGCAATGGCGTAGAGCTCCTCGACGGAATGCGAGCCGCCCGGCCCGGTCGGCGCGCCTTCGCTCATCAGCAGGCCCACAAACGAAAAGTCGTATTCCTTTTTCAGCGGCATCATGGTGTCGGCCGAGTACACCTTGATCGAGTTCACCAACGGCGGCTTCACCGGATCGGTCGTGTTGTACCACTCCTTCAGCCCGGCCATCAGCACGTTGTTGTTGCTGCTGTCGATGCAGGCCGGAACCGTGCCGCCCCACTGGCGGACGAGCTTCACGTATTCCACCATGATATCGACGGCAAGCTGCGGATCGGACTCGCCGAAGGCATCGACGTTGATGGCGAGATAGTCCGCGCCTTCCGCCGCCTGGTTTTCAATCAGCGCGCGGACATAATCGAGTTGCGGACTCTCTTTTTCGTAGGCCCCTGCACCGAGGGCATGCAGCTCGCGCATGACGGCACCGTTCTTCGGGATGGAAGCATGGATGTCTTCGCCGATCGTGATGATTGCATTTTTCATGGTGTGGTCCTTTCCAAATAAATAGTTGAGGATGGATGAACTATGCTCCAGCGAAGCGATGCGCGGACTGTTGATCGTTTTCCGCAGCCGCGCCAGTCCGCCCTCCTGCGCCTTCGCGGCCAGATAGATCTGCTCGCCCCGGCAAACCACGCCCTTCTCGTTGCCGCAGGTTCCGTCGACCTTGGCATCGCCGCACGGCGCATTGGCCAATCCCTTGGCGCAGCCGCCCATCGTGCAGTAGCCGAAGTTTTCCGCGAGGAAACAGTCGCCGCACTCTTCGCACTCGAACGCGGCATGCTTGATCGCCCGCTCCATGGCGAAGAGCGTACGCCCCGCCAACCCGTTGGGATTTTTTTTCGCCCCGGCCTTCTCCATGGTTTTTTCCAGCAGGTGGAAACCCTTGCGGTCGGGATCGAGCAGGGTGTTGTGCATGAAGTTGAACCGGCGGTCGTGCGCGGTCGGCTGGTTTTTCGGCGTTTCGTTCCGGCGGCCTTCGTCGTCGTAGAGATAGTAGGCGTCTGCCGGTGGCCAGTAGAGGTTGTCCTTGAAATCCGTCCAGCGGTCGCCGATCTCCGCGGCACGCGCAAGAATGGTTTTGAAGGTTTCAAAATCATGCACGCCGCCGATGTCCACGCCGGCCGCGCCGATCGACCGGTACATCGCCACCTGCTGCGCCGCACGCTCTACCTGCGCCGCGAACGATTCGGACTTGAGCTTTTCGAGCAAGGCGTCGCTCACGTAGCAGCCCGGCAGCTTGCCGTCGTGCATCAACCGCGGCGCGGGGTTTGCGGTGCTCAGGAAAAAGACGTTGCCGATCACAGGCACAGTCAATTTCGCCTCGTCGAGATAGGTCATCAGTTCAAGCGACTTCCGCCAGTCCCAGCCCACCTGCGTGATGAGGAACCTTGCGCCAACGGCGACCTTCTTCTCCATCTTGTAGTATTGCTGCATCAGCGAGGGTTCGGTGTACTTGAACGGCGAGACCGCCGCACCGGCAAAAAACTGCGCCACCTTGCCGAGCGTTGCCGGGCTGGCCTTCAGGATTTCGGCACGGTTCATCTTGGAGACCATTTGCAGCAGCCCGACCGACTCGACTTCGAACACGCCCTTGGCGGACACGGGCTTGTCGCCGGTCAGCGCGAGAATGCTTTCAACGCCGCGCTGCCTGTAGCCGATCAGCATCGAGCTCAGAGCGGACTTGTTGTGGTCCTTGCAGCTGAGATGCGGGATATAGTCGAGGTTGTCGAGCAGCCCGGTGGCATCCAGCTGCGCCAGCACATCCGACGGATCGAGATTGGAAACGCCGCCGGGATTCTGCGGCAGGGCGATGCCGGCAAAGTCGAACCCAAGCGGAATGGCTCCCGCGCCGGCTTCCCTGTATGTGGAAAGGAACTGCTTGATGGGAGCCATGTCATAGCCCGGCCCCGACGTTAATTCGGCGATAACCGCAAACCCGGATGCATCGGCCAATACTTGCTTGAGTCTCTTCATGGTTCTCCTAGTTATGTGCCACATCCTATGTGGCGGTCTGGGGTTTCGATAGAAGGTTTGGTTTTTGAAATGTGGCGTTCTTGCTGTTTTATACGGATAATGTGGTTGTTTATTCCTAATTAACGCACCGAAACCGAAGCAGAGATATATCAATCTTGCCAATGTGATGCGCCGATCAAGCCTAGACGACCGTATTGGCCTGGAACTGTTTCGTGTATTGCCGCTGCAGGCGGCGGGCGGCGATCACGGTATTGCGCATGAGGATGGCAACCGTTACCGGCCCGACACCGCCGGGCACGGGCGTGATCCAGCCGGCGGTTTTCAGGCAGGATTCATAGTCGCAGTCGCCAACCAGCTTTGGTTTTCCGTCCGCCCCCTCGACCGTGTTGATACCGATATCGATGACCACCGCCCCCGGCTTGATCATGTCGCCGGTGAGCAGCCCCGCCTTGCCAACGGCAACGAATACCGCATCGGCACGGCGCGAATGCACCGTCACTTCGCGTGTCATGTGGTGGCACACGGTCACCGTCGCGCCCTCGGCCATCAGCAGGAAGGCAATCGGTTTGCCGACAATCTCGGAGTGCCCGATCACCGTGGCTTCGAGTCCTTTCAGTTTAAGGCCGGTGCTCTTCAGCAACTCGACCGAAGCCATCGCCGTGCATGGGCCAAGCTCCAACTCCCCGTAGACAATGTTTCCGATGGATTTCGGATGCATCCCCTCGACGTCCTTCATCGGATGAATGGTCTCCTGCAAGGCCTTGATCGGAATATGTTCGGGAACCGGCCGCTGTAGAATGATACCCGTCACGGTGGGATCCACATTGAGGTGGACGATTGCAGCACTGACCTCGTCGGCCGAAATATCGGCCGGATAATGCCGCTCCACAAACTCGATTCCCACCTGATCGGCATTGCGCTTTTGGTTG
Organism: Kiritimatiellales bacterium; assembly: GCA_021734345.1. Taxonomy (GTDB): domain Bacteria; phylum Verrucomicrobiota; class Kiritimatiellia; order Kiritimatiellales; family Pontiellaceae; genus Pontiella. Next base: position 33,533 of record JAIPJC010000009.1, on the reverse strand, counting down.
CGCACATACCGGTCCACCGCCGGATTGTCACCGATCTTGATGGAAACCAGCGTGGGCGACCAGTGCTCCTTTTTAAGCACGGCCACATCGGCCCGCACGGTCTCAAGCATCTTTTCCGCGACTGCGCGGCCATCGATATTGGAGTGTTGCATCTTTGAATTTCCTTGAGTGGCTTCCGTGCCAAGTCCCGTTCCGTTCGAGAGCGCAAACCCTATGTCCGCAACCGTGTTTTCAATAGAATGTTTAATCTTTGAACTGTTGTGTTCTTGCTGTTCTGTGATATTAATATGCGGCTTAACCTAATATTCAAAAGCCATAGCAATGGAGTAGATATGCCGATCTTGTCAAAACGCCTCTTTGATTCTGTCGCCAAGGATTACCGTGCGGCCTATGGGTTCTCCATCGGCCTGGTGGATCCGCAAGGCGTGCAGAAGCTGCCGGAGGCCGTAGGCGCGGTGGCGAAGCTGCCGGCCGTAAACCGCACCTTGGCGCATGCCCTCGGGGAATGCGTGCGGTGGGGCGAACCCCAGGCCTTCTTTGTCGCCCCCGGGGTGATGAGCTGGATCGTGCCGCTGATCGAAGGTTCCGAACTGCGCGGCGGGTTGCTCGGCGGCACCATCCTGATCGACGACGACCCGGCCAGTCTCCATGCCGCCGTGAATTATTTTTCGGCGGAAGGTGCCAGCCGCAAGGAGGCGGACGCCTTTGTGCGGAAGCTGCCGGCCCTCGAACAGGAACGGATTCGCGAGGCGGCGGACGAGCTTTTCCGGCTGTTCTACCAATACAGCGGATGGAACCCCGTGCAGCTGCGGCGCAACCGCGGAAGCATGATACAGCAACGGCAGATCGCCGAGGAGATCCACCAGCGCAAGGTCGAACAGAACCGCGCCTATCCCTACGACGACGAGCGCATCCTGCTTTCCCTCATCCGGGTTGGCGACCGCGCCGGAGCCCGCAAGATCTTCAACAAGATGCTCGCCGCCATGTTCCTCTATTCGCCGAAGCAAGTCGTCGTGCGCGCGCGCGCCATCGAGATGATGGGCTACCTCGTGCGTGCTGCCGTCGAGGATAGCCCCTTGATGGAACCCTTGCTCGAACGGCACATGGGGTGGATCGAACGGATTGTCGACACCAAGGATTTCGACGACCTTTGCAACGTGCTGCTCGAAGCGCTCGACGACTTCATGAACAGCATTTTTCTCCAAGGCGTCAACCCCGTCAGCCCCGCCGTGAGCAAGGCGCTGGACTATATCGCCGCCAACTACACCGAACCCATCACCCTCGAAAACGTGGCCGCCGCCGCCGGGCTCAGTACTTTCCGCATTGCCCATCTGCTCAAGGAATCCACCGGGAAAACCGCGCTGCAGAACATCCAATACCTCCGCATCCAGGAAGCCCGCCGCCTGCTCGAAACCAGCGAAATGTCCTGCACCGACATCGCCTACGAAACCGGCTTCGGCGACCAGAGCTACTTTATCAAGCAGTTCCGCAAAGGAATGGGCATCACGCCGGCAAAATACCGCAAGTCGTTCCGCCCCTGAGCGACTCCATTCTAACAAAGGGCGGGTTCTTGCACGTTGTAAAACGAACGTGTATGTTTTTAAGGCAAAAGGGGTTCCCTCCGTCCAAACATTGGAAGCTGGGGCGTTGAGTTGGCTAAGGGGAAATAAAACGATGCAAAAAACAACGAAACTAGCGTTCGCGGCCATGGCCGCCATCCTAATGCTTGGCTTGGTCGGTTGCAGCCGCACCAGTAGCGACATTGCCAAGTGGAAAGCCAAGGGCAATGTTGAAAAACTGATCGGCGCGCTCCAGGATCCCAAGGCCAATATACGCCAAGCAGCCGCAACGGCACTGGGCGAACTAAAGGCCGAAGCGGCGGTTGAGCCGCTCGCAGCCTTGTTCAACGATCCCGAAAGCTCAGTTGGGTTGAGAGCGATCGACGCCTTGGTGGCGATCGGCAACGGTCCGGCAACCGGACATCTAATCAGCGCCCTGCAGCTTACGAACAGCAATGCTCGCGCCCTCGCCGCAACCGGACTCGGAACGCTGAATGCCACCCATGCGGTCGATGCGCTGATAGCCGCACTCGACGATTCCGCGGAACCCGTGCAATGCGCGGTTGCCTCCTCGTTGGGCGCCATCGGCGAAGAAAAGGCCAGCGGACCGCTGGCGGAAAAACTAAAGGCTCCCTCGCCCACGCTACGTTTGGCCTGCGCCCAGGCGCTTGGCAGCACAAAAGGTTCCGCCGCCATCAAGGGCCTCATTGGCGCCATGGCCGACGACAACGACACTGTGCGCACAGCCGTGACCGCATCGCTCGTTTCCATCGGAACACCTTCCGTCCCGGCAGCACTTGATGCCCTTAGGGACGACAACGAAGCCATGCGTCAAGGCGCGATTGCCGTACTGCAAGGCCTGAACGCGATTCCGACCTCGGGGGAAAACCTGATCTGGTACGAACTCGCCCGTGTGGCGGTTGGCAATAAAACCGACCTTGACATGGCTTTGGTCGACCAGCTCGCCCGCATGGATGGCGATGCGGTCGACACCCTGCTCGAAGCCGCCGGCCACAACGTTTCCACCTTCCGCAACCATGCCTTTCGCGCGCTTGAAAATATCGGCCAGCCCTGTGCCGCAAAAGCCGTGGCAGCCGCGACGAGCCATGCCGGTCCGGCGGGTCGCATGTGGTTCAATGCACGCTCCACCTGGAGCGGAGCGCCTTCGTGGCGCCTCGATCTATGGGGCGCTCTTACGGCTCTCAATCCCGCCTACGCGCTCGACAAGGCCACCGCAGCCAACCTGCAAGCCCAAGGCCGCACCGCCTTCCGGGTCATCAGCGCCCCCGACTTCGCACCAACACGCGAAACCACGCCCCTACTCATCCGGTTGCTCAGCGATGAAACCGTCCCACCGCCGGAACAGCCGGATGTTGACGAGGCCGGCATGCCGGTCATTAAAAGGAGCGTCGACCGGTTCCGCGGGGAAGCCAACCAGCAAATGGCCAAGGAACGGCTCGTCGCCGCAGGTGATCTAGCTGTATTCCCGCTTCTCGCGGCCCTCTACGACCGCAACAACCTTATCGCCAGCCATGCCGCGGCCATACTGGGCGAGATGGGCGACCACCGTGCGCTTGATCCGCTCATCGGCATCCTCAAAGGGAAGCTGGCGAAGGGTGAAGAACTGACAAACTCGCCGTTCTATGCCGCGCTCCAGAAAATGGACGACCCATCCGCCGAACCGGTTCTGTTGAAGATCATGCCCGACTCCGAACGCGCCTTCCGTGTGTTCGAGCGCCACTATACCAATATCCGCGTCAACGTTGCGGAAAAGCGCGACTACAGCGGACAAACCATCACCTACCGCCTTGGCTACGTTGACAAGTCCGACAATCTTGGCCAGATGGATGTCACCTTCGCCCGCAACGCCGCCGGAGATTGGAAGCCTTCCCCCGGGCTGCCGGACGAACTGCCGCAATAACGGACAAAAAAAACGGAGTTCCGAGTCAGGGACCCCTGTTTAATGCCAGATCATGTCTCGACTACAAGAACTTCATCCGAGCAAGAACCCCCATCGTGAAGATACGGCTCGGTCTTAAATTCACCAACCTCCCGCAACGTCTGGAGTACATCCGAGATGGTTTGCACGGCCTTGGTGCATTGTTCAATTTCCTGAAGCTCTTCCGGGTTGGCCGCAAGGTCGCGTAAAAGATACAGCCGCATCCGCAAAGCGGTAGCCGGTTGGCCGATGTGGTGGCAGGCCGCACCCAGGGTTTGAATCATGGCGCGGTGCCGCTCGGCCTCCAACAGCGCATGTTGCTGGTGTTCGATGGTCTCCCGCAGCTCATGCTCCACGCGCAGGTTTTCCTCCGCCAGTTGAATCCTTTGCCGCAACTCCTCCAATATGCTGTTGAAGCTTTCTTCAATGTACTTGATGTCGTCCGAATTCTTCGTATCCACAAGGGAAATGCGGTCGGGAATCGTCCCTGCGGCAATCTCCGCAATGTATTGCCGGAGCTTAATAATGTTGGCGGGATATTTCCGCAAAACGAGGAACCCCGAAGAGGCCACAATAACCGTCAGTAGGAAAACGATGCTTTTTGCCCCGAGCGAAAACTGGGAGGCACCCTGCCCGATCACCGTACCCATGTAAAACAGCGACAAGGCAGGAATGACCGCCAGCAAAACAATGGCAACCATCGACTGCGCCCGCGTATCCAATTCCGACAGGTAAGAAAACCCTTTGCGTACATCCATATGCCCCACCATTCTCTTAGTATGAATACGCATTTTAAAGCTAATTCAACAACCCGCAAGAAGAATATAACCTTGATCTGATATCCCGTCTGCAAGGATGGACTTGGTTTGCACTTTCAATGCGGCAACGGAATGAACGGATAAACATCGCGCTACCATTTGGCAATTCGTCTCTAGAATTTGAGAAAACGCACCCTTTTTTCGCATTAGCTCTATCCGATCCAACCAGACCGAGCGATTATGCGAAAATATTTCCATGCATAAGTGACTGCATAATAATTAGTTAATTTTTAATTCCAATTCTTTTTAACCCCTTCCCGGTGCTTGGCATATACCTTGCGAATATTCACCTTTATTCAGGCACCGGAGCCAACCTATGAATGATGACCTAAAAACCCATTTGGAAGAGTTCGAGCACTCCGTAGCAGGAATTTTCTCACTCTCGGTCGCATGTCCACATGGGGAGGAATTGACGGAGTGCCCTATCAAGCACGTCAGGAAAGAATCTCTCGGTGATCGCATAAGGCTAGTGAAGTCCATGACCCAAAACCAAGTTTCAGCCTTCATTACCTACCATAAGGAATGTTCAGGCAACAGGGAGGTTTTATGATGCTTGGCCTATATGCTTTGACCGTGTTGATTCTCGTTGTGGGCGCGATGGCCTATCTAAACGGATTCGATAAATCATCCGCACGCCAACCATCAAAGACCTGCCCATTATGCGGCGCCCGCCTGTTCTTCCGGCAGATGCAACGCAACATGGGCAAATGGGTATGTGGCGCTTGCGGATGTGACCACGACGAGTTTAACAACAAATTGTGAGTGGATCCCCTTGAAACTCGTAATCCTGATTGTCCTGATTGCCTGTGCCAGTTTGGTGGTTGCGTTCAAGCTTTGCGCCCTGCTGCCCTGATACCCAGCACGCAAGATCCTCCAGACACTTCCTTGGAAAGAGCAAACCATCCGGCTTGCCTTTTTCGCGCGGATAGGTAAAACCCAGCGATCAATTTCAAAAGGAGCTTCCAATGGCTGGAGAATATATATTCAACCTCGAAAACCTGACCAAGCAGCATGGTGCAAAGACCATCCTCGAAGACGTAAACCTCGCTTTCTTTTTCGGCGCACGCATCGGCGTGATCGGCAGCAACGGCTCGGGCAAGTCCAGCCTGCTGAAGATCATGGCGGGACTCGACACCGAATACATGGGCATCTGCCACGTCGCCAAGAACGCCAAGGTCGGCTACCTCGAACAGGAACCGCAACTCACCAAAGGCAAGACGGTGCAGGAAGTGGTGATGCAGGGCGTGGCCGAACAGCAGGCCAAGCTCGATCGCTACGACCAAATCTGGGAACTGCTGGGCGGCGATGTTTCCGACGAGGAATCCGACAAGCTCAACAACGAAGTCGCCAAGCTGCAGGACCAGATCGATGCGCAGGGCCTATGGGAACTCGACCGCCACGTACAGATGGCGATGGACGCGTTGCGCCTGCCGGAAGGCGACCAGTGCGTCGACATCCTATCCGGCGGTGAAAAGCGCCGCGTGGCGCTCTGCCGCCTGCTACTGCAAAACCCCGATGTGCTTTTGCTCGACGAGCCCACCAACCACCTCGACGCGGAATCCGTCGGCTGGATGGAAGAGCACCTCAAGCGCTTCACCGGCACATTGATCGTGGTGACGCACGACCGCTACTTCCTTTCCAACGTGACCGAGTGGATCCTCGAACTCGATGCCGGCCGCGCCTATCCCTACAAGGGCAACTACGAAGCCTGGCTCGAGCAAAAGCAGATCATCGCCGAGAAGACCCAGAAAATGAACGACTCACGCAAGAAGCTACTCAAGCAGGAGCTCGAATGGGTACGTATGAATGCGTCGAGCCGCCTCACCAAAAACAAGGCGCGCCTGGCCCGCTATGATGAGCTCGCGTCGCAGGAGTTCGATGCCCGCGAGGACAACCTCTCGATCCAGATCCCGCACGGCCGCCGCCTCGGCGACAAGGTCGTCAAGGCCGTCAACCTCTCCAAGGCGTTCGGCGACCGGTTGCTGATGGACAACATCAGCTTCAGCCTGCCGCCCGGCGGCATCGTCGGCATCATCGGCGGCAACGGCGCGGGCAAGACCACGCTCTTCAAAATGATTATCGGAACGGAGCAGCCTACCTCAGGTGAGTTGCAGATCGGCGAAAGCGTCGATATTGCCTACGTCGACCAGCTGCGCGACAACCTTGATCCAAACAAAACCATCTGGGAGGAAATTTCCGGAGGGGAGGAATCCTTCGAAGTCGGCGGCCGCGAAATGAACAGCCGCGCCTACTGCGCACGCTTCAACTTCAAGGGCGCTGAACAGCAGAAGAAGGTCGGCATCCTTTCCGGCGGCGAACGCAACCGCGTCCACCTCGCCAAGCTCCTGCGCAGCGGCGGCAACCTGCTGCTGCTCGACGAACCGTCGAACGACCTCGACGTCGCCACGCTCCGTTCGTTGGAAGAGGGCTTGATGAGCTTTGGCGGCTGCGCCGTCGTGATCAGCCATGACCGCTGGTTCCTCGACCGCGTCGCGACGCACATCATGGCGTTTGAAGGCGATAGCCAGATCATCTGGTTCGAAGGCAACTACCAGGCGTTCCACGAATGGCAACGCAAGGAAAAGGGCGACAAGTGGCAGCCCCACCGCGTCCGCTACCGCCCCATCAAGAACGGTTGATGTCCCTACCGATCCTACACCCCGAAAAGGAGTTTCAGGGCGGTGTTGAGCGGGGCGATTTCCAAGGCTTGGAAGTCGGCGATATCGGATTTCCGGACGAGGTGCAGCATGCGTACGCATAGAAGGAAGACCACGAGGTAGGCGGCCGCAACGGCGAAGAGCAATCCGAGGTTGATCCAGTTGTTGGCGAACCGCTCGAACAACCGGGTCTGCACCGCGATCCAGTAGAACGCGCCAGCATCCAGCGCAAGCACACCCGTCATGCGCAGGAGAAAGCGCATGGGAAAGTAGATGCCTCCAATAATCCGCCGGGCCACCATGAGGCGCGGCGAAATGGTCAGCACAAAAGTGCCGAGCACGGCGCAGATGCCTCCTGTTGCTCCCCAGCGCAGATGTACGATCAACAGCCAATCGAGCACTAGGTTGACGGCGATCTGCAGCATCATCATCGGCAGCATGTTGTGTACTTTCTCCTTCGCCTTGAGCGCCATCGAGAGCGGCATGGAAAGCAGGGGCAGGAGCAACACCAGACAAAAGGCGGAGGCGATGCGCCCCGCTGCATCCATCTCGCCGGAGTAGATGATGCGGTAGGCTTCGGGTGCGAAAAACGCGCCGAGCACGGCGACGGGCAGCGACACCATGATGAGCAGCTTGTAGTAGGAGCCGATGAGCCGCCCGAGGCAGTCGTTGTCCCGCACGTAGGCTTCGGCAAAAGCGGCGGTGAAGAGCGAAAGCAAGGCCAGCGGGATGAAGGTTACGATGGTATAGGGCAGGCTGTAGCCGAGATCGTACATGCCTGCCAGCGTTGTTCCGCCGACCGCCGCCAGGAAGAAGATTTCGGAATATTTGAACATCATCATGCGGAGGATGGCGCTCAGCATGGCGGAACCGGAAAATTGCAGCGCGCGGCGCTTGCCGATGCCGAATTCATCCGTTCGCCACGGCAGCCGATGTACAAAGCGCACGAGCGCGATCGTCCCGAAAGAATAGACCAGGCCGATCGAGAGCATCTGCACGTAGAACACCGTGCCGACTTCGGGACTGATCCGCAATCCGACCAGAAGGGCCACCAGCCAAACCACGCCTTGAAGGGTAGAAAGCATCGCGACGATCCGCATCCTGAACACGGAGGTGAACACCGTTGCAATAAACTCCTTGAGGAGCGACAGTCCGACCAATCCGCAGGCCAGGGCCAGATAGAACCGGAAACGCTCGACATGCCCGGCATTGAACAACCGTTGCAATGGATCGGAAAAGTGAAGCAGCACCATCGTCGCGACAGAGGTGGCCAGCAATTGGAGCAGGGCGGATTTCCAGAGCAGGTGGATGAGTCCGCGGCGGTTTTGGCGCAGGGCAAGCTCCGGCACGTAGCGCATCAGCGCCGCCCCCAGCCCGAGCCCGCAAACCACCAGCAGGTAGGAGGAGATGTTGGTCATCAGGCTGAACACGCCGAACTTGTCCTTGCCCAGCCCGTTGACGGTGAGCACGCTCACGCCGAAGTAGACGAAAAAGAGCACCAGCTTGCTGAGCAGCATCCACGGCACGCCGCGCACCGCCTCGTGTGAAAAAAAGGTTCTTTTCCCCGGAGACTCCGCTGCGTTGTGGGAATGCTCGGTCATGGCCCGGAACCGGTCCTCTAGCGCTCCCGGGCGCGGGCGATGCGGCGCGCGATGGAGGGGTGGCTATGCAACATGAATTCGATCCACTTGGACGGCTCTTTGTTGGAGAGGTTTTGGTCGGCCAGCTTTTCGAAGGCCGAGACCAAGGCGTCGGGCGATCCCATCTTTTCGATGGCATAGGCGTCGGCCGCGAATTCGCGGCGGCGCGAGTGCATGTTGGCAAACGGCATGGAGACGAGTGAAAAGACAAAGAGGCTGAAGATGAACAGCGGGGCCGCGCCAATATCGTAGATCGCGGCGAACCCCAGCAGGCCGGCCAGGCCGGTCAGGCAGAGATGGGCGATGTAGAAGCCGATGAGCGCCAGCCCGGATCCGGTAAGCATCAGGCGCAGGGTATCGTGGTTCTTGTAGTGCCCGACTTCGTGCGCGAGGATGGAGAGGATCTCGGCCTGCGAGTAGCCGGACAGCAGGGTATCGCCGAGCACAATGCGCCGGGTACGGCCGATGCCGGCGAAGGCGGCGTTGGCCGTGTTGGTCTTTTCCGCCAGTCCCCATTTGTATACGCCGACCACCTTGATGCCCGCATCGTCCATCATCTTGCGCACCGCCGCGGTCAACTCGCCCTCGGCCAACGGTTCGAACTTGTGGAACAGCGGCATGATCACCACCGGCATCAGCGTGGAAAGCACGACGGCAAACAGGATGTAGAAGGCCGTGGCCGATACCCACCACCAGTCCGGCGTCCAGCGCAGCAGCGCATAGATGACGGAGAAGAGCACCGTCGCCAGCGCAAGATCGATCAGGAGCGATTTGACGAAGTCGGCCAGCCAGTCGCCGAAGGTTTCGTTGGAAAGCGCATAGTGGCGTTCGAGCACGTGGCCGCTGTAGAAGGAAAGCGGAAACATGCAGGCGGCGAACCCGAATACGGTGACGACCGTGTAGACGGCGTTGGTGGCGTACCAAAGGTTTTCGCCAAACCGCGCAGACAACCCGTTGGCCAGCGCCGCCGAGGCACCGGTGAATTGGTAAAGCGCCAGCAGGATGGCCACCAGCAGGATCTGGATGACAAACAGGCGGTTGTGGATGGCGTCGTATTCCTTGGCCAGCAGCTCGCGTTGGGTTGGGGCGGAATCGCTCATCGCTAGAGGTCGCTCGAATAGCCAACGATCGTCAGCAGGCGGTCGAGTTCATCGTTGTCGTGGAAGTCGATCTCCAGCGAGCCTTTAACCTTGCGGCCGTTGGTCAAGGTTTTCGACGGGTTGATGCGCACGCTGGTGCCGAAGAACTGGTGCAGTTCGTCGGACAACGTATGCAGATAGTCGCCCGGCAGATCAGACCGTTCGGCGCGCGGCTTCTTCGGCGGCTGGGTCAGCTTCTTGACGAGTTTTTCCAAGGCCCGGACGCTGAGGCCCTCCTTGATGGCGCGCTTGGCCAGCAATGCTTTTTCCTTGTCGCTTTCCAGCGAAAGCAAGACCTTGGCGTGTCCGACCGACAAGAGACCTTCGGTGATGTATTTCCGGATGCCGTCGGGCAGTTCCAGCAGGCGCAAGGCGTTGGCCACCGAAGCACGGGCCTTGCCGACCTGCTTGGCGATGGCATCCTGGGTCAGGTTGAATTTTTTCTGGAGCAGCGCGTAGCCCTCGGCTTCCTCGATCGGGTTGAGGTCTTCGCGTTGCAGGTTTTCGATCAGGGCGATCTCCAGCGCCTTTTCGTCGCTGGCTTCGACCACGATCACCGGAACGGTTTTAAGCATTGCCGTCCGGGCGGCACGCAGGCGGCGCTCACCGGCAATGAGTTCGAACTTGCTGCCGACCTCGCGGACGAGCAGGGGTTGCAGAACCCCGTGCACCTGGACGGATTGCACCAGTTCGGCAAGGGACTCCGCATCGAACGTGCTGCGCGGCTGCCAAGGGCTGGCCACCACCTTGGCCACCGGCACTTCGCGCACGCCGCCCGCCGGGGTTTCGGCCGGCGCGGGAGCGGCTACCTTCTTGGCGGTGGCCTGGTTCTTTGCTGTCGTTCCGTCCTTGATCAGTGCGTCGAGGCCGCGTCCCAATCCGATATGCTTTCCCGCCATAGATGCTCCTGTTTGTCCAATTGCTGTGAGTGGGGCATATTTCCTCCAATCGCTTGAAAATAAAAGGCTAAACTTCCCGGCCTTTGGAAGTTAATCCAGCCGCATGCGGTTCCGGGGCGCTTCCTCGGGCTTGGCGGCGTTTTCCTCGGCCAGTCGCCGTTCGTAGGACTTGACTTCGACGTCATCCTTTTCGGGACGGAAGCGGTCGCGCACCCAAACGAGGTAGATGCAGGCCATGATGCCCCAGGCGCAACTCATGAACGTGAGCGTCGACGGGCTGAGTGGATAGAATTCCTGGAGATGCCGGTTCTGCTCGTCGGTATAGCCCATCAAATCGTACATCGTGGCCATGTCCATCCCGGAAAACGTGAGCATCATCGAAGCCGAAAGCAGCACGATGAGCGCATAGGCACTCCACCACGCATGCATCTTGCGGGTATACGCCCCCCACCCCACATAGCCGCAGGCCGCCGAGATGAACGCCACAACCACCGCCCCCGGAAACCCGTTGAGCACACGTCCGAACACGAATACCGTATAGTTCGTGGTGCCCGCGAAAATAATGGAAAAGCTTCCGGTAATGGAAATGAAGCTCATGGCCAGCAGCGGCAGCGGGCAATGGTCCGTCCAACTCGGCTCCGGGTTCAACCGCTCGCAGGTGGCTTGCACGCTTTGCGAACCATAGAACGCGATTCCAACCATGGGAAAAGCCACCTGCAGCAAGACCAGGACAAAAATCAGCAAAGAAAGGAAATCAAGCGCCCCGCGTGGCGGAAACAGGGCACTGTCGGCCACCAGGTTGTACATTTCCGGCAAGACGAACAGGATGACCGCCAAGACCAGCGTACCAAAAAACACCGCCACCCACGCGCCGACCAAAAGAAGCGCCCTAGCCCAACGCCGCGCCTTGATGCTGCCCAGCCCGACCACAATGAACCACCCCGTCAGGAAAAAAAGGAAAAGCAGCGCTATTTCGTAATGCACCGGCTTCATGCCTCCCAGTCCCAGGGAGGAAACGCTGATCAGCAGCAACATGGCCATGGAAAAGCAGAAAATACCGAATAGGATATCGAGCGTACCGAAGACAACCAATCCGACAGAGCGGTCGCGCATGGGATCGCGTTCCGCCGTTACCTGCTGGATGGCCTTTGTGAAAAACTCCTTCATGGTTTGCGCGCAGTCTAGTTAAGACAACCCGCCACCACAAGCCGATATCGGGAGCGACTCCACGGGTAGTTTGCAAAAAAAAAGAGGCTCCCAAACACCGGAAGCCCCTTCGCATTTCCCCGTGACCGCAACCTATTTGAGATGCGTCCGCAGGCCTTTGCCGATGGAGTAGACCTCGAAGCCGATTTCGAAGAGGGCCTTGTGGTCGAGCATGTTGCGTCCATCGAAGATGAAGGCGGGCTTGGCCATGGAGTCGAAGATGCGCTGGTAGTCGAGCGTCTTGTATTCCTTCCATTCGGTGAGCAGCGCAATGGCATGCGCACCCGCGGCGGCCTTGTAGGGATCCTTCTCGAACTCGATCCGGTCGAGCAGGTCCGGCATTTCAATCTTGGCGTTTTCGATGGCCTTGGGATCGGTGACGACCACCTTGGCGTGGTCGTCGGCCAGCGCGCGGCAGACGCGGATCGCGGGGCTTTCGCGGGTGTCGCCGGTATCGGCCTTGAAGGCGAAGCCGAAGACGGCCACGCGCTTGCCGGCAATGGTGTTGAACATGTTGCGGAGCATGGTCTTCACGAAGCGCAATTCCTGGTACTCGTTCATCAGCACGACCTGCCGCCAGTAGTCGGCGGGAGCCTGCAAACCATAGCTTTCGCAGAGGTAGACGAGGTTGAGGATGTCCTTCTTGAAGCACGATCCGCCGAAGCCGATGCTGGCCTTGAGGAACTTCGACCCGATGCGGCTATCGGTTCCGATGGCGCGGGAAATCTCGGCGACGTCGGCCTCGGTGGCTTCGCACAGCGCGGAGATGGCGTTGATGGAACTGACGCGCTGCGCAAGGAATGCGTTGGCGGTGAGCTTGGATAGTTCGGCCGACCAGACGTTGGCGGTCAGGATGCGGTCGCGCGGGATCCAGGTGGCATAGATGTCGACGAGGGTTTTCAAGGCCTTCTGCCCGCTGGGGGTTTCATGCCCGCCAATCAGCACGCGGTCGGGATTCTCCAGGTCGGCGACGGCGGTGCCTTCGGCCAAAAACTCGGGATTGGACAGGACTTCGAAATGGACGCTCTTCTGGCCGCTGTGCAGCACGCGATCCATCGCTTCGGCCGTGCGGACGGGCAAGGTGCTCTTCTCGACGATGATCTTGTCGGTGGTGGAAACCTCCTTGATGCGGCGCGCGCAGAGTTCCCAGTATTGGAGGTCGGACGCGCAGCCGGCACCTTCGCCGAAGGTCTTGGTCGGGGTGTTGACGCTTACAAACACGATGTCGGCGTCGCGGATGCCCTGGTCGACATCGGTCGAGAAGAAGAGGTTGCGGCCGCGCGCTTCCTTGACAACTTCGTCGAGGCCGGGTTCGTAGATCGGCAGGGTGTCGGACTGCCAGGCGGCGATGCGCTTGGCGTTGATGTCGACGACGGTTACCTGTACGTCCGGGCATTTCTTGGCGATCATCGCCATGGTGGGTCCGCCGACGTAGCCGGCACCGATGCAGCATATCTTGGTCATCTTAAGATTCTCCTTCTTTATTTAAATTCCAATATCGCTAAGCGCAGTCGTAACCTGGTTGATCAACGCGGTGATGCGGGGATGCTCGACCTCGAATTCGCCGGCTTCGCGCTGGAGCGTTTCGACCAGATCCTGGATGGCTTCGGGGGTGTAGCGCTCGATCCCGTCCTTGGCCTGCTCCAGCTTTTCTTCGAGAAAACTTGTTTCCTTCGGTGTCTGTTCCAACTCGCTCTTGAGCTCGCCGATCCTCTGCTTCACTTCATTATGCGGCATGGTGTCCCCTGCGTTATGTGTGGTTTAAAAGCCCGCATAGTGGTCGAAATCGCCGTCCATCGCCAGTTTTAATCGGTCAAATTTTGTGCAAGTTGCCCATAGATTTCGAGCACCTTCCGAGCCACCATCGGCCAGTCGTAGGTCGATGCAGCCGCGTTGAATGCGTTTCCCGCAAGGCTCTTGCGCAAGGCTGCATCGGCTGCAAGTTCCGCCATGCGGTCGGCGAGCTCCCGCTCGTTGTCGGGCTCGGCGAACAGGATGTTCTCGCGGTCGGTGGCGAAACCGGGAATACCGCCGATGCGGTTGGCGACGACCGGCAATCCAGCAGCCCATGCTTCGAGGATGACGATGCCGAAGGGCTCGTGGCGCGTCGGCAGCACGAACATTTCGGCGGCCTTGTAGGCGCTTGGCAGCAGCGGGTCGTTGGGCGCGAACCCCGGAATGACCAGCACGCGGTTTTGGATTCTCCGCATGGCGATTTCGGCCAATAGCTGTTCATGGTAGTCCTCGACCGTGACAGGACCGATGATGACGAGCCGGTGGTCGGGGAGGTCCTGCGCGAAAGCGGCGAAGGCGCGAACGAGGCCGAGCTGGTTTTTCTGGTAGTCGATGCGCGAGACGCAAAGCACGATTTTTTCCGGCGGCTGGAATCCGTACGCCGATCGGAAAGCGGAACCGTCCGCGGTAGCGAACCGGTCGACGTCCACGCCGTTGGGCACATGGAACACGTTCTTGAACGGATAGCGTTGGTGCACTTCGTCGTATTCGCTTTGGCCGACGCAAACTACGGCGTCGGCATCGTTGAGTACCCGCCGCGCGCCAAACAGGAGGCCAAAAGCCTTGCCCCATTCGAGCTTGCCGCGGAAGGGCTTGGTCATCTTGTCGACCTGTTCCGCCGGCAAGGTGAAATGGCCGCCATGGAGGCTGACCACCAGGGGAATGCCCCGGAGCCGGGCGACCGTGCGCGCCATGCCGCCGAGACGATGCTGCACGTGGACATGGATGAGCGATAGGTTCCGCTCCTTGAGCAATCCCCAAAAAAGCGAAAGAGAAAGCGGGCTTCCGCCCTTGAGGCGAAGCTGCGCCTTCGCCTCCGGGGAAAGTCCAAGCCATGGAAAAACATAGCGGTAGCGCTTCACGGGAACTTCTTCCAGACACTGGACGCCCGGCTTGGAAAACATGGCGGTGCAGAAGACGGGGCTTTCGATGCCCTGCCGGATCAACTCGCGCGAAAGGTTGAAGACGACGCTTTCGGTGCCGCCCCATTTGTCCGGTGTAAACCGCCGCATCACCTGCGCAACTTTTCTTCTGCCTGCCATGATCCGGGCAGACTAGTCGATCGCCCCGCGGCTTGAAAGTTTAAGTTTTGCCCGCCGCGATTCATCCCCATGTTTTTGTTTACCGCCTTGGGTCGAATCCATATAGTGCGCAAATTTACGAGATGCCCATGACCATGAGACCCGTGTTGCATAGAATCCTCTTTCTCATATTGCCGATGTGGCTGGCCGGACACCTGTCCGCGGCGCCGCTGAACGCAAAGGATATGGCCTATCTGGCCCGCAAGGGCGAAATCGTCTTTGTCTCGCAACCCGGCAACGCCCCCTTCGAGTTTGTCCAAAAAAGGCAGGTCGGCGGAATGAACGTCGAACTGGCGCAATGGATGGCGGCGGACCTCGGCTTCAAGATCCGCTTCGAAACCGCCCCGCTCGAAAAGGCGCTCGAAATGCTCCGGACAGGCGAAGCGGACGCCATGACCAGCCTCTTCTACACGCCGGAACTGGGCGAAGAATTCGGCTATACCCAAACCCTCAAACTCACCCCCGTCACCTTGTTTGTGCGCAGCGACCAGAACGACATTGCCGACATCTACGATCTGGAAGGCCGGCGCGTCGCCATCATGGAATCAAGCCATGCCATGGAGATCCTCCAGCGCAACAATATCCAGTGCGAAATCAAGTTCGTACCCACCGTGAAGGAATGCATCGACCTGCTGGCGAATGGCCAGGTCGATGCCGTGATCGGCAACGAACTGGTGATCCAGCATTTCATGTATGCCACCGAATCCAGCCATATCAAGATGGCCGGCGATCCGCTCTTCACCGCCCGGTTGTGCATGGCCGTCAGGAAGGACAACGAAATCCTGCGCGGAATCCTCAACAAAGGCATCGAAAACGCCCAGTCGAGCGGAACCCTCTACAAGATCCAAGGCAAATGGCTCGGATCGGAATACTCCCAGCACCATGTTCCGCTGCGCACCTACCTGATGATGACCTCGATCGCGGCTTTGCTGGTGGCCTGCGTCATCATGGTGATTCTGCTTTGGAGCCGCAAACTGCAGCAAAAGGTCGACGAACGGACCCGGCAATACGCCGAGAGCGAAGAGCGCCTGCGCCAATTCTTCGAACATTCGCCGGATGCCGTGTTTGTGATCGAGGAAAGCGGCACCGTCGTCGCCGTCAACTCGAAGGCCTGCGCCGCCGTCCAGATGAAGAAGCAGGAACTGCTCTCGAAAACCATCTACGAATTGGCTCCGGCCGACCAGCAGGACGACGTCCGGAAAAACATGGCGCTGTGGTTTGCCGGAAAACTCCATCAATGCGAAGGCGAAAGCCTGTCCTCCAACGGCACCATAACCCCCATCGAAATGACAGGCACCCTGTTGAAACTCGGAGGACGCACCGTGCTCCAGCTCCACGCACGCGACATCAGCCTGCGCAAGGAAGCCGAAGAAAAACTCCACGCGGCCCGCCAAATGGCGGAGGAAGCCAAGGAACTCGCCGAACAATCCCGCGAAATGGCCGAAAACGCCAGCCAGGCCAAAAGCGAGTTCCTTGCCAACATGAGCCACGAAATCCGTACCCCGCTCAACGGAATCGTCGGGATGGCCCAACTCCTCGCCGACACCCCGTTGAGCAGCGAACAGAAAAACTGCGCCGATACCATCCTGCAATCGACCGCCGGCCTGCTTACCATCATCAACCACGTGCTCGACATCTCCAAGATCGAAGCCGGCCAGATGGACCTCCGCAAATCGCCCGTCGACCTGCGTGGAATGTGCGGCAACATCCGCGATCTATTCGCCCCGCAGATCGAGGAAAAGAACGTCGTGCTCACCTGCGCGTGCGCGGACAACGTGCCGTTGTACGTCACGGGCGACGAAGGCTTGATCAGGCAGGTGCTGGTCAATCTCGTCGGCAACGCCATCAAGTTCACGCACAAGGGCTCCGTGACCCTGAACATCGAAAGCCATACGAAGACGAACGGGGAATCCGAACTCTACTTCCAGGTCATCGACACCGGCATCGGCATTTCAAAGGACCAGCAAGCCACCGTCTTCGAAAAGTTCACCCAGGCCGATGGTTCCGCCAAGCGCATGTACGGCGGTACCGGGCTGGGACTGGCCATCAGCAAAAAACTCATCGAACTCATGGGCGGAAAAATCGGCGTCATCAGCTCCACGGGACGCGGATCGACCTTCTTCTTCAACCTCGCCCTGCCGCCAGCCGACCAACCGGCCAAACCGGAAGCCCTTGAAAAACCCGAGGCCACCCAGGTCAGGGAAGGCGTGAAGATCCTTCTGGTCGAAGACAACAAGGTCAACCAAAAGGTCGCCATGGCCATCCTGCGCAAGGCCGGTTGCCACGTGGACGGCGTCGAAAACGGGCAGGATGCCATCCAGCAAATCTCCCGGGCAAAATATGATCTCGTGCTGATGGACTGCCAGATGCCCATCATGGATGGATTCGAAGCCACCGCCCGCATCCGCGCCATGAGCGGCGCCGTGGCAAAAATCCCGATCATCGCCATCACCGCCCACGCCATGCGCGACGACCGGCAGAAATGCCTCGATGGCGGCATGGACGACTACATCTCCAAGCCCGTCAGCCGGCAGGCCCTCGTGTCGCTCATCAACAAACACACGAGCTGACATGCAACCCTTCTGGCAAACCAAGAAGCTCCACGAGCTTACCAAAGACGAATGGGAATCCCTCTGCGACGGCTGCGCCAAATGCTGCGTCCACAAGCTCGAGGACGAAGACACCGGCATGGTCCACTACACCTGCATCGCCTGCCGCCTGCTCGATGTATCCACCTGCCGCTGCACCGGCTACCCCGACCGCCACGCCCTCGTGACCGAATGCGCCGTGCTCGCCGCCGACCGCCCCGAATATTTCCCATGGATGCCCGACACCTGCGCCTATCGATTACGCTACGAAGGCAAACCCCTGCCCGGTTGGCACCCCCTCATCACAGGCAACCCCGCCTCCGTCCACGAACACGGCGCCTCCGCCCGCAAAAAACTCATCCCCGAATTCCTCGCCGACGAAGATCACCTCGAAAAATACATCGTATAGGGCATGGTTCAATTGGAATACCGTTTCTGCCTATCACGTCAAGGCACGGATCGGGATAGGCAGACACGAAGCGAGGCCGGCAACAGAGGTAATGGCAACGAATCAGCAACTCACATCGTTCATGTTTAAGCCCAGAAACTCCTATTTCAAAGCGCTTTCCGCATACTCCCTCTTATACCAGCTCTTTCTTTGACATTTATCTTTTCATTCATTCTTTAGCCATCTATTCTGCCTATCATGTCCAAAAAGGCCGTTAAGCAAATAGATAGGCAGACACGCAGTGGGCTGGAGCGAAGAGACAGCAGCGAAGCGGCAAACCGTTCTGCCTAACCAACTGTAGGGTATAAGAATAATATGATGAGAATTTTAATATTATCAGTTTCACTGCTATTAACTGGATGTACAGCGCATCTTTGGCTATCCCCTCCTACATATACTGAAACCATAACAGGGTATTATATTGTAGAGGACAAAGACCTATTGCTCGTTTCAGGAAAAAAATATGGATACACCTTTGAAATAGAGCCTAACCTTGAAAGGTTGTTACTAGATCATAAATCAAAGGATATGATCATTTTATATGTTGATTTTTCAGTAGATGAAAAAAATGAAGTTACTGGGGACATTGAGTTCCTTGTTCAGTCAGATGGGTTTACTGAAGAAGATGATGCTTATTTTAGCAACCTCGGATTATCGGGAGGCGGAAAGCATTATAAATTAGAAACAACACTCAGCGGTAAAAGATACAAAATCGAGGGGAACTTGCCCTTTGTAAAAATGAATAATCAAAGAATCGTGTATGTTAAGCATCCAGCAAAACCTCTCGATACTGTAAAAAAAATAGTTGCTACGCCCCTAACGGTTTCATTTGACGCTGCTGTGGTGCCAATTGTAGCAGTTGGATTCGGTACTGTGGCCGTTGTCGGCGCGGGTGAGGAACTGATATATACAATGGAAGATGCTGCATTTAAAAATGATTCTGCTGAGTAAAAGGTGTCACCCAGGGAAAGGTGTCAGTCCTCGGAAAGGTGTCACCCAGGGAAAGGTGTCACCCCTCGGAAAGGTGTCAGTCCTCGGATTTAAGTGCAATTGATCTTTTTACTTGTCTCCGAGGACCCCTACTCTGTTCAACAGGGAGCCAATAGCGCGTCGAGCTTGGCGGCACAGATGAAGTCGTTCTCCGAGAGGCCGCCGATGGCGTGGGTGGTGTAGGTCACGGCGCAGGTCTTGTAGCCCACCAGCATGTCCGGGTGGTGGTCCTCCCGGTGCGCAACGTAGGCTGCGGCATTCACGAACGCCATGGTTTGGTAGTAGTTCTTGAAGGTGTAGGTCTTCGAGATTTCATTTCCGATCCGCACCCAGCCGTCGAGCTGCTGCAAAAGCACATCGGCGTCTTCGGGACTCAGCGGCGGCACGCCGCCTTCGCAGGGTTTGCAGTGCTTGTCGTTCAGGTTGCATGCATCCATTTCCGTTCCTCCGTTTATTTGATGAACTTCAGCAGCGTCTTGAAGCGCGGATCGGCGGCATCGCGCAGCAGGGCAAACAGCGCGGTTTCCGTTGGAATGATTTTCGCCCCGGCATCGCGCATCGCCTGTAGGGCGAGCGCCTTGTTTTCGGGCACGCGCGACGATACCGCATCGGCCACCACGAACACCTCGATACCCGCCTCAAGCAGGTCGATGGCGGTCTGGTAGACACAGACGTGCGACTCGATGCCGACGAGCATCGCCTGCCTTTTCCCCAATGCCTGGAACGCCGCCATGAACGCCGGTTCGCCGCAGCAGCTGAACGCCGATTTCCCCATCATGGGAACACCTTCGAGCAACGACTTGAACGGTTCGTTGGTCGGGCCAAGCTTTTCGGGAATCTGCTCGGTTCCCACAATCGGCACTTCCAGCAACTGCGCGCAACGGATCATCTTTTCAAGGTTGCCGTCGAGCACCTCCTTTTCGTGCATGAGTTCGTGCAGCTTGCCCTGCACATCGATAAACAACAAAACCGCTTCGTCGCGTTTCAACATAGATGCTCCTTCGTATTGCGTATTGCGTATTGCGTATTGCGTATTGCGTAGAACATTTTTTCGCCCGGCCAGAACCGGGTCAAGCAATACGTAGTACGCGCTAATTCAATCCATACTCGTTTAATTTGCGGTGCAGCGTCCGGCGGCTCATGCCGAGTTTTTCCGCCGCCTTTGTCCGGTTACCTCCGGTTTTTTCCAGAGCTTGGACGATCATCCGTTTTTCCATTTCGTCGACGGTCAGGTCGGCATCGATCTTGATTTCGCCGCCGCTCGCCTGCTCGCGTACCTGCACGGGGATATCCTTCACATCGAGCAGCTTCCCGCGCGACAGCACCACCATGCGCTCGACGAGGTTGCGTAGCTCGCGGATATTCCCCGGCCAGCCGTAGGCCGAAAGCACATCGACTGCCGCCGGTGTAAAGCCTTCGATCTGCTTGCCGTTCTCCGCATTGAAGACGGCGAGGTAGTGGCTCAGCAACAGCAGGACGTCGTCCTGCCGGTCGCGCAGTGGCGGCAGGGTGATGACAACGACGTAGAGACGATAGAATAGATCTTCGCGGAACTCGCCCTTCTCGACCATGCCCTTCAGGTCGCGGTTGGCCGCGGCGATCAGGCGCGTGTCGACATCCACCGGCGTATCGCCGCCGACGCGCTCGATCTGACGCTCCTCCAGCGCCCGCAGGATCTTCACTTGCACCGACGCGTCGATCTCGCTGATTTCGTCGAGGAACAACGATCCCCCATCGGCCTTCTCGAAGCGACCGATGCGCCGTTCCATCGCTCCAGTGAACGCGCCCTTCTCATGGCCGAACAACTCGCTCTCGAGCAGGTTCTGCGAGAGGGCCGCGCAGTGCACCGCCACGAACGGTCCCTTGGTGCGGGAACCCAGTTGATGGATCGCCTTGGCAACCAGCTCCTTGCCCGTGCCGCTTTCGCCTTGGATCAGCACCGTGGCGCGCGAGCTGGCCACCTGCCGGATCATATCGAACACCTCCTGCATCGGCCCCGACCGGCCTATGATGTTTTCCAGCCCATACTTGCTGTCGAGCTGCACGCGCAGCTGCACGTTTTCAAGTTCGATCTTCTTGGCCTTCAGCACCCGCCCGAGCACCAGTTCCAGCTTGTCGAGGTTGATCGGCTTGGTCATGAAATCCGTCGCGCCCTGCTTCATCGCCTCCACCGCCAGGTCAACGTCGCCATAGGCCGTCAGGATGATGCAGGTCAACTCCGGATGGTTCGCAAGCGCGCGCTGCATCAGCGTGATGCCGTCCATGCCCGGCATGCGGACATCGCTCAGCAGCACATCGATGGACTGGTTTGCCAGCACCTCCAGCGCCGCCTTCGCGTTCTCCGCCGCCAGCACATGGTAGTCGCGCCGCAGCGCCCGCACGAGCCCGTCGCGCGCGCTCTTTTCATCGTCGACGATCAGTACTACAGGTTTTGTATTCATAATTTTCGTATTGCGTATTGCGTATTGCGTATTGCTAAAAAGGGATCTCCTTATCGAGAGGACTTGCAACCCTATATTCAGGAGAATCTTCCTTGATGCGGGAGCCTCGTTCCATTGGAACAATGGTTAAAAGCATCTTCACGATTTCGGTTAGCATCAACGCGCGGTGTTCAAACACTTTAGTTCCCAATACATGCCGGCCACGGTAATACCAACCCCGGCTTTCCCGCGCTGAACCCAAGGCATACTCATAAAACCAAGCCCGATCCTTTTGCGCTTTGCTTTGAGTAGCCTTCCTCCAAGTTCGCGGCGACCGATCCAACAGCCCGATACAACTGGTTTGCTAGCGACTTGGTTCTCGTGTCCTTCGCCAACGTTGTCACATCCTCCCAGCAGATGTCCGAAAGAAAAAGAGAAAGCCGATAGACCTTCATCTTCCAGAGCACATCTCTCCGAATAACCTCGGGAACACTCTTTTCCCATTCCGCATAGTTCATAGTCATTTCCTGTTGGGCAATACGCACTACGCAGTACGAATTACTCGTCACTTCGGTGCGGAGCACCGAGCAGATTCATCCGGGCGTCTTCGCGCGGGAAGCGTAGGGTCAGGCGCGTGCCGCGGTTGAGTTCGGAGTTGATTTCGATCTCGCCGCCGTGGTCGCGCATGATGCGCTGGACGATCATCATGCCGAGGCCGGTTCCTTCGGCCTTGGTGGTGTGGTACGGCTCGTAGATGGCCCCGAGCTTGTCGGGATCGATGCCGGTTCCGTTGTCCTCGAACACCGCACTGATGAAGCGGTCGCCGTTTTGCGTGGATACCTTCAGGATGCCGCCGTCGTCCATCGCCTGCATCGCATTTTTTATGACGTTGAAGAAGACCTGCTTGACCTGGGTTTCGTCGACGGCCACCGCCGGAATGCCTTTCGGGAAATCGGTTTCGACCAGGATGCGGCGATCGTTTATTTCGTGCTTCATCACGTCCAGGGTTTCCTCGGCGAGCGTCGCCAGCCGGTGCGGCTTGCGATCCGGCAACGATGGCCGCAGGGCCTTGAGGAACTGGCGGATGATGATATCGAGCCGTGCCACTTCCTTGCGCGAAACATCGACCAATTCCTTGAGCTCGGCTTTCGCGGTTTCATTCTCCAAATAGCCGATCTCGCGGTCGAGCAGCTGCAAGTGGATATTGATCGAGTTGAGTGGATTGCCGATTTCGTGGGCAACACCGGCCGCCAGCAGACTGAGCGCATGCAACCGCTCGGACTCGATCGACTCTGCCGTGGTTTCGCGCTCGCGCGTCACGTCGCGGAAGATCACCACCGCGCCTTCCTCCTTCTCGTCGACGGCCGCGAGCGGTACGACATAGAATTCCATGAAGCGGTGCTGGGGATAGGTGATTTCAATCTCGCGCCGCACCAGCCGACTCCACTCGTATTCATCGAGGTCGAGCACCAGATCCCAATGGATGTCCTTGAGGTAGCGCTGGATCGGAACGCCCTGCGCGGTGTCGAGCTTGAAGCCCAGGAACTGTTCGGCCGCCCGGTTGGCGTAGCTGATCTTCGCTTCCGGATCGAGCACGATCAGGCCCTCTTCCAAGGCTTGGAAAATAGTTTCCATCAGCCCCTTTTCCTTGGCCAGCCGCAGGAAATAGGCTTGTAGACTGCCCGAATCCAAGTGGTCGAGCCGATCAACGAGTTTATCGAAAAATCCGGGTTTCATGCGCAAAGAGTGCCATTACGTCGCAGCATTTTCAACCCATTTATCCCGCGCCATCATGTCGCATTCTACGAAAGGAAAGATCCGGGAGCAAAGTTGGAAATAATTGTCCGGCCCGGATTTCAGGTAGAAATAATTGTCGCTATTTCCCACATACCACTTGCGGAACGTGCTTTATGAAAGCGGAGTTGCGGGATCGCGGAAACCTACGACATTTATTTCCGAACCGTTCGGCAGCGGCAACCCTTCGCCCGTCCGCATAGCAAATTTTTCTATCTATTTTACCCCAACACGTTACGGAACCGGCCCGGTCTCCATCAGCACCGGTGGCACACCTGTTGCGTTAGGGGTTGTCACATTTTTGAGCGAGTATCAACCAACCAAGGAGAAGTACCATGAGAAAGATTGCGATCTATGGAAAAGGCGGAATCGGGAAGTCCACGACAACGCAGAACACCGTGGCCGGGCTGGCCGAAGCGGGCAACAAGGTGATGGTGGTCGGCTGCGACCCGAAGGCCGACTCGACCCGCCTGCTGCTCGGCGGCCTGGCGCAGAACACCGTGCTCGACACCCTGCGCTCCGAAGGCGAGGACGTCGAACTCGACGATGTGATCAAGAACGGCTACGGCGGCACGCGCTGCGTGGAGTCGGGCGGTCCCGAGCCGGGCGTCGGGTGCGCCGGGCGCGGCATCATCACCTCGATCAACCTGCTTGAGCAGCTGGGCGCGTACGAGCCCGACCAGAATCTCGACTACGTTTTCTACGACGTGCTCGGCGACGTGGTTTGCGGCGGATTCGCCATGCCGATCCGCGAAGGCAAGGCGCAGGAAATCTACATCGTCGTATCCGGCGAGATGATGGCGATGTATGCCGCCAACAACATCTGCAAGGGGATCGTGAAGTTTGCCGACGCGGGCGGCGTCCGTCTGGGCGGCCTGATCTGCAACAGCCGCAAGTGCGACTTCGAACACGAGCTGATCGAGGCCCTGGCCGAACGACTCGGCACGCAGATGATCCACTTCGTGCCACGCGACAACGTGGTGCAGCACGCCGAGCTCAACCGCAAGACGGTGATCGAGTATGCCCCGGAAGCCGGGCAGGCCGACGAGTACCGCGCGCTGGCCAAGAAGATCGATGAAAACAAAATGTTCGTGATTCCCAAACCGTTGGAAATCGAGGAGCTCGAAGCTCTATTGGTTAAATTCGGATTCGGTGTGTAGGCAACCCAACCAAACAACAAGGAGAAAAACCATGTCCATGCTTTTAATTCGTTCCATTGTCCGCCCGGAGAAGGCCGATGCCGTGATGAAGGCGCTGTTCGAAGCCGGCTATCCGGCGGTCACCAAGGTTCCGGTCTGCGGCCGCGGCAAGCAGCGCGGCCTGAAGGTCGGCGAAGTGACCTACGACGAGCTGCCAAAGGAAATGCTGATGACCGTTGTGCCGGCGGGCGACAAGGAGTTCGTGGTGCGGGCCGTGCTCGGCATCGCCAAGACCAGTGAAAAGGGCAACTACGGCGACGGCAAGATCTTCATCTCCCCGGTCGATGAGATCTATACGATCAGCTCCGGCGTCAAAGAGGCGTAACCCGCCGCCCCACCGAAAAGGAGATTCCAATGAAAGAAGTAATGGCTGTAATCCGGATGAACAAGATCAACGACACGAAGCGGGCGTTGAACGCCGCCGGAATCACATCGTTCACCGCCACGGGGCGGGTGCTGGGCCGCGGCAAGGGGCTGGTCGACTACCGCATCCTGCACGGCGCCGAAGCGGGCGCGCCGGAGGCGATCGCCCAGCTCGGCGACGGCCCGCGACTGGTGCCGAAGCGGCTGATCACGGTGGTAGTGTCCGACGACTGGGTCGAACGCACCGTGGAAGCGATCATTAAAACCAACCAGACCGGCAACGCGGGCGACGGAAAAATCTTCGTGCTGCCGATTCTGGAAGCAACCCGCGTCCGCACCGGAGAGACCGCAACCGGTTCCTCGGGCGGAACCGTACTTGATTCGTCAGGAGGCTTGGAATGAACACAGGAAGAAAACTACCCGATCCATCGAAACTGAAAGAGGAGATCCTCGCGAAATACCCGACGAAGGTGGCGCGCAAGCGCGACAAGTCGATCATCATCAACGACCCGAAGCTGGACCAGGAAATCCAGTCCAACGTGCGCACGATTCCGGGCATCATCACGCAGCGCGGCTGCGCGTATGCCGGATGCAAGGGCGTGGTGCTGGGGCCGACGCGCGACATCGTCAACCTGGTGCACGGCCCGATCGGCTGCAGCTTCTATGCGTGGCTGACCCGCCGCAACCAGACCGACGCCGGCGCCGACGGGGACAACTTCATGACCTACTGCTTCTCGACCGACATGCAGGACGACAACATCGTCTTCGGCGGCGAAAAGAAGCTGAAGGAAGCCATCCAGGAAATCTACGACATCTTCAAACCCAAGGCCATCGGCGTGTTCTCCACCTGCCCCGTCGGCCTGATCGGCGACGACGTGCATGCGGTGTCGCGGGAAATGAAAGAGAAGCTCGGCGACTGCAACGTATTCGGCTTCAGCTGCGAAGGCTACAAGGGCGTCAGCCAGTCGGCCGGCCACCACATCGCCAACAACCAGCTCTTCAAGCATGTGGTCGGCCTGGACGACACCAAACCCGAAGGCAAGTTCAACATCAACCTGCTCGGCGAATACAACATTGGCGGGGACGGCTTCGAGATCGACCGCCTGTTCAAGCTCTGCGGGATCAACGTGGTCTGCACCTTCAGCGGCAACTCCACCATCGGCGCGTTTGAAAAATCGCACACCGCCGATTTGAACCTGGTGATGTGCCACCGCTCGATCAACTACATGGCCGAGATGATGGAAACCAAGTACGGCATCCCGTGGATCAAGGTGAACTTCATCGGCGCGGACTCCACCGCCAAGGCGCTGCGCAAGGTCGGGGAATACTTCGAAGACGAAGGCCTCACGGCGAAAATCGAAGAAGTGATTGCCGCCGAGATGCCTGCGGTCAAGGCGGTCATCGACGACATCCGCACCCGCACCGAAGGCAAGCTGGCGATGCTGTTCGTGGGGGGATCCCGCGCGCACCACTACCAGGAACTCTTCCGGGAACTCGGCATGGCCACCGTGTCCGCCGGGTATGAATTCGGGCACCGCGACGACTACGAGGGCCGCAAAGTTCTGCCGACGATCAAAGTGGATGCCGACAGCCGCAACATTGAAGAGATCAAGGTCGAAGCCGACCCCGAACGCTTCAACCCGCGCGCGTCCGAAGAAAAAATGGAAGCGCTGAAGGCCAAGGGGCTTGAGGTGAGCGACTACCGCGGCATGGCACCGGACATGAACGACAATTCGTTGATCGTGGACGACATCTCCCACTGGGAAGCCGAGAAGCTCGTCGAGTTCTACAAGCCCGACATCTTCTGCGCCGGCATCAAGGAGAAGTACGTGATCCAGAAATCCGGGATTCCGCTCAAGCAGCTGCATAGCTACGACTATGGCGGTCCCTATGCCGGATTCAAGGGGGCGGTCAACTTCTACACCGATATCGACAAGATGGTCTCGACCGTCATCTGGAAGAAGCTGAAAGCCCCGTGGCTCAAGAAAGCGGACACCGGCGAAGGCCTCCGCGCGGAATACGTTGCCTAAACAAAGGAGAAGGAAAATGCTCTTACGACACACACCAAAAGAAGTTGCGGAACGCCACGGAGTAACGATCAACCCGGCGAAAACCTGCCAGCCGGTCGGCGCGATGTACGCCGCACTGGGCGTCCATGGATGCCTGCCGCACTCGCACGGATCGCAGGGCTGCTGCTCATACCACCGCAGTGCGCTCACGCGCCACTACAAGGAACCGATCATGGCGGGAACCAGCTCATTCACCGAAGGCTCCTCGGTCTTCGGCGGACAGGCCAACCTGCTCGCGGCCATTGCGAACATGTTCACCATCTACGATCCGGACATCATTGCCGTGCACACCACCTGCCTGTCCGAAACCATCGGCGACGACCTCAACCAGATCGCGCAGAAGGCGGGCGACGACGGCAGGATTCCGGCAGGCAAGAAGGTGATCTTCTGCAACACGCCGAGCTATGTCGGCTCGCACGTAACCGGGTTCTCCAACATGGTTGCCGGCATCGTCCGCGGTCTGGCGGCGAAAACCGGCACGCCCAAGGACCAGGTCAACATCATCCCCGGTTGGGTCGAACCCTCCGACATGCGCGAAATCAAGCGCATCGCCAAGGAGATGGGCGTCAACATCGTCCTGTTCCCCGACACCTCCGACGTGGTCGATACCCCGCAGACCGGCGAGTTCAAAATGTATCCGGACGGCGGCGTTACGCAGGCCGAACTGGCGACGGTCGGCGACAGCATCAAGACGTTGGCGCTCGGGTCCTTTGCATCCGAAGCCGGTGCCAAGCAACTCGACATCGACTTCAAGGTTCCGTACGAAGTGCTCGATCTGCCAATCGGCCTCTCGGCCACCGACCGCTTCGTGCAGGCGCTGGCTTCGGCGGCCAAGGTGGAGGTTCCGGATTCGTTCATAGCCGAACGCGGGCGGCTGGTCGACGTCATCGCCGACATGTCGCAGTACCTCTACGGCAAGAAGGTCGCGCTCTACGGCGACCCCGACCAGCTCATCCCGCTCACCGAGTTCCTGCTGGATCTCAACATGCTACCGATGCACATCGTCAGCGGCACGCCCGGCAAGAAGTTCGAGAAGCGCATCCGCGAGATCGTCGGCGACCGGATTCCGAACCTCAACCTCAAGAACGGCCAGCAGGCCGACATGTTCCTGATGCACCAGTGGATCAAGAACGAACCCGTCGACCTGCTCATCGGCAACACCTACGGGAAATACATCGCCCGCGATGAAAACATTCCGTTTGTGCGCCACGGCTTCCCGATCCTTGACCGCATCGGCCACAGCTACTTCCCCACGGCGGGCTTTACCGGTGGCATCCGGCTGCTCGAACAAATGCTAGGCGTCATCATGGACAAGATCGATCGCGAGGCTTCGGAGCCCGGCTTCGAACTGGTGATGTAATGAACCGCAGAATATCGAACAAGGAAGGTCGAATTTCGAAGGTCGTTCTCTTCTTCATTCCTCTGTTCCTTGTTCGATATTCGAAACTCAAAAAGGAGTCATGACATGACGACGAAAAAACACCTCCCCTTCATGGTCGAAGGCGACCAATACCTCAACGCGGCGCGCGGCGGCACACGGCGCCCAGCCATCTTCACCGCCGAGATCCTCTACAACCTGCTTGGGCTTGCCATTGAAAAGCACATCATGGCCGCGCTCATCTTCAAGGGCACCCTAGCCGACAACCATACCTTCACCGACCTCATCGACGCCACCAGGCAGGTCGGAGAGATCGACGCAGCCATCGCGAGCCAGCTGCGCAAGTTCGAATCCTACCAGAACATCTGCCCCGTCTTTGCCGGCTACCACCGCGCCGAGCTGCCTGCGGGCGCCATCCCCGAAATGATCGCCACCGCCGAAGCCGTCCAGGCCTGGGCCGAACGCATGATCGCCGCCTAAATACGCACCGCGAAATACACCAAATACACTAAAACGGATATGAACAAACCGCGGAACCCGCAGAACATACAGAAGCTTTTCTATAGCCCGCACTGCATATGAACATGGTCGACACAATGATATTGTCCAATTCCCCTGTCGCTGAGCCGATCTCATTTCTGCGCATTTCCGTGTATTCCGTGGTTAATACATCAGCGTTCCGGTTTCCTGTTCAGTTTAATTCATTTCGCGTGGTTCGTGCCTTTCGTGGTTAACAATTCATTGGAGGTTTTGAAATGAACAACGATTACCTATCCAGTTCCTGCAATAGCGGCGGCGGATGCGCGGCGTGCAGCAGCGGATGCGGCCCATCGGCGTTCGCCACGGCGCGACCGCTCGGGGAAATCACCGCCATCCTGGCCGACCTCGGCCTCGAAGTGACCTACGCCTACGACGACCTCGTCTTCGTGCAGCACAGCGCCTTCCTGCTCCAGTTCACCGACAAGCCGAAATATCTCAAACTCTTCACCAACACCGAATGCGATCAGAAGGAGGCGAACGACGTGGCCTGCAACATGGTACTTGCTTTCCACAAAGCCGGCTTCATCGCCCACCCCTCCGGAAAGTACACTGTAAGCCAGAATGAAGATGAGACGCTTAACCTCGCGTTTGCGTAATGTCCGCAACATAAAAAAAGATCGGCCAAATAGCCGGCCTTCACCCGTTGCGCCAATCCTTCATACTGAAATCCGAGGACCGACCCCTTTCCGACAGAAGGAGGCGAACGACGTGGCCTGCAACATGGTACTTGCCTTCCACAAAGTCGGCTTCATCGCCCACCCCTCCGGAAAGTACACTGTAAGCCAGAATGAAGATGAGACGCTTAGCCTCGCGTTTGCGTAATGTCCGCAACATAAAAAGAAAAGGTCGGCCAAATAGCCGACCTTCACCCGTTGCGCCAATCCTTCATACTGAAATCCGAGGACCGACCTCTTTCCCCTTTCCTTTCCCCGCTCACCAGATTTTATTCTCCCTCGACACCGTCTCATTTATTTCCTTTGCTATGTCCAATCCTCGGCGAACATCAGGGTTCTGGCGGTCAGGACATTGACTTAGGCTTGGGTAGTTTAGTGGTGTCTCGTTTTCGTCTCTGTCGTTTTGAAATTATGGCCACCATTGCCCCAAGCCCCAGTAAAGAAACTGTGGTTGGCTCTGGAATGGCACTTGCGGTTATGACGTTATCCAAGCCCCAAGCCCAGACTCCGCGGTTGATGAAGGACACGCTGATCAAGCCGAGAGGGTCGCTAACCCCAAAAAAACTATCCAATGTAGCAAACGAAGCTTGGAAGTTGGCCGTTCCGCTAACACCTACGACGTTTATATCCAAAATGCCGGAGTTGGAATCAATGTCGTTCAAGTCGGTTCCAAATAAAGTCGTGTTTGGGAGAAACGAATGGAATACCCGGCCAGACTCGAGATCCGGCCCATTCTCGAAAAGTGTTTTCGTCGGGTTGTTTGGCGAATCCAACCGTATTTGCGGCTGGATTGATGTGTACGAAGCGTTGGCAAGCGTAATGGTCGGTGCAGGCGGAAAGGGGGTTCCGATAAGGCCAACATCAAAAGCTTCAAAATCTTCTATGACCGTGGCTAGCCCGTTTGTTGCCGTTAAAAACTGGGGCTTGTCGAGCATAATGGGCGTTGCGTGTGCAGCATAAGACAATGATGCGATAATAGTTAAGCTTATGGCGTGGCGTACTATATAATTTATCATATTCTTTTTTTCTTTTAGCATGATTTCCACTCCTTGTTGACAACGGACGTGACCCAATTCTAAAAACTGTTGGAAAAGGGGCCAGTCCTTTGATCTTAGTGTCGCCTGCTCCCCTAAGCTACGCTTTCAACCATTCCCCTTGCCTATCCGCACCCGCAGCCAACCCTTTTCCAGCTTCCGAGATAGTAAACGGGCGGCAAATGATAACAAGGAATTAGTGCGTAATTAGCAAATTTTTCCAGACATTCGCCGCCGCGTAAAACATTTAAGGTAAGGTAGAAGCAGATTTGTGTGGGAGTCCCCCACATAACGAAGCTCGGCCGAAGCATGAACAACGCGACGGGGGCGTCGCGTCTTGCATTGCAGACAGCGCCCGGTTACCGCCGCTGCGCAAAGAGCTTTTTGTGGCCGGCAGAGCGGAAGGCGTTGGACGCGTATTGGGTGGATGCCGACGGCACACTCCCTGTTCCGGGCGATCCATGCGTGACTGACGGCGAGGGTAACCCGAACAAGGTTGCCATCATGCGAAGGATAGTGATCCTGCCTGAAACGATCTGCACTTTACCCGACAAATTATGCGGCGGAACCTTGGCGGCGGAAATAAACGTCGGAATTACTCGCAAGGTGTTGTTTTTAGATCAGTTGCAGACGCCCCCGGCCCACCGTCAAACAGCTAGCGACAATTATTTCCGAAGGAACCCCACTACGGAAGGCTTTAGCCTTTGGGCCTTGGACTTTAGTTACCTGCTTGCAAACAAACACTTGCGACTCCATCGCCCCGAAGCTTGGGGGCGATGGCACACCTGTTGCAATAAGGCAGCCATGAAAAAGGCATTAGGCATGAGGGCAGGCGGAAGGCAGATGACAGAGAAAACCTATGCATACCCAGCTCGGCGTCCTCTGCGGCTCTGCGAGGGAAGCCTCTGAATCAAGAGCATTAACCAAGATGAGCAACGAGACGATCAACCTACTCGAAAAGCGCAAGCGCCAGGTGCATGCCGGCGGCGAGTTTGCGATGGAGGCGGAGAAGCAGAGCCTCGCCGGTTCCGTTAGCCAGCGCTCGTGCAGCTTTTGCGGATCGCGCGTCGTACTCTATCCGATCGCCGACGCGCTGCATCTCGTGCACGGCCCGATCGGCTGCGCCTCCTACACGTGGGATATCCGCGGCTCGCTCTCCTCCGGTCCGGAGCTGCACCGCCTCAGCTTCTCGACCGACATGCAGGAGCGGGACGTCGTCTATGGCGGCGAAAAAAAACTCTACCACGCGCTCATCGAGCTGATCGACGAGTACAAGCCCAAGGCCGCCTTTGTCTACGCCACCTGCATCATCGGCGTTATCGGCGACGACGTGAAGGCCGTCTGCAAAAAGGTGCAGGCCGAGAAAGGTATCCCGGTCATCGCGGTCGACTCCGAAGGATTCAAAGGTTCGAAGAAGGAGGGCTACAAGGCGGCCTGCGATGCGCTCTTCAAGATTGTCGGCACCGACGGCGTGAAGAAAACGCTGCCCAACAGCATCAACATTCTCGGCGACTTCAACCTGGCCGGTGAACTCTGGATCATCAAGGACTACTACGAGCGCATGGGCGTGCAGGTGGTCTGCACCGTTTCCGGCGACGGGCGGGTGGACGATATCCGCAAGGCGCACCGCGCCCGGCTCAACATCGTGCAATGCTCCGGCTCGGTCAGCAACCTGGCCCGCATGCTGGAGCACGAGTACGGTACGCCGATGATCCGCGCCTCCTATTTCGGCATCGAGGACATGTCGAAGGCGCTCTACGACGTGGCCGACTTTTTCGACGACGACGCCATGCACGCCGCTGCGCAGCGCGTGATCCAGGAAGAGGTCGCCGCGCTGATGCCGCAGCTCGCGCCCTACCGGAAGGACTTGAAAGGGAAAAAGGCCGCGGTCTACACCGGCGGTGCCTTCAAGGTCTTTTCGCTGGTGCGCTCGCTGCGGACGCTCGGCATGGACGTGGTGATGGCCGGCTCGCAGACCGGCACGGTGGAGGACTACAAGCTGCTGTCCGAACTCTGCGATCCGGGCACGGTGATCGTCGACGACACCAATCCGCTGGAGCTCGCCAAGTTCATCAAGGAGAAGGATGTCGACCTCTTCATCGGCGGCGTGAAGGAACGCCCCATCGCCTACAAGCTCGGCGTCGGCTTCTGCGACCACAACCACGAGCGCAAGGAAGCGCTGGCCGGATTCATCGGTATGCTCAACTTCGCCAAGGAGGTGCACGCATCGGTCATGAGCCCGGTCTGGCAGTTCGCACCCAGGAGGGCCCGGACATGAGCGCCGTCACCGGAAAGCATTTCACCGCGACGCGCAACGCCTGCAAGCTGTGCGCCCCGCTCGGCGCCTGCCTTGCGTTCCGTGGAATCGAGGGCTGCCTCCCCTTCCTCCACGGATCGCAAGGCTGCGCCACCTACATCCGCCGCTACCTGATCAGCCATTTCCGCGAACCGATGGATATCGCCTCGTCGAACTTCGGCGAAGAGAGCGTGGTGTTCGGCGGGAAGCAAAACCTGGTCGACGGACTCAAGCATGTGATCGAGGGCTACCACCCGAAGGTGGTCGGCATCGCCACCACCTGCCTGGCCGAAACCATCGGCGACGATGTCGGCATGTACGTGAAGGAGTTCATTGCCAAAAACCGCGACACCATGAACATCCCGTACCTGCTGCATGTCTCGACGCCGAGCTATGCGGGATCGCACGCCGACGGCTACCACTGGGCGGTCCGCGCGATCGTCGAACAGCTGGCGGTCGACGGCCCCAATGAAAAATTCATCGGGGTTTTCCCCAACATGGTTTCACCGGCGGACCTGCGCCACCTGCGCGAAATCCTGACCGGCTTCGGCATGCCCTTCACGATCGTGCCCGACTATTCCGACCCGCTCGACGGACCTGTCTGGGACGACTACCACCGCATCCCGTTCGGAGGCACGCCGGTCCAGGAGATCAGCCGACTGGGACGGGCCTCGGCCGTCATCGAACTGGCATCGACCCTCGGCGACAAGCAATCCGCCGCCAAACTGGTCGACGACCGCTTTTCCACCGCCGCGTTCCGGGTCGGCCTGCCGATCGGCATCCGCCAG
>JAIPJC010000008.1 GCA_021734345.1 Kiritimatiellales bacterium | reverse complement strand
GCTGCTGGCCGTGCTGGCCGACTACAAAAAATACACGATGATTATCGGGGCCTACATCATGGGGCTGGCACTCTCCCGCACCGACCTCGCCCACGAGATCGAACACCACCTGCAGGGCGTCTACAACATACTCGTTCCGATCTTTTTCTGCGTCATGGGCATGATGGTCGACTTCTCGGCGATGAAACCCGTGATCATCTTCGGATCCGTCTATTCGATCATGGCCGTCTTTGCCAAGGTGCTCGGGTGCGGCCTCCCGGCCTTTTTCACGAAATTCAATTTCCGCGGCGCGCTGCGCATCGGCCTCGGCATGCTGCCGCGCGGCGAGGTGGCGCTCATCGTGGCCGGCATCGGCCTCGCCAGCGGAATCATCGACCAGGGCATCTTCGGGGTGGCCATCATGATGACCGTCGTAACGACCATGCTTGCGCCGCCGCTGCTCGTCAAATCGTTCGAAGGTGGATCCGGTCTCCGCACGGAAATGGTTGGCGGGGCCGAGGACATCGAGGCGATCGAGCTTGAATTCCCGTCGCACGATGTTGCCGAGTTCCTGCTCCACCGCTTCCTGCACGCCCTGCAGCACGAGGAATTCTTCGTGCACAATCTGCACACCGACCAGCCGACCTACCAGATCCGCAAGGACGACATAGCCTTTACCCTCATCCAGGACGACAACAAGCTCCAGGTCAACGTGCCTTCCCGGCATCGGCAGCTGGCCCGCATGATCCTGCACGAGGAGCTGCTCGGCCTGTCCGACATGCTCGAATCCACCAAGCAGATGAAGGGGCTCGGCCAGATGGAAGCCGACCTCATGTCCGGCCTGTTTTCGTAGCCATGCGATGCAGCTCCGGCCGCGTTGGATTTTTCCCGATCTTTTGAGCTTGCAGCACGGGGTCGTCCGGGCGTAGTAAATAGCATATGCCAGAAACAAGGAGATGCGAATGCCCCGGCCAATGAAGTGCAGAAGAGTCCAGGAGCATCCCCGGACCGGTTGTTTTAAACCAGCCGGGATCCCAGGGTGCGAATTGGAGGAAATCATTATTACGGTAGACGAGTTGGAAGCTATTCGACTGGCTGATTTGGAGGGGCACTACCACGAGGAGGCTGCTGAACAGGTGGGTGTTTCGCGACAAACCTTCGGCAATATACTCAAGGCTGCCCATGCCAAGGTGGCCGACTGTCTGGTGAATGGCAAAATGCTTAAAATCGAAGGTGGCGTGATCGAGTGTGTCGGGCGTGGCCGCCGGAAAAAATGCAAAGGAGAAAATCAATGAAGCTATGTATCCCAACGATGACGGAAAACGGAGCCGATGCGGAAATTTCCGGACACTTCGGCAGTGCCCCCTGTTTTGTGCTCTATGACCCGAAGGCGAAGACATGCGAAAGCCTCGCCAACCCGAAGGCCGACCATGAACACGGCCAGTGCCATCCCATGGATGCGTTGGCCGGGCGTGGGATTACAGCCGTGATTTGCAAGGGCATGGGCAAAAACGCAGTTGCCGCAGTAGAGCGCCAAGGCATCAAGGTATTCACAACCCAAGGGACAACCGTCCATGATGCCATTGAAGCATTCATGGAGGGCAACCTCGTCAAGCTTGATCCTGAAAGCAGCTGTAGTGGACACGGTTGCCACTAGGCTTCAATGGCGGCTAATCCAGCTTTTGGAAAACGAGCGGGTTCTTGGTTCGCTTCGTTTTATTTCAGCAACCGGCTTCCTGACAACCCTTCGCTCGGAATGGAGAACTTTCCGGCAGAAAGTTCTTTTTGCACAACAGGAAGTTCGCGTGGTGCTCCATTCAGGCCGGTGATGACTACTTTGCCGACCTCAACCCAACCTTGCTTGACTAATTTCCTTGCGCCAACCGTTTCTACTACGAGTGTAACGATGCCGGCTTCTTTGACCTCAAATTCGAGAGGATCGGAGGAATCAATCACACGCAACGTAATTTCACGCCCGGCGAATTTTTTAGGAATGGATTTGAAACATGGTTTATCAGCATCGCCACCATAAATGTTCACTCCTTCCTTGCATCGGATAAACTTGGCCTTGCTATATATCTTTGCATCATTGGTCTCTTTTGCTGCTGGGAGTGTTACGGCAATAAACAATGCGGACATGATGGTTAATGTGATTCTACTCATTCCGGCCTTCCTTTCGTTTTGATGAAGTCTACATTTTTTCGAGCGTCATAGAGTGCAAGTCAATGACAGCTTGGTTTTCTCCGTTCTGTTTCAGGATGGTCATGGCAATATCCACGGAGCCACCGTCATGCTCAAAATATCCGATGGTCTTGTTCATGGTAGTTTGCCAACTGCCCGTTGATCCAAAGGTTCTCTTGAATTCCTGTTCGTTGAATTTGATCGATACCTTTCCTCCATTCTCATCCGGGCAGGCATATTTTATGATGGCCTTGTATTTCCCCTCATCGAGTTCGGGGATTTTGAGGCGAATGATATCTTCGGGGCGGAACCAGTTGCCAAGGTGATTGGTATCTTGCCAGTACCTGAGAATAGTTCCTTCAATGTTGGCGTCTCCACCCCGAAGGACGATCCGGTCTGGTGCTTTCGCATAACACGCAGTTGCAACGCTGAATAATATGAGATGGATTATTACCTGTTTCATGGATTTTTTCATTCCCGTGTTCCCTCCGGTTGTTTTTTTTCAAGTGTCAGCGAATATAGATCGATCACGACCAAGTTTGTTCCGTTCTGTTCGAGCATGGTCAGGGTAATGTCCAAAGAGCCGCCTAGATGTTCGAAATCTCCCACGGTTGCTTCACCAGATACGCGCCAGCCTCCTGTGGGGCTGAATTTTTTTTCGAGCTTAGTGTCGTTCAGCCTAAACGATACCTTCCCTCCGTACCCTGCCGGGGCGGCGTATTTTGCGGTGATCCGGTATGTTCCCATGTCCAGTTCCGGAATATTGAATCGGATATGGTCTTCCGGTCGGTTCCAGTACCCGATAACGCCATCCGTTCTTAAATTCCGGATGGTTCCTTCTATGACGGCATCATCGGGCAGAAGTACCGTTCGGACTGGCTCGGTTGCGCTCACAAATAGTTTCGTTTCTGGATCGAACCGAAGGCGGTCTTTGTTGACATCGAACCATGCCCGCAACCCCTCGTCGGAACCGGTTATGCCAGTGTGCGCCTGAATGCTTTCGCGGAATCTCGCTTTTCGAGGTTCGTCCATGCTGCTTTTAGATAGGCTCATAACGGCAGCCGCGAGAGCGTTATAATGGCCGTGGGCCAGCGCAATGGGAATCATATCGCAACGCTGGGCGGGGCTGCCAATCTGGGCTTTTTCCCAAGCCTTGGAAACGGCATCTTCAAGCTCAATGCCGGGGAGATCATGGATCGCCCCATAGGTTTTGGCCCGGAAAGAATCTCCTCTGACGAAAAAGTCGGCCAGCAGGGAATAGGTTGTTGGATCGTTCAAGCGAATAACCGCAACGAGCCAGTCTTCGGGCAGGGTTTCTTTTTCCCGAAGTCCCTCCAGCAAGATCTCGCGGGCATCTTCCTGCCAGCCATAATGGTTTACCGCGCTGGCAAGCACGGGAACCTGAAAAAGATACCTGAGCACAAGGTCTTTATGCTCGGGCTGAGCCAGTAC
The DNA here is from genome assembly GCA_021734345.1 of Kiritimatiellales bacterium. Taxonomy (GTDB): domain Bacteria; phylum Verrucomicrobiota; class Kiritimatiellia; order Kiritimatiellales; family Pontiellaceae; genus Pontiella. The sequence goes on along the minus strand of JAIPJC010000008.1, from coordinate 41,986 downwards.
CCTAAGAGCCCGTCGTTCATAGTAGTTTGGATCGGAATCAAGAACCGTCTGAATCAGTAGATCGAGGTGTTCAGGATCGATCTGAAGGAGCATGCCGATTTGGGGGTCTTTGCCTGAAAAACTTTCCTGCGTGGCGGAAATGCTGTGAATTTCTTTGATGTAGCTTCTAACCTCATTTCGATTAGGGTTTTCAGGAAGATGGATTGCCGCAAGTTTTTCCAGGTTGTCTTTAGCCGAAGTATCGGGAATCACCTTAGGGGCCGGAGGTGATTTTTCCAGTCTGAATGTGAGGTCTTCCAGATCATGATGCGCTTCGCCTATCCATTGGGCCTCCACGATTACAAGTTCTGCATTCTCAAGCCACGTTTCATCAATGCTGTAGGTGGCTTTGTTGCTGGAGCTGAATTGCAATGGCTTGTTCATGACGACAAATGAAGCATGATCGCCACGCATGGCGTTCTGGTGGTTTCGTTCCGGGAGGAAGGCTTCCTTGGTTTCGGAATTGACCAGCAGGTACAGAAAGCGGCTTCCGGGCATCGGATCCCGGTTACGCATAAACAGTGGATTGATGTACTGTTCCCGGATAATCACGGTACACCCTTCGGTTTCGGCAAGTACCGATGCAATGCCGATCCGGGCTCGCGCGGTCGCAAATTCTTGCCCGGCTCTCAAGGGCAGGCAGGCCAACCGCTGGTATTGGTAAACATCGAAGGAGATGTCCGCGCGATAGATTCCCGCATCATGCCTGGCAGCCAGATAGTCCGACATGGAAAGTTTGAGCAACCTGTTCGGATAATAGTCGTGGTTTCTTTCCGGGATGAGGTCCAGCGGCTCAAGTGCGGCCTGCAAGGCTTCTATATGGGCATATCCGGGGCCCAAGGCGCGTACCTCGGGACGACACTTATTGACCTCACACCCGTCCACCTCGAATGTGACATTGATTTGGTTTTCCCGTGCGAAACAGTTTTCCGGCAACCCTTCGTAGCGCAATTTCCCCCAAATCTCCTTTTGAGAGACTTTGCCCATTGAAATGACGTCGCGCGCATAGGGGAGTTCGGTTTTGTCGACGGTGATACTGACATGCTCGGACTGTTTTTCTGAAAGCGATCCGACAGGATTCGTGAAGATACTCCACGGGGCATAGGTGGAAATCCATAGCGCAAGGAAGAACTCCACAGCGAGTAAAACGTATGAACGCATAGTGCGTCGTCTGCGGTATTGGGTGTAGATGAGCAAGGACAGGATGGCGATGCTAACCAGCTCGGAAAGCAAATAGCGGCTGTCGGCGAGGGCGGTTCCGGGCAGAAGGCAAATGATTGTGTCGTATTGCTGGGTGGCTACCATGATGGCGCCAAAAACCATGCCGATCGCCAGATAGATGCTGCCCACCCGTGCATATTGGCCAAAATTGGCAGTAAGAGAGGCCATGGCCATGAACAGCAGTAGACTGCTTGAATACCGCAAGAGGTATTCCAGCACCATCGGAAAAATGAAGGATTCCGGAACCCGGCTCGCCACTAGGAACAGAGTGTTGACCAGGGAGGGAAGCACAACGAAAAAAACACAGCCAAAAAGGAGCTTGGCCTTCATGATATCGGTTTTTTCCATGGGGCGCGTAAACCAGAAAGCCGTAGTCCCTGTCAGAGGTTCGCTGTGCATCACTGCCGGCACCATCAACGCCATCATGATGAGCTGAAGGAAGGTCGTTAGCGCAATGATGCTCTCCTGCACGGCTTGCAGGGCAAAGTCGCCGGCTGCCGGTCGGATGAAATTGACGGAGGCCGCAAGCAATACTACTGGAAGCCAGAAGGCCAAAAATACACGCAGGCGGCGGATGTCGTTTTTCAGAATGTGTTTAACGAGGCTCATTGCGCGGCTCCTTTAACGTGGCGGGCGAGAGTGAGATAGATTTCGCGTAGGGAGAGGGGCTGGGGATCCATATTTCCAATGGCTGGAAATATGGAGCGGAAACGTTCTGCGGAGCCGTTGCCAACCTGGCTATCCACGAAGCGGTACGCATGGCCGGATTGCTCGGGAACCAGCCATTCTTTGGGAAGTTCCTTTGGAATTTTGAAGCCGTCGGGTAGGGCGACTTCGATTTGCCGGAATCTGGCTTGCAAGGATTCAATGCTTTCCGAGACGTGCAGTGTTCCTTTGTCGATGAACCCCACCCAGTCGGCCAGTCGCTCGACTTCGTCAATGTCGTGCGAAGAGATGAAGACCGACCACCCCTCGGTTTCGGTCAGCTCGAGGATGCCCCGGATAAATTCGTCGCGCACCAGCGGATCGAGCCCGCTGAACGGTTCATCGAGCACCAGCAGTTTGGGGCGGTAGGCAAGGGAGGATAGCAGCATCGCCTTTACCTTCATTCCGCGCGACATGTTTTTGAGTTTCACGTCGTTTGGCAGGCCGAATTGAGCCAACAACTTTTTGCAGAAGGCATCGTCCCAGGTCGGATACATCGGTTTGCAGTAGGCCATCAATTGCGGGACGGTCATCCAGCCGGGGATTTTTTGATTTTCCGAGACATAGCCAATTTGCTGGAATTGATCTGGCCCAATCTTGCTGGAAGGAACCCCGAGCACTTCGGCGGTTCCAGAGGTTGGGAATAGAATGTTCATCAGCAGCTTGATGGTGGTGGTCTTTCCCGCGCCGTTCGGGCCGAGAAAGGCATAGATGCTGCCGTCCGGAACCTCCAGCGAAAGATTGTTGACCGCCGCTTTCCCTTTATAGGTTTTTGTTAGCTCGTTGGTCCGTATCACATTCCCCATGGTTTCCCCCAATCTGCGTTTCTATATTTTATTCGCACGTCTTTTCTGGTCTTTGCGCTCTTTTGCAGCGAATCAATTTCTGTCCATTCGCAACGTGGACGGAAGCATGCGGCCACATTTCTCACGACAGGTTTTCCCAGTGCTGGTGCAAGGCTTCCTGTACATCCGCTTCTGTCAATTGAAGTTTTTTAGCCTCGACCACGAGTCGCTCCAGCTCGCGTTCGAGCAGTTCTTTTTTCTGCGATTTCAGCGCGTGGGCGGATTCGGTGATGACTGAACCGAGGCCGGGCTTAACTTCGATCAATCCTTCTTCGCGCAGGCGTCCGGAAACTTTCTGGGCGGTGTTGGGGTTAATGCGCAGCTCTTGGCTCAGCACCCGGACGGATGGGAACGGATCGCCGGGTTTAAGCTGCCCGCAGACAATCGCCTTCTTCGCAGCAAAGAGCACTTGCTCGTAGACCGGACGTCCAGGCGCAAACTGTATTTTGAAGGGAAGCATGTGTACTATGTATTATAGTACACCATTCGGTGTCAAGCGGGTTTTCAAAAGGCGGATGCATGGTTTCCGCCCGCATTGCGAGCGAATGGCTTGCTTTGGGGACCAACGAAACTGGAAGCACCGTCTACAAGAAAACTAATCCAGCTTTTGGAAAACGAGCGGGTTCTTGTAGTCGATGGTGGCGGGGTTGGTGGCGATGAGTTCGAGGATTTCCTGCGCAGGGGTGTCGAGCGAGATCTCCTTTGCATGGCCACTGGTTTTGACATTTCCCTTGAGGGTTCCGGCCTTTACCAGTCCTTCGAAAGCCGCGACGCTGGGACTCCAGACCGTTATGCCCTGTCCGCCCACCTTGATTTCCGCGAAATAGTAGCCGTTTGTTGTCTCGTTGGGCTCGGCGGGCATGGAGAGATAGAGCGCGTCGCCGTGTTTGGTGAAATGGAGCTGGTAGGTATTCAGTTGGAAGCGGTCGTCTTTCCACTCGACCATCGCCAGCCAAGGAATCCCGTTGCTGGTAAAGGCTAGACTTACCACGTCATCGTCGATCCGCCACCGACCCGTGAGTTCCGTTTTCTGCTGCTCCGTCAGCGTCGAATCGGGGAAGGGCTCCTTCATCAGCACGTTGGAGCACCCGGCCACCACCAACACACATACTGCCGCCATGAATGATTTCATCCTGCACCTCCCTTTGTTCACCGGAAGGATAGCCGGTGCCGTGCGGTTGTCAAATTCTACTTGCCGCCGCGGCGCGGTTGGGCAATGTTTGCGCGTTTTTAACCAAGGAGATACGGATGTCGGAATTCAAGAATGTGACGGTGGTGCGCGAGGCGAACGTTTATTTTGACGGCAAGGTAACAAGCCGGACGGTGTTGTTCGCGGATGGAACCAAGAAGACGCTGGGCATCATGATGCCGGGCGAATACACCTTCGGAACGGACGCCAAGGAACTCATGGAGATCCTGACGGGCGGACTGGACGTGCTGCTGCCGGGTTCCAGCGACTGGAAAACCGTGAAGGGTGGCGAGGCGTTCGAGGTACCGGCCAACTCGAAGTTCAGCCTGGTGGTCAAAGAGATCGCGGACTATTGCTGCTCGTATATTGCCGAGTAGCGATCTGCAAATGGTTTACGAAAAAGGCGAACCGCATCCGGTTCGCCTTTTGGGTTTCATGACCCATCTACGGGGAATATGCGGTAGATTGTGCTCCTCATGCACATTCGCCGGGTGGGGCACCCGGCCTACAACCCATGGGGGAATGCGAAAAAACTGTAGGCCCGGTCCCCGACCGGGCGCTCCCCGGAAATGGAGTTGTCATCGTGGAAGCGGTGCCCTCACCGCTTTGCGCAAGAGAGTCCCTGCTGCTGAAAATGCGATGAGGGCATCGCATCCACAAAAAATTGCATTCCCCGCAAATGGGGCACGAACCTTTTTTTTCGGGATCAGCCTTTGACTATCTGTTCGTTGCCGGCTTTGCGCAGCATGAACCATTTCATCGGAAGGCCCAGCCACGCCGTGACGAGGCCGCGGCCGACGAAGAACATGCAGATCACGCCGATCGACAACGAGGCGACCACCAGCCGGCCGAGGCTGCGGAAGCCGAAGCCGTTGATGAAGCCGGCCGCGATGGAGGTGACCAGCATTCCGCAGGTGAGCAGCAGGTTGACGGCGGTGTCGTAGACGAAATGGCCGACGGTGTAGGTGGGGGATTGGGCGGATGCCGGGTCGAGGCCGAACATGCCGGAAACGAGGTTGAGCAATCCAAAGATCGAGGTAAGCAGCAGCAGGGTGATCATCACATAGCCGCCGCCAAAGCAGAACGCCGCGAACTTGGTGCGCTTCTGGATGGTGCGCGAGAGGAACAGCTTGCCGCCGTGAGCCATGAACGCGCGCATCACACCGTAGGCCCAGCGCATTTGCTGCCGGAACAGGTCGCGCGGGGTGTAGGGTACTTCACATTTAACCTGTAGATCTTCGACATAGGCGATGCGCTTGCCGGCCGTGATGAGGCGTAGCGAATAGTCGACGTCCTCGGTCAGCGCGCCTTTTGTCCAGCCACCCAGTTCCAGGAGATAGCTTTTCTTGACCAGTTCGCCGGAGCCGCAAAAGACGCTGCTGTTGGTAACGGCCTTGAGGAAGGGCAGGATGACGGTATGGATAATGTTGACGATGCCGGTTCCCATGAGCGTGCTTTGGTTGTCGTGCACGTTGATGATTTTCCACGCGGCCTGCGCTCCGGCCAGCGTTGGATCCTTGATGACCGGCACGACGAGGCGTTTCAGGAAATCCTTTTCCGGCAGGAAGTCGGAGTCGAGAATGAGGAGATAGTCGCCGGTTGCTTTGGGCAGCATGACGTTGAGGTTGCCCGGCTTGAAGCCGGCATTATCGCCGCGGCGGCTGATTTCGATGCGCGGATGGTCGGCGGCAAACGCGTCGATCCTGGCCGATATTTCCGGTTGGTTGCTATCGTCGCCGATCATGATCTGGAGTTTTTCGGCGGGATAGTCGAAGTCGAGGCAGCAGGTGGCGCAGTGGAGCGCCGCCAGTTCGTTGTAGGTCGGGATCTGGACCGTGACGGTCGGGTAGAGCGAAACGTCGGTGATAAGCTCCGGTTCGTTCCGAAGCTTGGAAAGCACCATCGCAAACGCGGTTACAGCAAAGTAGCCGAGCGACAGGATAAACGCGCCCATCAGCGCCACTTCAAAGACAGTCTTGATAATAGTGTGGAATTCCATGTTCCCCTCCAAAAATCCGCACGAACACCATATCATTCGTGGAATGGCGGCGATGTTTATAGGGATTTCCCGGAAAAGGCAATGCTTGCGGCGATAAATGTAGGGCAGGCAACAACCTGCCCTGCACGGAATTACTTCGTGGCAATATGCAACCATTCCTGGATGGCCGGGGAGAATTTCACGACCACCGGGGTAAAGACGACGCTGACCATGGTCATGAGTTTGATCAGGATGTTGAGCGATGGCCCGGAGGTGTCCTTGCACGGATCGCCGACCGTATCGCCGACAACAGCGGCCTTGTGGGCGTCCGAGCCTTTGCCGCCGTGTGCGCCTTTTTCGATATGCTTCTTGGCGTTGTCCCACGCGCCGCCGGCGTTGTTGAGCATGGTGGCGAGCACAAAGCCGGTGGTGAGCCCGCCGGCGAGCAGGCCCATCACGCCCGGTACGCCGAGCACCAGGCCGGTGGCAACCGGAACGATGATCGCCATCAGCGAGGGCACGAGCATTTCCCGCTGCGCGCCCTTGGTCGAGATGGCGACGCACGCAGCATAGTCGGGCTTGCCGGTGCCTTCCATGATGCCGGGGATCTCGCGGAACTGGCGGCGAACCTCTTCAACCATCGCGCCGGCGGGGCGGCCGGCGGCCTTCATGGTCATGGCGCAAAAGACGAAGGCCATCATGCCGCCAATGAACAGGCCGCAGAGCAGCAGCGGATTCATGATGTTCAGTTCGAATTTATCCACAAAGAGCGAAAGGTCGGCCCATTTGGCCTCCCGCGCGGTAAAGCCCAGGAAGGTTCCGTTGCCGGCCAGCTTGCCGATCCAGATCTTCACTTCCTCAAGATAGGCGGCGAGCAGCGCCATGGCGGTGAGCGCCGCCGAGCCGATGGCGAAGCCCTTGCCGGTGGCGGCGGTGGTGTTGCCGAGCGAGTCGAGCGCATCGGTGCGTTCGCGCACTTCCGGCGGAAGGTGCGCCATCTCGGCGTTGCCACCTGCGTTGTCGGCGATCGGCCCGTAGGCGTCGGTGGCAAGCGTGATGCCGAGCGTCGAAAGCATGCCGACGGCGGCGAAGCCGATGCCGTAGAGGCCCATCGACATGTCGGAGAACCCGCCCGCAAACCCGAAGGCGCAGAGAATGCCGATGACAATCGTGATGACCGGGATGCCGGCGGAATACATGCCGGTCGCCAGGCCGTCGATGATGGTGGTGGCTGGGCCCATCACGGCCTGCCCGGCGATGCCCTGGGTGGGCTTGTATTCGTCCGACGTGTAGTATTCGGTGGACTGGCCGATGACCACGCCCGCGACCAGTCCGGAGATGACGGAAAGGACGATGCCGCCGGAAACCATGCCGGCGAGCCACAAGCCGACGAGCGCCAGCAAAATCAGGACCGAGCTGCCGAGCGTTCCGGTCAGCAGCGCCTTGAGCAGGTTTTTCTGCGTTGCCCCCTCGCGGCACCTCACCATGAAGATGCCGATGATGGAGAGCGCGGTGCCGACGCCCGCCACGACCATCGGGGCGGTCACCAGCCCGATGGCCTGCTGCACGGCGGTTTCGACCGCGGTACTGCCAGCGGCCAGGGCCTCGGTTGCGTTGTCAAAGCCCCCGGCCTTGCAGGCAGCCAAGGCGTGGTGCGCGCCGACGGCCGCGCCGAGCGCGGCGGTGGCGAGGATCGAGCCGCAGTAGGATTCATAGAGGTCGGCGCCCATCCCGGCAACGTCGCCCACATTGTCGCCGACATTGTCGGCGATGGTGGCCGGGTTGCGCGGGTCGTCTTCAGGAATGCCGGCCTCGACCTTGCCGACGAGGTCGGCACCCACGTCCGCTGCCTTGGTGTAGATGCCGCCGCCGACGCGTGCGAACAGCGCCTGGGTGGAGGCGCCCATGCCGAAGGTGATCATCGTGGTGGTCATGTGGATCAGCTTTTCAATGATCGTGCAGCCCGCCGGAACCAGCTCCATGCCGAGGAAGTGCCAGCCGTTGGCCATGTGTTCCGCCGTGTAGACAACCTTGTCGAGGATCAGGTACCACAGGCAAATGTCGAGCAGGCCGAAGCCGACTACGACGAGTCCCATCACCGCGCCGGAGCGGAAGGCGACCTGAAGCCCTCGGTTGAGGCCTTCGGAGCAACCCTGTGCGGTGCGCGAGGAGGCGGCCGTCGCAGTCTTCATGCCGATGAACCCGCACAGTCCAGAGAAGAAACCGCCGGTCAAGAACGCGATCGGTACGAAAGGGTTCTGGATGCCGAAGAAGGCCAGCAGCGCGAAAACAAGCAACAGCACGAGGAACACGAGCGCGACCACCTTGTATTGCCGCAGCAGATAGGCCATCGCGCCATCTTTCACATACCCCGCGATTTCGATCATGGTCGCGTTGCCTTCGTTCGCGGCCATCATCTTCTTGTAGAAATAGACTGCGAATCCCAGTGCGAACAGGGATGTGATCGGTGCGATCCACCAAATAGGCGTAATGACGGTATGCATATTTATCCTTTTGTTTAAGACGTTTAATATAAGCGCCTTAAATTAAACATGGTTAATTCTCTACGGATTAGCACTGTAGATTGTGCGGGAGCGAGAATCAAATTAAATTATGCGCCATAAGAACCTCCATGGGGTGAATTGACGCAAAGTGCAACGGTCAAAGCGTGGCGGAACGCCACCAAATGTGGTGGTCGCGCTCCAGCTTGTCCTTGGCCGGGAAGGGGTAGTAGAGCAGGCGGGTCTGGTCGCCGATATAGAACCCGTTCTTGATATGGTTCCAGCGGAGGGTGGGCTGGCGGAGCCGGTCGACGGTCTTGGTGGGCTTGTCCTTCGCGTCCAGACTCTCGAAACACTCCTGTATGCGGTCGGGCAAATTTCGGATCGCCAGCGAACCCTTGGCGGTACGGCCGGAGTCGATCAGGGTGTCCGGATTAAGCTGCGTGAAGAAGATTTTCGGCACGCACAGGGGTGAATCCGGATTCGTTGCAAAGCGGGTGAAGGCCACGGGATCGAGGGAGCTGGCGATGAGCGGATGGACGGGGCATATCTCGTCGTAGAGATAGTGCGCGGCGTCGAAGCCGGTTGGAAGTTCGCCCTGTTCCAATTCGAGCACCTGCCCATCGCGGGTGGTGAGGTAGAGCTTGCCCAGCGATTCGAGTGGAATGTGCTCCATCACCCGGTAGATCCCGAGGTAGAGCGAATGCTTGGGCGAGCCATCGGCATGCGGCACGCAGCGCTTCGGCACGATGTCCATGTTGAAGAAATCGCTCTTGAACTCCGGGTCGACCTCGATGTAGATCGCCGCGCCGCTCGACCGCTTGTGCGTACCCACCGCCAGATAGCGGCCGAACTCGATCGGCGGAAGCATCGAAGCCACCAAGGCCTCGGGTATCATGGACAGGTAGAGTCTCGTGCTTTGCATGGCTATTCCTCCGGTGGTTGCCGCCCTGTGCGCCGCGAATGCGCCGGTCGGGTACGGAACCATGATCGCAAGCCCGCCTTGGCCGATCAAGCCGCATGTTCGTCTTTCTGGTATTCAACCAGCCGGAATTGCCGGCGAGGCTTGTAAGCGTCCGTTGGCCTGCTGCCAAACTTGACTTCCCGGCTTTTTTAATTTATCCGTGCATGTTGATGGGTTTGCTTTCCATTTCAGTATCGGTGGATGGCTTGCCCGATTACGATTCATGGAAAACCACTGAACTAGAACAAAACCGCCTGCGGAAACGCATGGCCGTCATGGAAGAGGGAGATAGATGGATACATTTGGTTGGACATTGTTGATCGTTGCGGGAGGCAGTTTTCTTGCCTTGGGCTATGCGGCAGTAAAAACAAAGTGGATTTTCAGTCAGCCGGTCGAGAATCCGAAGCTCATAAAAATCGGGGGGTTCGTTGCCGATGGCGCCATGGCGTTCCTGACCCGGGAATACAAGGTCCTGATCCCCTTTGTTCTTTTTGTGGCCGCCTTCCTGGCCATCGCCAACCAGGGCGCGTTGCGATACCAGTCCGTGGCGTTCGTGGTAGGTGCCATGGCATCCGCACTGGCCGGATTTATCGGCATGAAGGTTGCCACCGCCGCCAATACCCGGACCACCCATGCCGCCCAGGGCGGGTTGATTCCCGCCCTCAAGGTCGCGTTTTCGGGCGGGAGCGTGATGGGGATGAGCGTGGTCGGGCTGTCCATGCTCGGCTTTTTTATTCTTCTTTTTCTGGGAAGGCTTTTTTTTGGTTCCTCCGTCGGCATCCTTGCCAGCGAGGTTCTTCCGATTGTTACCGGCTTCAGCCTTGGTGCTAGTTCAATGGCGTTGTTTGCCCGGGTTGGCGGCGGTATTTTCACCAAGGCGGCCGATGTCGGGGCGGACCTGGTTGGCAAGGTCGAGGCGGGGATTCCCGAGGACGATCACCGGAACCCGGCCACCATCGCGGACAATGTAGGCGACAATGTCGGTGATGTGGCCGGCATGGGGGCGGACTTGTTCGAGTCCTATGTGGGTTCGATCATCGGAGCCATGGTCCTCGGGGTCAGTATTGCCGGGAGCGATGCGTACCGGTTGAAGCTGGTGGTCTTCCCCCTTCTTTTGGCGGTTACCGGCATTGTTGCCGCGATGATCGGCGTGGGGATGGTGCGCGTGAAGGAGGGGCAGTCGCCGCAGGCGGCCCTGAACAAGGGAACCTTTGGCGCGGCCGGTATTGCCGCCATGTTCTCCTTTCTGCTTTGCCTTTTCTTTTTGGGCCGGAACACCGGTGATGGGGAGATGAGTTGGCTCAATGTGTTTTTCTCGTCGGTACTCGGCATGGTGGCCGGCACGCTGATCGGAATGATCACCGAATACTACACCGGTACGGATACACGGCCGGTGAACAAGATCGTGAAATCCTGCGAAACCGGTGCGGCCACGACGCTCATCACGGGAATGGGCGTGGGTATGGCTTCGGCCTTTCCCCCGATTTTGATTATCGTGGCGGCCATCCTTTCCAGCCAGGCCCTGGCCGGGCTTTACGGGATCGCCATCGCCGCCTTGGGCATGCTGATGACCTTGGGCGTCCAGCTTGCCGTCGATGCCTATGGCCCGATTGCCGACAACGCCGGCGGCCTGGCGGAAATGTCGGAGTTTCCGCCGGAAGTGCGGGGCATTACAGATAAGCTTGATGCGGTCGGGAACACCACCGCCGCGATCGGCAAAGGGTTTGCCATCGGTTCGGCCGCCCTTACGGCGATCATCCTGTTTTCGGCCTTCCGGCAGCAAGTCGGCGTGGGCGCCATCGATCTGGTCGATCCGAAGGTTGTTTCCGGAGTGCTGCTAGGGGCGGTGCTGCCCTATCTGTTCTCTTCCATGGCCATGAACGCCGTCGGCGAAGCCGCCTTTGCCATGATCAAGGAGGTCCGCCGGCAGTTCCGGGAAAAACCGGGCATCCTGAAGGAGACCGATCTGCCGGACTACAAGAAGTGCGTCGACATTTCCACCGCCGCAGCCTTGAAGGGCATGGTTATCCCGGGCGTGGTGGCGGTGGTGACGCCTGTTCTGGTCGGGTTCGTCGGGGGGCCGAGCATGCTGGCGGGAACCTTGATCGGCGTGACCGCTTCGGGGGTTGTCTTGGCCATCTTCATGTCGAATGCCGGCGGGGCTTGGGACAATGCCAAGAAAATGATCGAAGGCGGCGCCAGCCAAGGCAAGGGTTCGGAGGCCCACAAGGCGGCGGTGGTCGGCGATACCGTGGGGGATCCCTTCAAGGATACCGCTGGGCCGTCGTTGAATATTTTGATAAAACTAATGGCGATCATCTCGCTGGTGATTGCTCCAATGCTGAAGAAATTCTGGGGGTTGTAGGATATGAATTACGAAAACCGAATCTATATGGTGCTCTACCCGAACGCGACCCTGATCGCCTCGCAGCTCGAGCCCGAAATGTTTGCGCGGCACTACACGTCCGGCTCCAGTCGGCACTATTCCGGCAAGGTGGTCTTCGCAGAAGTCGATGCGGCCTACCGCAACGATTTCTTCGACATCGAAAACATCCTGAAGGAGCTGAAGCCCCACGAAGACGGGCGGCCCAAGGCGACCAAGTTCATTGCCTCCTACCGCGTACTCGAGCATGTCGATCTCTCGGCGATCGGCAAGCTCTATATCACAACGCAGGAAGGCCACTGCCTTGGTCTTGAACGAGGCGAACACGGTTCCTTGGGAGAAGATGCGATAAGGATTTATGCCGAAATCGAGCCGATGCACATGCTGGTGATGTCGAGATTCAATCCCAGCGATTTCGGGGCATACATCACCGATCCCGCCAACCACAAGAGCGCACCGAAGCAGTTCTACACCCAGCTCAATATCGACATTCCCGAATTCCTCAAGGAATTCGAGCAGAACCCCTTCCAGCCTTCGCCAGTGGCGTCCCTGCACCCTTCGACAATCCGGGACGGATACCTCGAGATGCTCTCCAATCCGGATAAGAAAAGCAAAGGCATGACTTTGGACAGCAACCTCGACAGCATTTCCTACCGCCTGTTGAAACATGGCTTCACCTTTGCCACCAAAGGGGAAAGCATTTTCTATCCCCTGCCAAGCCAGCGTGAGATTGAGGCCAAAAACCTCAAGTTCTGGCGGACTATGTAGCCATGTGCAGCCCGTGGGCGCAAATCTATTCGGGGAGCCTGCTATAGAGGCTAAGCTCTTCCGGGGAGATGGATGCGGCGGGAACCAATTGGTAGTGCTTTTCATCCACAACCTTGACTTCGCCATCCAGCACAGCCAATTCGAATAGGGCAATGATATCGGCGTCCATGAATTGGGCGGAGACAGCGCGACAAATCAGGTTGGGGAATTTTTGCGCACAGCACGACACATCCTGCTGGCTTTGAACGATTCCGTGTTTGTCCGAACCGCCTTTGGCCTGTACGGGAACCACAAACTGCCGCCCTTGGCGGTCGAGGCCGACATAGATTTCATCAATCTCGATTTGCCCGACCCCATCAACGGTGGTGCGCAAATGGTTTTGGAGGGAATAGGCCGCTATTCCTAGGAAGATGTCCACGAGGCGGTTGTAGCGAACAATGGCCAGCAACGCTTGTTCGTCGTTGAGGGCATGGGCGGAAATAATCTCGGGGGTGGAGTCGGGAATCTTGATCGTGATCAACTCGGGGCGCGGCTCGATCCGGCTCAGTAGGACCTGCTTGAAGCGATATCTTGCACGCCCTGCTCCTTCAATTACCCATTCTCGTCCGTCGGTTGCGGTCGCGCGGATGGATTCGGGTAGTTCGTTTCGGTAGCGGAACGAGTAGATGATGTCGCCAAGGTTTTTCGGGAGATCGATACCCAGCTCCATGGCAACGGAGACCACCTCTTCCCGGTCGAACTCGAATTCATCACAGTCAGAAAAATGGTTAGTGAAAATTCTTTCGATGATGACTTGGTAGCGATTCGGCTGGCTCATTTTGGTTATCCAATCTGGAGTTGCATTTGGTTCTTGGGGGATACGTCTTTCCGGGTTCTTTGGGCAATGGTGTCGTATGGAACGCTATAAAAGCATGCCGCGGTTTTCATGTCGAAGGAAAGCAATTCCGGATTCTGGGGATGCAGGATGCGGGTAGGCCTGCATGGCTTCACGCCCATGGCCTTCATGAGCTCGGAGGCAACGGCTCGTGCCAGCAAAGGAGGAACGCTGTTTCCGATCTGCCGGAATCCGTGCCATTTCGTAACGTGGAACCGGAACCAGTCGGGGTAGGAATGCAGTCGGGCCGCCTCGCGAACGGTGATGACCCGGGGGAGGAATGGATGTATCGGGCGGGGCGATGTGAACGCTCCGCGCGCGCTATCGGTTCCGGCGCGAAGCGTATTGCAAAAGCCTGCCGGATCGAGTTTGTGGAAGCGGCTGACCGGTTCCGTGTCGCCTTGTTTCGTGGAAAGGAAGCGCTCTTGGGATAACGGGGTGTGCTTGGTACGCATGCTGGATGTGAGGATGCCATTGTCGAACATCCTCTTGTATCCGTAATTGGTCGGATCAGCATCCAGTCCTCTCAATTTCCGGGCATAGGAATGCCCGGTATCCCATGCGGTGTGTGCCGCATCGATCTTCTCAAGTCCGGGGTAGTCGTCGGCATTCGGCAAATCGCCAATGGCGTCCCACACATGAACGTGTTCGGAAATCGGTTCTGGATATTGCGGGGAAGGTTCACCTTTGCGGGTTCCGATCAGAAAAAGCCGGTGGCGTTGTTGAGGCACCCCATATTTGGACGCGTTCAACACTTTGTACGGAAGCAGAATCCCATAGCCAGCGTCTTGGAGTGCTTCGATGAGTTCTTCCAGGAACTTGGCGTGTTTCCCGACGGTGAGTCCTTTCACGTTTTCGAATACGCAATATTTGGGCTTAAGTTCTCGCACCAACCGCACATAATGGAAAACCAACTGGTTGCGTGAATCGTCAAGGGCGCGCTTCCCGATCATGGAAAACCCCTGGCAAGGGGCACCGCCGAAAACCACGTCAATATCCCGGTCGGCAATGCCTGCCATTCGGCGGATTTCGGATCCCTTGATGTCCACGACGCTGGCACATATGGTTTTAGTGCAGGGGAAATTGAATTCGTGTGTGGCGCAATGGATCGGATCGATTTCAACTGCCGCCGCAATGTCGAAGCCGGCCTGCTCAAATCCTAGTGACATGCCACCCGCTCCCGCGAATAGGTCTATTCCCACCGGTCTGTTGATCTTCTCTTTCATAATGGGCTGGTTATACCAGACTTCGGTTGGCAACTCCATTATTTTACGGGAACAATGCAAAAAGTTCCCATGGATGGAAGGATTCGCCTGTGCTAGCTTCCAGTGCATGGAAGTCAAACCATTCATCGAATTGGTGAAGCACCGCACCAGCTGCCGTTCGTACGAACCGAAGCCGGTTCCAAGGGAATTTCTGGAACTCATGCTGGAAGCGGCGCGGCTGGCACCATCGGCCTGCAACAAGCAGCCATGGCGTTTTGCGGTGGTGCAGGATGAAGCAATCCGGATGCGGTTGGTCAACGAAGCCTTCCTGGCCGGGATTCCGATGAAGTGGGCGGAGAACGCAGGCGCGATCATTGCGCTAGGCATGGAAACGTCGGCGATCACCCACAGGATTGCGCCGAAGATTTCCGGTGTGGACTATCCGTTGCTCGATCTCGGCATCGCCGGGGAACACCTCGTGCTGCAAGCCGAGGAGCTGGGATTGGGCACCTGCTGGATCGGCTGGATCAAGCCCAAGGAAGTGCGTCGCATTATCGGTTGGCCACGCGGCATCAAGCCCGTCGGCCTCATCACCGTCGGTTGGTCGGAGGGCGAGCGTAAAACCCGTTCGCGCCTAGCGATTGAAGAGATCGTTAAATGGATGTAGCCATCTGACAGCCTGCATTCCCGGAGTTTCTGCTCAGGCGGGTTGAGGCGCGATCTCGACATCGATGCAGTAGAATTCAGGGGAGGATGCGTTCCCCCACTGGAACATGACATGCCCGGAAAAGACGGTGACATATTCTCCGTTGTACCGGAGCAGGTCGCACGCCGCCGCATCGGGGGTTTTTCCGGTCCGGCGGGCGGTCCGGATCATGTCGCGGGCCAGCGGGCGCAGTTCCGGCGGGAGGATCAGTTCGAACAGCTCCTTGTTGACGGCGGCGGTTTCGCTATGGCCATAGAGGTTGGCGGAGGCCTGGTTCCAGAAAAAGATTTTTCCAAAGGCGTTGTAGCCCTGGACGGCGAGATTGGGGTTTGCAGCCAGCAAGGCATGGAACTTTTCGCGGCTATCGTATTCCCCGGCCGCCGCAGCATCGCAAATCGATTGAATCAGGTTCTTTGCCTCTGCATAAACATATTTTTTCATGGAAGGATCTCCGTAATGGGCGCCCTTTATAATCCGTTGTGGCGGACAATGTCAAAATCTTCCTAACCTTATCAAAGTGAATGTCAATTTCCGGATAAAATGCCGTAAAGCAAGTTTCCATGGGACGGGCTTGCCTCGCCACCGGATCTCCAGCATCGTTCTCTTTCTTTGAACAAGGAGCGGGCCATGGAAACGATCAAATGGGGTATCATCGGATGCGGCGGTATTGCGCACATGTTTGCGCGCGGCCTCCAGTGCCTGGAAAACGGAACCTTGCTGGCGGGCGCGTCGCGCTCGCCGGGGCGCGCGGAGGCTTTTGCCAGGGAACACGGCGTGGAACGCGCCTATGCGGACTATGAGTCGTTGGTGGCCGATCCCGATATCGATGCCATCTACATTGCCACCACCCACAACCTCCATTTCGAGAACGCCAAGCTCTGCCTTGAAAACGGCAAGCATGTACTTTGCGAAAAACCCTTCACCGTCAACGCCGCCCAGACCGAGGAGTTGATCGCCCTCGCGCGCGAAAAAAACCTGTTCCTGATGGAGGCGGTGTGGACGCGGTTTCTGCCTGCCATTGGAAAGCTGCGCGAGCTGTTGGCGGGCGGAGCAATCGGCGAAGTGCTGAGCGTGAAGGCCGACTTCAGCATTTCCGGAGACTTTGGCGCAAAGCACCGGCTTCGCAACAAGGCGCTGGCGGGCGGGGCGCTGCTCGACCTCGGAATCTATCCCATCACCTTCGCGGCCATCGTCTTTGGCGAACCGCCATTGCGCATCCAAAGCTCGGCCGTCATGGGCAATACAGGAGTGGACGACCGCTCGTTCTGCCTGTTCGACTACAGCGGTGGGCGGCGGGCCATGCTGTCCTCCTCCTTCACGCACCATGCACCGACCGAGGCCATCGTCTGCGGTGCCAAGGGCTATATCCGCGTGCCGTGGTTTCTCGGGGCGCAGGAGTTGCATATCCACCGCAACGGCACCGAGCGCGAGACCATCAAGCTGCCCTATGGCGACGGCGAAAACTTTAAATTCGAAATCGCCCACGCCATGGAGTGCATCGCCGCCGGAAAAAAAGAGAGCGACGTGATGCCGCTCTCCGAAACCCTCTCCATCATGCAAACCATGGACGCCCTGCGCGCCCAGTGGGGACTGAAGTACGCCGGGGAATAGCTGCAAAGGTGAGACCGGTTGCCCGTTCCGCTTAAAGATCTAAAAAAAGTATCATTTTCCTAATATATTGATTGACTCTCTGGATCATTCTTCTCAAATTCCCTATCTCAGGTAGGCATTTTTTCGTACTACGCGGTGGTGGGTCGTTGCGAATGCTTTTGCAGAGAGATGAGGTAAAAGAGATGAATTTTAGATTGCGGAATGTGATGGGAGCTCGGGGCTTGCGCATGCAAGCGGCGTTGTGGATGTGCTTAGGCCTGAGCGTAATCTCCACCTTTGCCGGGGCTCCGCCGCTGACGGAGGAATTTCTAAACGCGACGCTGCCTAGCGTACCTTTTTCTTTCACCTCCTCGGCCCAAGGGCGCATCGGGCTGGTGGCGGACAGCTCTCTTTTGCAGACGGTGGATGTTCAGGGCGGGACTACTTTTTCGAGCGCGACATCGGCAAATTTAACGCGTGGAAACTACTATCGCTGCGACCAATCCGTAAACCTGCAGAAACAGGCGGTGTATCTGGGACGGTCGGTTTCGTCGACCATTCTTTTTTCGGTCTATGAAAGCAGTACGGAGGGCGGCACCTATACCTTGAAGGGATCGAGTACGGTCACCGCTGCCGTGGGCACGAATTTGGTAACGTCCGGCGAAATGAACATTCCCCTGATTGCCGGTAAATTTTATATTATCAGCGCGGCATGGAGCAATGCCGTGTGGTACCGGTGGGGCGGTTCGCATCCGGTTGCAACGGGGTTCGGCACATCGCTTTCCGGATATTATCTGAATGGATACCCTTCCGGGACAACGGCAGCCGGGGCTTCCACCGGCACGGTGTATCCGCAACAGCTTATTTTTTCGACCAATCAGGTGGTGCGAATGGATTCCGTTGCCGCCGGAGCCGTGTCCACCAACAGCATGGATCTGGCCTTGGATTTGACTGGGTATACGGATGTGACGCTGGAATTCCGATACCGGGATAACTCGGATGAAGACGATCTAGTGGATGGGATCTTCTTGAGCAACAATAGCGGGACGAGCTACACGCGGGTTGATTCGTTGTCAACGAGTTCGGGTGCCTGGCAAACACGGGTTTTGGATATTGATGCACTCGCCAGTGCAAACGGGCTGGCGCTAAACAACTCGATGGTGATTCGCTTTCAACAATCGGATAATCAGCAGTGGAGCGGGAATGACGGACGCGAATTCGACAGCATTAAACTCTATTCCAAGCCGGACCTGGTGGCGACGTCCTTGAAGTCCGGTGGTAGCACCACCGTTTCCAAGCTTTGGAAGGGATTTAGTGCGAGTAAGACGATTCCGTTGGAATTTGCGGTGCAGAGCCGGGGCGGGAATACGAGCCTCTCCGCTCCTTCGGTTCGGTTTAGCAAATATCTCTATGATACCGGCGGAACACTGCGATTGAGTGCTTATGACACGGTGCCATGGAACATTGGCGCGATGGAGATCAAGACGGATACCTTGACTCCGGTTTTGACGATTCCTGCCGCGACGCATTTGCCCGATTTGAACTACACGGTTCGTGCCTTTGCCGATGCATTAGGCGCGATCCCGGAGGCGTTTGAGAATAATAACGACAAAACGATCGCCGTAACGGTCAACCACTATTCCGGGAACCTCTGGTTCGGCGATGTCGTGACGGATATCACGATCACGGACTGGGGCACGCGCGTCGCGAGTTCGCCGATCGAACATTGGATCACGGGAACGGGCCTGCTGGAAGGGCGGTCATTCTCGTTCACCAACTTGAAGGTGGATAAGAACCTGACCACGCTGGACTATAGCCTCGATACGACCGAGACCACGGTCATCAATGTGCTATTCCCCAATCGGCAGGTCATCAATGACGTGGACTACTGGCACACCGACGGCATAAATCTTTCAAGAATCGGAGCCTATGGCGATATCCTGGTGCTGTTGCCCGCCGGCCTGGGAATCAGCACCAATTCAGCCACGGTGCTCGATCCGACGGTGAAGTTTGTGAACAAGAAACTGAATCAGAGCCTGTATCCCGCCAGCTCCGTAAGCTTTGCGGCCAACATGTTCATGGCGGAGGAGACGAAGCCGCTCGTATTCAACGTCGGGAGCATTTCCTGGAATCCGGCCGCGGGAACATTTTCGTTTGGCGGAGGTAGCGTTGCGTACACGAGATCGAGCCAGCTGAGCATGCTGGCGGGCAAGGCCGGACTGCTGGTTGACCCGGCGATGGCGGTCAAGAAATCGAACGATGCCTATTATCGGGGCGTTGATCTGCTGCAAACGAATCCAGAAGTGGAAACCGGGCCAAACGGCGAAGCCCAGTTCAGCGTGAAGGTCTCTTTGGCATCGGTCGCCATGACGACGCATTTCCCGTACGGGGTGGAACAGAAGTGGTTTGATCCTTCGGAAATAAGCATCAAGCAGGATTTGATTGATAGCTCCATCAGCCAGTTGAAGACGCCCAATGACCTTTCGGTTTTGTACACCCGCGACTGCCCCGGTCCGGAATGTGCGGGCGTGGCCGGATCAGCGACCGTAGTCGGGCAGGTGGCCTCGGACACGGCTCTGAGCATGGATGGTGGCTTGCGCACGGCGGTGAATATTGTGAGCGGCGGCGCATTGGAATGGGGGACGCGCTGGAATGGGGAGTTTGCCCAGCGGACCGATCGCTTCAACGAAGGCTTTTTCTATATGCCCGGGCACTTTATCCGCGGCGATCTCTCGGCGTTTGATGCAACGGATCAGCGCGGCCCGGCGGAAATCCTGCTCAGCGGGATGGCCGTCAATGCCGCGGCGGCCATGGAACGCCCCAGTAAAGCGAACTACAGCAACGGTCTTGCCGATTATGCCGGGCTGAACCTGCGCGTTGGCGTCGACGCCGCGCTGTATGCAAGTTCGGTGGTCGGTGGCCAAAACGCCGGCAGCTGGCCGCTCACGGGGCGCTCTAAATATTATCTTCGCCCGTCCGGGGTGAGCGGCATCCACGAGGCCATCTTCAAGTCCTTCCCGGGGTCGATGACGATTTACAACTATCCATTCGAATTTTATAACTACGGTCTTTCCTACCTTTCCAGCCAGCCGGAAGAATCCCGGATCAATGGAACCGTATCCGTTCCGGCACCCTGCGATATCAA
This sequence comes from Kiritimatiellales bacterium, assembly GCA_021734345.1. GTDB lineage: Bacteria > Verrucomicrobiota > Kiritimatiellia > Kiritimatiellales > Pontiellaceae > Pontiella. The sequence continues at coordinate 21,873 of JAIPJC010000008.1, read as the reverse complement.
CATGGATTTCGAAAATCTGATGCTGGATTGCCTCGGCGAACTCGAAGAGGCCCAGCTGGCCAGTTCGGCCCCAAAAAACTTGAAGTATTGGGATGCGCTGATCCAGCCGCTGAGCCTCTTTTTTGCGCCGACGGCCAGCAGCACCTGCGGCAACCAGGCCCGCAAGCTCTGCATGGGACTCACCACGCAATGCGCCAATGTCGACCAAACGCTTTCGGGCGTGCTGGGTTTCCTGCCGACCGGCGAGCTCGGTGCTCCGGCCGACCAGATCGAAGGGGTTCCTTCGCGCTTGGCTGTTCCAAACCGGGTGGAGCTGGCGGGGCCGGGGAGCGAAACGTACTACTTTAATCCAGTGGCCATGCCGTATTACAACGACTATTCGCAAAGCGGCGATTCGATGACCGACCGCGGCTGGATCAACTTTGCGGGCAACCTGGACGTCGCTTTCTTCAGCGATCTTCAGGTGCATTTCCAGACCAGCGCCAGCACCAACAGCACCGTGGCCAACATCTACATGATGGGTGGCTGGAAAGAAGGCGGGACGAAAACCTTTTTCAACAGCGATCCGGATGGGTTCGATACGTTGAATACGGGTTATCCTACGGCGGTTACCTATGCGAACTATCGCAATCCGGCCAATGACACCTATCGGGTTCATGCCTTGCGGACGTGGCTGAGCGTGATCGACTTCGACTATCCGTTGGAATGGTCCACGGCGACAAAATCCTTTAAATCGCCGGCCGAGCTCACCGAGGATCTGCTGGTGGTGCAGGTGCAGCACCAGACGGACTACCTGAGCGCCGAAAATGCCGAAATTTCCTTCGGGGCGCAGTACGACGGCGTGCCGCAGATCAATCTGGCCAACATGGCGTTCAACGCGGTGGACGAAGCCACCGGAATGGCATCCGCCTTCACCGGTGCCATTGGCGACGAGATTCATGTCGCCATCGAGTCCGGATTGTCGGCGATGGATGACACGCTCGCCGATCTGCCCGAAAAGCTGTTCGATCCGATTTTCACGGAGGTTATTGATCCGGTGATCGATAATTTCTACACGGATCTCTATACCGCCTACATCAACGCACCAGACGCCAATTATTTTGGCGGCGTGGTGACGCAGTACATCCACGGGGTCGGCGATCCCGGATTCCAGAACATCGACTACATTCTCAAAAACCTGGCCGACAGCGCCAACATGTCCGTCAACCTGCTCAGTCAAATCGACGGGAATCTGGATCGCGCACTGGGACTGATCGATGCCTTTGCCAGCGTGGTTACCGTGACCAACGGGGTTGTGCTTCCCGCGGATGTCCCCGGGTTGCTGTCCAAGTCCGGCGGGAAGTATGCCACCATGGCTGATCTCGGGGTCGGCATTCTATCGGTGCTGGCGGAAACGCTCTACGATTCGATCAGTGGAACCATCCAGGAAGAACTCGACAAGGCCCTTGAGTCGGCTACGCCGAGCCTGGAATCCATCACGGCGGTGTTGCTGGAACTGCGCGATGTGATCGCATCGGTGCAGACCCAGTTGGATGCTGCTGGAACCATTGCCAACGAAATCGCCGATACGTTGAACTCGCCGATGCTACAGGATCCCATCAACGAGATCAGCGATCAAATCATGGCTTGGTTTGCGGAGCTGCCGGATACCGGATCGACATTTGACGAATACACGCCGGAAGAAGTGAAGGCGATGATCCGCCTGCAAATCACCGACGCCTTCTATGGTTCCGTGCCGTGCGCCGACGTGCAGCAGGTGCTCCGCTCCCAGTTGTATGAAGTGGAGTCCGCCATTCAGGAAGCGATCGACAGCGCCTTGCAGCAGTTGAATCTGGCCATGAAGGATTTGGTCAGCGAATACCTTGCGGGAATCGACGAGGAGATCAACGGGGCCCTGGGCGACCTTTCCGACATCCTCGGCGCGGGACAAATCGATGGCTATGCCCACATCCGCCACGACTCCTTGAACGAGCTGCGGGTGGATGGAAAATTCCAGTGGAAGGTTCCGGACGAGATGGAGTTCAATGCCTACCTGATTATCAAGGATCTGAATTCCACGATGGCCGGCGGGTGCAGTGTGGATGGGGACTCGTTGCCGGAAGTCACGCTCGGTACAACCGACATCGGCCTAGGCATGTTTGGTTCCGATATCCGGGCGGATATCGCCACGAAGTTTGCCTTCAGCGAAACCGGCGGCTCGCTAACGCTGATTGGCATGGGCGGTTCGTTCGATATGACCGAGGGCGAGATCGGATTCGAATCCTTTGCCATCGACGACTTCTATGCCGCGGTGGCCTTCGGCGCCATGGAAAACTATTTGTCGGCCAACATACACTGCACCTTTACCAGCTATGAGGTCGAAGGCGGAATTTTCCTTGGGAAGGCCTGCTCGCTCGATCCGTTTGCCTGGGATCCCGATGTCCAGTCCGTGCTGGGCGAGCCGCCGTTTACCGGAATCTATGTCTACGGCGAAGGCTGGATGCCGATCGTGGACTTTGGCTGCCTCTTCCGCGTCAAGGCCGGGGTCGGTGCGGGCATCTTCGCTTTCGTCGACGGACCGGTTGGAGGAAAGATCTTCCTCGGTGCGGACGGCGAAGCCCTGTGTGTCGTCAATGTCGCGGGCGAAGTGACGCTGATCGGCCTGAAGGATGGCGACGACATGCGCATGAAAGGCAAGGGCAAGATTTCTGGTCGCGTGGGCTCCTGCCCATTCTGCGTAAAGTTCAAAAAGACCGTGACGATCACCTACGACAACGGATCTTGGGATGCCGATTACTAAGCTTTAACGAGAGAAGAATATGAAAAACATGAAACGGAAAAGCAGATGGATCGTTTTGTTGGCGGGGCTGGCGTTGTTCCAGCCGCCGGCACAGGCGCAGGATCAGGGGCTCGGGGACATGATGTTCACCGCCGGCACCGTGACGACCGCGGCCGATGGTTCGGAGTGGGCGTGGCTCCAGTGGATGGCCACCGACAACGTGTTGTTGAAAGACCGGCCGATGGACATCTATTTAAAGGCGGGCAATGCCTCGTCCCTGAATCTCTTTACGTTCAAAGGGACGGCAAAGCAAACCACCGACCCGCGCAGTATTGCGCTGCTGCTGGTGCGCGGCGAAAAGCTCGGCGAAAACCTGGCCCAGCTCGAGGGCGCGGTTGATTCGCTCTATTCCGGTGCCGCGCCGGTGGAGTCGTTGACGCTCTCCGAAAAGCTGGCCGCCGTCATCGATGGCTCGCAGGACGACCTCGACCTCTACGAAAACCTGGTGTTTATGGGGCGGGCCAACCCCGCCGTTTCGATGGCGATCGGACAAGCCTTTGCCTGCAAGATTCCGTCCAGCGGGTATTCCACGTTTGAAATCCGCGACCACAACACCGCCGAGGTGATTGGGCGGACAACGGTGCTGGCGGGATCCCCCGAAGTGCTGCCTGCTCCCGGCCCGCTCCTCCAAATTCTGGAAGAATCCCCGATGGGCCATTTGAACGTGCGCCTGCGCTGGGATGTTCCCGCCGCCCTCAAAAGAGTTTCTCTGTTGCAGTTCGGCTACAACCTCTATCGCATTCCCAGAGCCTATGCGGAAGACCCTGCGCGCCGATACGACCTGAATCCTCCCGCATATTCCGACATTGATGGACTGGTGGATGGCACCAACGTCGTACGGGTGAACCGCCGGCCCATCGTCGTCGATGCCGACTCGCTTGCGCTTGATGCCTACTTCACGATTGACGACAACAACTGGGATCGCGGCGGGGCGCAGTTTCCCGACGGCGCGGAATACTACTATTTTGTTTCCGCACTGGATCTGCTCGGACGCGATGGCGCGCTCTCCGACGGGTTGCTGGCCTCGCCGTTCGACCGCATGGCTCCGGGTGTTCCGCATGCCGTCCGAGCCCGTGCGGTTTCGGAATATGCGGGGGGAACGCGCTCGCAATGGGTTGAGGTTTCGTGGGCCCATAACCCTGCCGATACCGATGTTGCGTCCTACTATGTCTACCGCTATGCCAGCATCCGCGAAATGCAAAGCAATGCGGTCTACGCCGTCAGCAACCGGATCTCCGGCGCGATTACTCCCGGCTCCGGCGGATCCCGGATCAAGTTCGAGGATCACTCGCTGGGCACCAATGATTGGAACATTACCTATTGGTACACCGTTCGCTCGGCGGATGCCTCCGCCGGCGGAAGCAATCTTTCCGGCAACAGCGCCCCGGCCTTCGGCGTACTGCGCGACTGGATCGGTCCGCCTCCCGCCACCGGCGTGAGCATCGATATCCAGACGGAGGTCTTGACCTGCAACTTCGACTCGGTCGTCGATCCCGGCGCATCAACTCCGGGAATCGTCGACTTGACATGTATTCGTCCCGATGTAAGGAGCAGGGTCAGCTGGGCCGAATTTTCCTATTACACGGGAACCTACCGGGGCATTGGATCGGAGACCAATGCCATTCCGCTGGGGCGCTATTATTTCGCCGACGGAACCCTGCGGGAGTCGAACTCGTTTGCGGTCGCGGGGTCGGAGAAGAATCCGGCGACCTTCTTTTGCCGGGTTGGCTCGTCCAGCGGGAAACAGAGTGGCTATGCGTATTACACGCAGCGTTCTCCCGCCCGCGAGTTGGTTTTCAAGGGCGAAGACCAGTTGATAATCGTGCCCGTGGAAGTCGATCCGGGGCCGCATTGCTGGGGGCCCGGCCCGACGATTGAATATCCCGTCATTACCATTCCGGCCGTCGCCACCGCCAAAACCTACCGGCTCTACCGCCGCGTGGATGGCGGCCGCCGCACCTTGGTTTCCCAAGGCGAGATGGATGGAATCTGGGGGGCGATCATTACCGATTATTCCGGCGGATCCGTCAACGGTGGAACCATTTGCTACTACTACCAGTTGTTCGACGAGCACGGCAATGCCGGCCCGATGATCCTGATCTTCTGCCTCGACGTGGAACCGCGCGTGGATCTTCCGACCCCATTGTTGGAAGCCATCGATTCGACCGGCACGGCGACCGCCGCGCCCGGCCTGGAACTGAATTGGTTCTGCACAACGCCCGGCGTCGAACGGTTCGATGTGGCGGTTGCCGTGGATAAAAAAACACTGCTTCCCACCTTTGGAACGCAGGGGTATGAGCAGCAAGGCGGCGTCAGCAATATGTTCCAGGTCGTAGTTGGGGGAGTCACAAACACCCTGAATTTCGGCATCTACCGGACGGGGCGGGTGGGCACCACCTTTGGTGTGGCAGGCTCCCCGCAGTTTACACTCGCCGATGCCGTTGAACTCGATCGCGACTACACCATCATGGTGCGTGCCATTGGCACAACGGGAATCGAAGGCCCGTGGAGCAATGCCGAAACCTTCCATTGGAGCACCGTTCCCGATCTGGGGCCGCAGGTTCCGTGGCCGGCCCGGCCGATGCCCGTGGTGCAGGAGACCGTTTTCCACGCCAGCCTCGCCGCCCAGTACTTGTCGAACACCGTTTATGACGGCTTGAATGGCTACGACAAGGTCGGCATCCGCATCGGCGAAATCCCGGCGACGGTTCAGGTGGATCAGTCGAAGGACGGAATTTATTTTGGCAAGCTGTACGATCCGATGGCCTTTCTCTACACCAATGCGTTCAACCACACCGAAACCGTGATGCCCTGCGTGCTTTACCGCTATCAGCTCGCCAACGTGGTCTATCCCAATGTAAGCGGCGATGTGGCGCAGGTTACCCCGCTGATGGAGACGATTGCCTACGGAACGGGCGGCGGCGTTACCGCGATTTATGATCCCTTTGTCGGAGTCGTTCGCGGGCGGAGCAGCGCCGATGCATGGGGGCTTTATCTCTTTGATACGCAGCCCGTCGTGCGCGGTGCCAAATACCAGTATCTATTGATGCGATTCAATGAACAAACCAAAGAGCTGGATCGCATTATTCCGGCCGGAACCGTCACGATTCCTTAACTCCAGGTGGAAGCGATTATGAAAAAAACAACCTTTGCCCTACTTTTCTGCGGCCTGTTCGCCGCCCAGGCGGATTTTGTCTACCAGTCCGGCTTGGACTTTTTAACCACGGCCGATCTCGATGGCGACGGACGCTCCGACCTCGTGTTGGTGGACGGTGCCAACGCCACCGTGCGCATTGGCTATCAGCTCTCGGCGTCGACGATTACGTGGTTCGCGTCGCGCTCGCTGGGTCTGGACGAAGCCACCGGTATCGCCTGCGGCAATGTGCTCAACGCCGGGCACGATGTGCTCGTCGCCACGGCACCGATGCTCAACCGCTATAATCTCTACCACCTCAATTCCCCCTCCCAGCCGCCTGTTCCAATCACCGCCTCGGCCGCCGGAATCGGACCGCGGTCGGTTGTTGCAATGGATATCGGCGGAGCCGGAAATACGGTGAACGACGACCTCTTTTCGATTTCCATTATGAATGGAAGCTCCCCCTATAAAGGAACCCGAATCCGTTCCGACGGAACCCAGCTCATCACATTCGGCTCCGCCAATACCCTCGGTTCGGCCTGGAGCCGCTTGAACGAGGTGGAATATAAAACCGGCCTCCGCGCGTTGGCCATCATTGACGGGACGGGCACCCTGCGGCTCTACAGTCTCACGTCCGGATCACTCGTTCAGGTTGTCTATCGGGCACTCGGCCTGCCGACCGCGCCGAACTATGTCGGCTTCATTCCCCAAGGCTCCAGCTATGCGCAGTTTTTGGCGTGGGAGCCGGGGCAATCCACCCTGAGAGCTCTCGCCATCACCGAGCCGAGTCCGGGGGCCTATGCCTTGTCCGTCGTTAATTCCTATGACCTGGGAGCACCGATTCAATCGATTCAGTTGGTCGCCGGGGCGGGGATCACCCGGCTTGCCGTCGTGTTTGATGGCGGAGTGGCTGCCGCAATCTACGACTATGACGGAACCGGCGCGCCGAATCTTCTGCAGGAAATTTCTTCTGCATTGCCTGATCGGTTCGTCGGGGTGCTTCCTTTCGGAACGGATGATCTTGTTGTGTTATCGTCTTCATCCGGCGATTTGTCCGGTGTCATTACGGCCAATCAGCATACTTTTTCCGGCGGGCAGTTTGTGTCGACCGGAACGGAAATGTTGCCTCGCGGCCGGGTTGGCGCCCAGGCCAATGTGATGACTTTTGCGAGCGAACCCTTTGTGAACAATGCGCCGCGCCGCCTCCAGCTTTTGCGTGCCGGCGATTGGGCCAGCAGTTCGATCGTGGCCGGCGGTTCGGTTTCGGCAACGGTGGAAACAGACGCGGGAACCTTGGACGGTCTGGGCAACCCGCAGGCCGTATCGCTCGGCGCGGCCAATCCTTCGGCCGCCTATACCCTCGACAACCAACTGCACGCCGCCATCTCCACCTACAGCTTCGATGCGGCTCGCGGCGACGAGCTGGTCGGCATCATGGTTTCGCCCGATCCGGGGTCGTATGGAACTTCCGTTGCGGTCTCCTTCTCCACGACACCATCCGCGACGGTCTATTACCGCACCGCCGCCACCGCGGCATGGGCGCTCTATAGCGCCCCCTTCACGCTCTTCCAGGACGCCACGGTGCAATACTATGCCGTTGGCGGAACGGGACAGACGATCATCCGCGAGGCCGCCTACACCTTTACGGACACGCCCTCCAACCTGGACTCCGACGGCGACGGCGTTCCCGACTACGTCGAGCTGGCCAACGGCCTTGATCCCGTGGCCAGCGGGCTGGATTCCGATGGCGACGGCTATTCCGATCTCGAAGAACTGCTGGCGGGAACCGATCCGACCAATGCGGCGGATGTGCCGGTGGATCACATCGAGCAGGGCTCGGTGTACGATTTGGTGCTAACCCCGCGCCCGTACGACGGCGTCGCCAACGCCACCAAGAAAAGTGCGATCGATACCCAGGTGCGGCTCTTCTCGACATCCGGCGGATTGCGCGGTTTTGCGAAAACCACCAACTTGGTGCTGGGCGTCACGACCGACAATCCGGCGGCGCACTTTTCCGCCCTTCCGCGCTCGATGGAGCCGCCTTTCCTCGCCGCCGTCAGCGATCCGCGTTTTGACGTGAATGGCAGCACCCTCGGCAACCAGCGCGGCGGGGAGCTGGTTGGCCTCTATTCCCAACCTGCGGCCGCTTCCATTGATGTGGGCTATACCTACCAAGGCGGCGCGCTCGCCATCGAAGCAGCCAACTGGGTGGCCTTGGCACAGGACGCTTATGGGAGCCAGATTCGCGATATCGAGGTCGACAGCCTCGGCCTCGACGAAACGATCGCAGGCTTGCTCGCCGAACGTAAAATGGCGGATCTTCTCTATGGGCGCGGCGTAGTCACCAATGCCTGGCTGTCGCTCTTTAAAGGGCGCTCGGCGGACCGAGATATGGACGGAATGACATCCTCCAGTCTCCAAGGGTTGGAAGTCGCCGGTCCCGGCGGCGAACCCGCCTACCATCTCCCGACGCTCGTTGCATATCTTCAAGGTGCGGTTCCTTCGCTGACCAACCTGCGGGCGTTGACGCAGGATATCTACGACACCTGTAGCGATTTGGGACGCAGCACCAATACCGTCGGAAAGTATCCCTTGCCCGTCGATGTGCTACGCAGTTTTATCTATACCGGAACTCTCCAAAGCAACTATCTCGCGCAAACCTCGCGAACCGCACCACAGATGGCCAGCGCGTTCAATGAAGCAATCCAGGCGCTTGCCCTGGTTGCTTCCCGCCCCGTTGGCACATTCTCGCTGGAGGTGCGCACGAACTCGTTCGAGGCCGCCTGTCCCGTGCTCTATACCGGCGGCGGAACGGCGAAAAGTCTCTATGTCGCCTCGGGGAATCCGTACCGGTTTCCGATCACGTTCACGCTTCAACCCGGTGCGCTGGTGAGTGTCGAGGCCTATACCGATCCCGATTGGAATCTCTGCCCCGGCACCGATCCGCTCGAAGTCATTGCGCTGAATCTCACCGCCGTGCCCGTTGCTTCGGGCTCCGATGCGAATGGCAACCTCATCCCCGATGACTACGAAGGATTGTTCCTCGTTGGTAGCGGCGGGTTGGCCACTTCCGACCTCGACGGCGATGGCTACAGCGACTTGCAGGAATATCTGGAACAGAGCGATCCGGCGAATGCCCCCGACCTTCCGGGAGTGCCCGTGGCGGATCTGTCGCCGCCGATCATCCTGATCAGTACTCCGGTTCCTGGGCAGGCGCAGCTGGATATCGACTGGCCCGCAAGCTATGCCGATGCATTCGTGTTCACGGTTGTTCAGACCACCAACCTCTCCACCTCCGCCTTTGCAGGAAGCATGGAACTTCCGCGAGGGGCGCTTTCGGAAAGCATGGATATGTCCTCCGGCAATGCCGGATTCTATCGCGTCCAAATGCGGTTGCGGTAGCTGCTGCTATGGGTTGGCAAGTTCGAGCTCGCGGATCCAGATGTTGCGGAAGCGCGTCGGGTTGTTGTGGTCCTGCAGCTTGATCGGCAGCTTTGCGGCGTGCGGCTTGTAGTGCGGCAGCATCTTGTTCATGGTCGGTCCGAGGATCTCGGTCTTGTACTGCACCAATATGCCGTTGAAGAAGACCGTGACGTAGGCCGGCGAAACGAGCTTGTCGCCCGCGAAGCGCGGCGCCTGGAAGACGATGTCGTACACTTGCCATTCGCCCGGCTTGCGGCAGGCATTGACCATCGGCGGGTTCTGCCCATAGACCGAGCCAGCCGAGCCGTCGGCATAGGTGCGGTTTTCATAGCAGTCCAGCACCTGGATCTCGTAGAGCCCCATCAGGAAAATGCCGCTATTGCCCCGTCCCTGGGAATCGCCTTTAGGCGGGTTCTCGCTCTGCCATTCAATGTGCAATTGGCAGTCGCCGAAGTCATCCTTGGTATAGATGTCGCCGAAGGGGGTGCATTCCATGTAGCCTTTTTCAACCTTCCACAGCGCCAGTCCATCTGGATTGTACTTTTTCTTCTTGGCATCGGCTTGTTTCACACCCGCCCATTTCGACAGGTCGGTGCCGTTGAACAGGACGATGGCGTCGGACGGCGCTTCGCCGACCTGTGATCCCGGTGTAACGGCGATGGGTTGCGGGCGGTCGATGTCGTGGACGCGCCAGCCGGACGGGAGCTTGGGTGTATCGGAGTAGCCGACCGCCGGACTTTTATTTTCGGCGGCGTGGGAAATTCCTGCAACCAGCAGGGCGATCAGTAGGGAGGACGTTTGTTTCATCATGGTGGAATCCTTTGTTCGATGTTGGCCGTTGAGGGTATTCGCAGCACCCTAGCGGCGTCTAGTATGGATTGCGCCAAAACTTGTACAACTTAATACGTGCCGGCTCCAATCTTTGGGGAGCCTACTTCTGCAACACGAGATCCTTCGTGAACGGCGCGGGGGCGCCGCTCGGCCCGGCCTTTAGGTTGGGTTCGGAAGGTGGACCGGCCACGGTGAGGCCCAGCAGCAACAAGACCAAACACACCGCAACTGTGCCGATCGATACAATCAATAGTTTAAACGTTCGTTCGCTCATCGTTCGAAGCTTTTAACCCTTTTAAAAAAAAGACGCAAGCCACGGAAGACCGCGGCTTGCGTTTCACACTTCAATCGTCACGAATCACTTCACGGCATCGGGAGGCCGTCCATCGAGGCGATGGATTTGGTCAGCAGCTCGTCGGGCAGCGGATAATCCTTGATGTTGCCGTCGAGGTAGGACTCGTAACCCTTGAGGTCCATCAAGCCATGGCCGGACCAGTTCATGAGAATGGTCTTTTCCTTGCCCTCTTCCTTGGCGCGCTTGGCTTCGCGGATGGTTTGCGCAATGGCGTGCGAGGTTTCCGGGGCGGGGATAAAGCCTTCGGTCCGGGCGAACAGGATGGCCGCTTCGTAGCATTCGGTCTGCCCGATGGCGGTGGCTTCGATATGCCCTTCGTTCATGGCGTGGCTGACCATCGGCGCCATGCCGTGGTAGCGCAGGCCACCGGCGTGCAGCGGCGGGGGGACGAACGTGTGGCCGAGGCTGTGCATCGGCAGGAGCGGGGTCATCATGGCGACGTCGCCTGAGTCGTAGCGGTATTTCGCCCGGGTGAGCGTCGGGCAGGCTTCGGGCTCGGTCGCCACGATGCGGATGTCCTTGCCGTGCATGCGGTCGTTGATGAACGGGAAGGCGATGCCGGCAAAGTTGGAGCCGCCGCCCGCGCAGCCGATGACCACGTCGGGGTAGGCGTCGATCTTCTTCATCTGCGCCTGCGCTTCGAGGCCGATCACCGTCTGGTGGAGCATGACGTGGTTGAGCACGGAGCCCAGCGAGTAGCGGGTATCTTCGCGCTGAACGCACTCCTCGATCGCTTCGCTGATGGCGATGCCGAGGCTGCCGGGCGTGTTCGGATCTTCGGCCAGTATCTTGCGGCCGACGGCGGTGTCCATGCTCGGGCTCGGAACGCAGGTGCCGCCCCATGTGCGCATCATCATTTTACGGAACGGTTTTTGTTCGAAGCTGATCCGCACCATGAAGACCTTGCATTCGATGCCGCCGACGAGCGCGCAGGCGAACGACAGGGCGGAGCCCCACTGTCCGGCGCCGGTTTCGGTGGTGAGTTTCTTGATGCCGAACTGCTTGTTGTACCACGCCTGCGCCACGGCGGTGTTGGGCTTGTGGCTCCCGGCGGGCGAGACGCCTTCGTTCTTGTAGTAGATCTTCGCCGGGGTTCCGAGCGCCTTTTCGAGGCGGCGCGCGCGGTACATCGGGGTCGGGCGCCATATCTTCAGGTAGCCCATGATTTCATCGGGAATGTCCACCCAGCGGTCGGTGCACATTTCCTGTTCGATCAGGTTCATCGGGAAGACCGGGGCCAACGCCTCGGGTCCGATCGGCTTGCCCGTGATGTCCACCGGCGGCGGCATCGGCTTGGCAAAATCCGCATTCAGGTTGTACCACTGCTTCGGTAGTTCGTCTTCGGTTAGTGTCACTTTAATCTGTTCGCTCATCGGGGCTCCCTTTCTCGTGATCCAGTTCAACAAAAAATACGGAACGAATGTACGCGATTACATTTAAAAACGTCAAGGCGCTCCCCATCTAAACATTGCCATTTCAAGCGTGCGGTGTAGGATTCGCGCAACGGATGAGCCCATGAAGGTATTGATTTCAGGAATGTCGGGATTGATCGGATCGGCGCTGGGGCAAAGCCTCGCGGCCGATGGACACATGGTCGGGCGGTTGCCACGCACCTACGATGCTCCGATTGATTTTACCGGCGTGGACGCGGTCGTGCATCTGGCAGGCGAAAGTATTGCCGAAGGACGGTGGACGCCGGCCAGGAAGCGGAGCATCGAAGAAAGCCGCGTCGCCGGAACGCGGCAACTGGCGGAGCAGATGGCCCGAAGCGTGGCCAAGCCCTCCGTCTTTATCTGCGGCTCCGCTATCGGATTCTATGGAAACCGGGACTACGAAGTCCTCGACGAAGAGAGCGAGGCGGGCGAAGGCTTTCTTTCCGATGTCTGCCAGAAGTGGGAGTCCGCCACCGCGCCCGCGACGGCGGCAGGAATCCGCACCGTCAACATCCGGACCGGCATCGTGCTCTGCACCAAAGGCGGCGCGTTGCAGAAGATGCTTCTGCCGTTCAAGCTGGGCGTCGGCGGAATCCTCGGAAACGGAAAACAATACATGAGCTGGATCAGCCTCGATGACGAAGTGAAGGCCATCCGCTTTTTGATCGACCACGGAACCATCGGCGGGCCGGTCAACCTCGTCGCGCCCCATCCGACCACCAATCTGGAGTTTACGAAAACGCTTGGCAAGGTGCTGCATCGCCTGACCGTCATGCCGCTGCCCGCCTTCGCCGCCCGGCTGCTCTTCGGCGAAATGGCCGACGCGCTGCTACTCGGCAGTACCCGCGTTCTCCCGAAAAAACTGATCGATGCCAAGTTTGAATTTTGCCACCCTGATCTCGAATCAGCATTGACGAACATTTTATGACCCACCAAACACATAGCGGCATGGATGCAACCAAATTTCGAAGGTGTTGACCCAACGAATAAATAAAATCTACGAATGAAGAGCCCGCGGAACCCCATATTCGTAGATTTCATTAATTCGCTGGTCATTAACCGGTTGTGGAGTATCTCATGTTGAGTGTGATTCGTGTATTTCGTGGTTAAAATTCAATGGTGCAAGGAAAGAAATCATGCAGAAGAAGAACGACCCGCTTGAAAAGATGTACCGCGAACTCGCGGAAAAGGAAAACGGCTACCGCGCCAAGGCCCTCAAAATGTTCCCGCACATTTGCGGCAGTTGCGGGCGCGAGTTTTCCGGCAAGAACCTCAAGGAACTGACTGTCCACCACAAGGACCACAACCACGACTATAATCCCCCCGATGGCAGTAACTGGGAACTGCTTTGCATATACTGCCACGACCACGAACACGAAAAACACAAGATGAAAGGCTACGGCGGCTCCGAGGCCGCGGTCAAACTAGGCGGATTCTCCGCCTTCGAAGGTCTCGACGCACTATTTTCGACCGGTGGAAAGGATGAAGACAAAAGTTAGATGCATGATCTGCCCGAAAGGGTGCGAACTGGCTCCCGGTGAAACCGGCGACTGCCGGGTGCGCAAAAATATCGGTGGGGAAGTCGTTTGCACCACCTATGCCCTGCCGTGTTCGATCAACGTCGATCCCATCGAAAAAAAGCCGCTCTACCACTTCCTGCCCGGCACGCCCATCCTCTCCATCGCCACCGCCGGTTGCAACCTCCACTGCAGGCAGTGCCAGAACTGGCAGATCTCGCAGGCGGAGAATGTAGTCGCGTCGCCGTCCGAAATCTTTCCCGCGGACATCGCCCAAATGGCCAAAACCCGGAACTGCCCCGCCATCGCCTACACCTACACCGAGCCGCTTGTCTCCTACGAATACACCTACGACTGCTGCGTCGCTGCCGCCGAGGCCGGCATCAAAAACGTGCTCGTCACCGCCGCCTACATCAACCCCGAACCGCTCCGCGAAATCTGCCAACATGTCTTTGCCGCCAACGTCGATCTCAAATCCTTCTCCGACGATTTCTATCGCAACGTCTGCGACGCCCGCCTCAAACCGGTATTGAACGCGCTCGTGACCATGAAGGAATGCGGCGTCATGCTCGAAATCACCAACCTCCTCATCCCCACGCTCAACGATTCCGAAAACGAAACCAAACAGCTTTGTGGCTGGATCGCCGAAAACCTCGGCGTTGAAACCCCGCTGCACTTCTCGCGCTTCTTCCCGCAGAACAAGCTCCAGCACCTGCCACCCACCCCGACCGAAACCCTCCTGCGCGCCCGCGAGATCGCCCGCGAAACCGGCCTGAAATACGTCTACGTCGGCAACATGCAGGATAGCGAAGGGGAAAGCACCACATGCCCAGGGTGCGGTGAACTGCTCATCGAACGCCGCGGCTACACCGTCCGGCAAAACCACATCCTCGGCGGAGCCTGCCCCGCCTGCCAGGCCCCCATTCCCGGCATCTGGGAGTAGGATGGGGCTCCAGCCCCGTCCATCCATCCGCACCGTCGGAACTGGAGTTCCAACCTACGCTGTAATCCGTCTGAAAGTCGCTCAATCATTCAGTCTCTCTTATAAACTCCCTGCTTTGCCATTGACGGGAAATACCCGCCGGACTACCTTGTTTCGAAAAATTAAACCATCGAAACCGGGGCTGAGGCGCATGGCAGGGAAGAAAACGAGTAGTAATACCAAAACCTCCGCCAACTTCGGCTTCGAAGCCACGCTCTGGCTCACCGCCGACAAGTTGCAAAACAATATGGGCGCGGCGGCATACAACCAATCCCGCACCCTCGTCGTCCTGCTTCCGAAGCTTCTGGGCGGTGGATTAAGGTAGGTGGTGCCGTCATTAAACTGGCAAAGACGGTGGTTGTTTGATAACGAGCAACCTTGGCTTCAGTCCGGCTTCACAGACGAGGAGCTGGACTACATCATCAACTACGATATCAAATACCGCATGGGCAAGGATCTAATGGAGGCTGGAGAATAATGCAGGAAGCATTAACAACAGTTCTCGGCGTTATGTTGGCAGCTTTGCTGGCATTCTGGTTCGACCGCCAGAAACGTCGGGAAGAGACTGAATTTAGGCTTAAGCAAGAGGTGCTGCTACAGGCTTCGGAGGCTGTACATCGTTTCTTTATGTATTATATGTCGATTCCCGACCGTCCCCTACCACAGGGGGGTTCCACTGATGCCGAAGCAACGGAAGTTACGGTTGCGCTGAACAAGCTTCACTTTTTCTGTTCATTGGAAACAATCGAGTGTGTGTGCAGGTTTAGCTGCCTGCTTGGCAAAGCGATGACAGATGCGGTTGCCGCCAAAATGCCTTCTGGTTTTATTGCTGTGGATATAAAGGCGATGGATGTTCAAATTGCTGCTTTTGAGGCGACCAATGCACGGCTTCAGCAGGAAACGGAAATGCTCCTGCAATCCGACCCGATGAGTCCCTCCATTCATTTATGCAAGGAGCAGATATCGGAGACTTATCGTGTTATTGCGGAATGTTATGGGGGAAAAGGCGAGTTATTTAAGCAACAGTATGCCGAAACGGAAAAGTGTCGTGATGTTGTGTTTAGCTACCTGAAGCCCCTTTCGAAAATGTCGCGCGAACTGCTTCTCTTGGCCAGGGATGAGTTGCGGTTCAAAATTGATCGAGCCAAGTACCACTCCTTGATGAATCAGGTCGCCGATGAGGGGATGCAACATTTAGACAATTTCGTAAATACCATCCGAACCCAGATAAAAGAAAAAATGGAAGAGGAAGTTTCATGAACCGTGTCGATATAAAAGAGCAGCAGGAGGATGAAGAGTGAAATATGTCGTCTATTGCGATGAAAGCCGCCACGACGGCCATACACGGAATCCCTACATGGCCATTGGCTCACTCTGGATGCCCCGGAACGAACGGAACCAGTTATCCAGTCTTCTGCGCGACTGCTGCCGCGAGAACGGTCTCGGGGGAGAAGTAAAATGGAGTAAAGTCAGCCGTCTCAAGTTGGAGGCCTACAAACGCTTGATTGACTTTTTCTTCGAGCTGCCCGGCTTGCAGTTTCGTACGATCGTGGTGGATCAAACCAAGCTTGATTTTGAAAAATTCTCCAGGGCGGATCGCGAATTGGGGTTCTATAAATTCTACTATGAGATGCTGTGGCACTGGTTTGAGCCCAACAATGAATACCTGATCCTGCTCGACTTCATTCAAAACAAGGAGGCCCATCGCTTTACCGAACTGCGCAAGGTGCTGGAAAATAAATTGAAAGGCTGCGCGTGGATTTCGGATCTAACGGTGATTGACTCCCATCGCACACCGTTGGGGCAATTGGTGGATCTGTTGACGGGTGCGGTCGCCGCCGCCTGGTGCGGGAACCTTCCGCCTGAATCACCGAAAAGGGAGTTGATCGAATATCTGGCCTCCAGGAGGGGCTGTGCGTTGTTGGAAGTTTCTCCCTCGCCGGAGCATGAAAAATTCAACCTCTTTAAAATCCGTCTTTCACAAGGATAGCACCGTGGATTTGGAGTTGTTGAAAACAGATCTTTCGTGGATGACGGAAGAGGAGGTTGAAGCAGAGGGCTTCCGGCTGTATGAGCAGGAGTTTTTCCCGGACGGCGGCAACCGGGGTGAAATCCGGCTTCATGACGGCCAAACCGCCTTCATTTTTCGCGACCGGTTTGAGCATGCCTTCCGCACTTCGCCGGACCGTATCCGGCATCCCTATTCAAAAAGTAAAACGGCGCACGAGCGAATAGAGCGGATCAAATGGATCACGCCGATTTTGGCAGGAAAGGTTGAAGGAACCCAGTGCTGGCTGGTGCCTGATCGTCGGCGTAAGAGGCGGTTGTACGTAGTTGTACAGGAGCAGTACATCATCTGGCTGGAAGAGCGAAAAGATGGAGGGTGGAAGTTTTCAACGGCGTATTGTGCAGGGAAGCAGGACATCCAGCGCTATACAAACGGAAGCGTTAAGCTCTGGGAAATATAAAAGCTCCGTGATTAACCGGTTCACGGAGCAAGAAACCATGTCCACAGCCATAAGGCTTGGAGTTGCACGTATACTAGGGCGTAGCTTCAGTGGTTCAAGGTTTCTTTTAAGGAATATTTTGGCGATAAACAGTAGGTGGAACTAGCGGACCCACACATACATTGGACAATGAACTCGGTTATGCACATAGAGATTCAAGGGCAGGTTTTCCATGCTATCGGCAACGGCGATTTGGTCGAGAATCACAAAACCGGTCTTCCCTGTTCCCGCAAATGTCCTGCCGATAGTAAGCATCATCCTTTGCCCCGCCCGTGGGATCGAACACATGTGTCTTCCCAAGGATTGGAGCCCCGCGCTCGAAGCAAACCGCATGCTCATTCTCTCTCCCTTCACCGAAAAGCGCGCCGACGTCCGCACCATCGCACACCGCAACCATTTTGTCGCCGCGCTCTCCGATGAATTCCATGTTCCGTACGCTTCTTCGGGTGGCAATCTCGGGCGATTTGAAATCCCTGCATCGGAAAGCCCATCCGTCGCGCGCTGAGTACAACCACCGCATTGCAACCCTATGCGCAGTTTATAATTGTTTGAACGCACGGGTGCGGTACTCTCTCCGGCATGCGAATCATTAAACGAACACTCGCCGTTTTTCTGCTGCTGGTCTGCATCCCGTTTGCGCAGGCGTCGGACAAGCTGCTCAATAGCCTGCAACCGCGCGGCTTTGTGAACGATTTTGCCAACGTGATATCGGCGGCCGACGAGCGGCAACTGACGGATATGATCACCGAGGTGCGGCAAAAGACGGGCGCTGAGATCGCCGTGGTGACGGTCCAATCGTTGGATGGCGGCGATATCGATGACTTTACCAATCGCCTGTTCGCCAAGTGGGGCATCGGCCAGAAGGGCAAGGACAACGGGTTAATGCTGCTGGCGGCGATGCAGGAGCGCAAGATGCGCATCGAGGTGGGCTATGGACTCGAAGGTGCGATTCCCGATTCGGCGGCTGGACGTATCCGGCGCGATTTGATTACGCCCTATTTCAAGGCGAACAATCCCAGCCAAGGCATCGTGGTCGGCGTCGCCGCGTTGTCGCAGGAGATCGCCAAGGAATACGGCGTTCAACTGACCGGCGCGGCAACGCGCTATCAAACCTCCGCCCGGACTTCCGATGGTCGGAAGGGCAACCCGATCGTTTCGCTGATCCTGCTGATCTTCTTCGTCTTTTTTGCAATCCGCCATCCGTTCATCGCCATGATGCTGCTCAGCGGCGGCCGGGGCGGGGGCTATAGCTCCGGCGGCGGTGGCGGCTTCGGGGGCGGCGGTGGTTTTGGTGGCGGCATGTCCGGTGGCGGCGGCTCCAGTGGTGGGTGGTGAGTATCGTACTGCGTACTGCGTGTTACGTATTGACCTGCAGGAATAGCCACCGGAAAGTTTTACGCAATACGCAATACGAAAGGAACTTTTATGACACCAGAAAAACTAGTGGAAGAACTCAAGCAGGCTTGTCCGGCGGGGCTGAAGTCGGTGATTCTGTACGGCTCGGCGGCGGCAGGCGACCACGCCGGCAAGCAGTCGGATTACAACGTGCTGGTTGTGACCGGGGATCTCGGCCTCGGTACGCTCAACGCGCTGTCGAAGGCCGCGTCTGCGTGGGCGAAGGCTGGCAATCCGGCCCCGATGCTGTTTACGGAAGAGCGGCTGGCGCGGGCGACCGACGTGTTCCCGATCGAGCTGCTCGACATCCGCGAATGCCACACGGTGCTGCACGGCGAGGACCTCGTCCAGGGATTGGAAATCGATACGAAAAACCTGCGGCTGGAAATCGAGCACGAGCTGCGCGGCAATCTGATCCGCCTACGGCAGAGCTATCTGCTGACGCAGGGCAAAGCCAAGGCGGTGGCCGATTTAATGACCCAGTCGCTCTCGACCTTTCTCGTGCTGTTCCGTGCGTCGCTACGGCTTTTCGAGGCTCCGGTGCCGTCGAAAAAGTTCCCGGCGCTGGAAAAATTGGCAACGCATTTGAAGTTCGATGTGTCTGTGTTCCAAACCGTGCAAGGCTTGAAGGATGGAACGAAAAAAGCGAAGGACGTCGCCGTTGACGAGCTGTTCGGAAACTATCTGAAAACCATCGAATGCGTAATCGACGCGGTCGATGCCTATATCAATAAAGGAGAATAAACTATGAAAACTGCATTAATTACCGTCGGCGGACTGTTCGCCCTTCTCATCGTGATCGTGATGATGTTCATCGGGATCAACAACAAGATCATCGATCGGGATGAAACCGTGACGCAGGCGTGGGCCAACGTCGAAACCGTGTTGCAACGTCGCTACGACTTGATTCCGAACCTGGTCAACACCGTCAAGGGCTACGCTACCCACGAAAAAGAACTGCTCACCGAAGTCACGCGCCTGCGCAGCCAGTGGGGCGAAGCCAAGGCCTCCGGCAATGCCGACCAAAGCGTCAAGGCGGCCGGCATGCTCGAAAGCGCGATCGGCCGCTTGATGGTGGTGGTTGAAAAGTATCCGGACCTGAAGGCCAACCAAAACTTCCTTGCGTTGCAGGAGGAACTGGCCGGAACGGAAAACCGGATCTCTGTCGAGCGCCGCCGCTACAACGAGTCCGTCGCCGCCTACAACAAGTATATCCGCCAATATCCCGGATCAATCATCGCGGGCATGAAAGGGTTCAAGACCAAGACCCCGTTCGAGTCCGCGCCCGAAGCCGCCGCCGCGCCGGTGGTTGCTTTTTAGCAACGAACCCGCTACAACACGGAACTTTAGGAGATGGATATGACATTGCAGGGTATTGCTATTATTCTGGGCACATTGAGTGCGGCGGGCGGATTGACCGGCTTGTTTCGGCCGGAACTGATTAAAAAACAGATCGCCCTGTTTCCGCGCAGCGTGATCCCCGCGTGGGTTTTAACGGCGCTTTGTTGCTGGCTCGGTGCCCAGCAGGCGCTGAAGATGAACATGGGCTTCCTCGACGCCTATAAGCAATACATCTACATCCTTGCCCCGGCGGTATTCGTTGCGAGCGTGGTCTATATGAAG
This sequence comes from Kiritimatiellales bacterium, assembly GCA_021734345.1. Lineage (GTDB taxonomy): Bacteria > Verrucomicrobiota > Kiritimatiellia > Kiritimatiellales > Pontiellaceae > Pontiella. The sequence goes on along the minus strand of JAIPJC010000008.1, from coordinate 1,853 downwards.
GAACTGCTTGCGCCGCGCGCGCTCGGCGGACTCCTGCTGCTCATCGCCGTGCCGATCCTGCAAATCGCGCGCTGGCACGAGTCGGAGTGGCGTCTCGTTGTCATAGTGCTCGTCTATCTTTGGATCATCTATGGCCTGTTCCTGCTCATGTCGCCATGGTATTTCCGCAAGATTTCCGCGCCGTTCATGGAGAATGGAAAGCTCTTCAAGGCGACGGCCCTGGCCAAAACCGCCTTCGGCATCGCGCTCCTGCTGCTCGGCCTCTTCGTCTACTGACGCAGAAAATTAATGAACAGCGAGCAACTCCAAGCCGTCCGCAGGCACTTCATCGAATACGCCAACGGCTACATTGACCGCGTGGGATCGATGCGGCATTTGATGGAGCTCAAGCGCGAGCACTGCGCCTTCGTGGCGCGCAACTGCCGCGAGCTCGCCGCGTCTTGTGGCTGGTGCCCCGCCGATATCCGCACCGCCGAAGCACTTGGATTCCTGCACGATGTCGGCCGGTTCCCGCAGCTCGCCGAATACGGCACCTTCATGGACGCCAAGTCGATCGACCACGGCGAACGCGGTTGGCAGGCCATCCGCGAGAGCGGACTGCTCGACGAAGTCGAACCGGATCTGCGCGATGCGATTCTCTCGGGCGTACGCCACCACAATGCGCACATCGTCCCCGGCAACCTGTCCGCGCCGCACTACCGCTGGATCGAGCTCATCCGCGACGCCGACCGGCTCGACATCTACCGCATCATCCTCGACGCCTTGCAGGGCAATCAGTTGGGCGAACATTCCGGTCTCGCGCTGGACCTTCCGCTCGACGGCAATCCCTGTCCGGCGCTGATTGAAAAAATCATGCAGCGCGGCGCGCCGTCGTACTCCGACCTAAAATGCGTCGCCGACTTCCTGCTGCTGATCCTCTCGTGGAGCTACCAGATGAACTATCCCGCCACGCTCGGCATCATGCGCGAGCGCAACATCGTCGACCAAATCGCAGCCTATATGCCGACCGGGCTTCCAGAAGTTGGAAGCGTGGTGTTCAGCCTAAGGAAAACTCTGGAGGAAGCATGTTCGTAGAAAACATCACCGAAAACCCGGCCTACTATTTTTCGTGGATCTTTGCGGCCGGCTTCTCGATCTGCTGCCACGAGTTCGCCCATGCCTGGACCGCCGTCTACTATGGCGACGAAACGCCGCGCGCCCATCTAACCCTTAATCCGCTGGTGCAGATGGGCAAGCAGTCGCTCGTCATGCTGTTCCTGATCGGGATTGCCTGGGGCATGGTTCCCGTCAATCCCTCCGCCGTGCCTGAAAACCGGAAGCGCGCCATGATCTCGTTCGCCGGCCCGCTGATGAACCTGATTCTCTGCGCCCTGTTTGCGGTCGCGGCATCCATTACCATCCGGGCGGCGCTTTCGGAACCGGTGATCCAATTCTTCTTCATCGCGAGCTATGTGAACGGCGCGCTCTTTGTGCTCAACATGCTACCCGTTCCGACGCTCGACGGCTACTCCGTCCTCTCCGCCTTCAGCCCGAAGCTGGAGGAAATCAGGCGCAAGTACGCCCCGCGCATCTTCCTCGGCTTTGCGGCACTCATTTTCCTGACCCCGGCCGGGGGCTATATTTTCAGCGCGGGCTCGTTCATGTCCACCACCTGCATCCAGCTCTCCCTCCGGCTGATCGGATTGGTTTAGCAGTCTGTCGGAGGGCGGAGGTCAAGCGCCGCCCGGCATGTCGGGTGCCGGGGGTGTGGAGTTTTGCTGGCGGCGCTCCTCGATTTTCTGCAGGAGGGCGCGGCGGCGTTCGGCATAGGACGATGGCGAGGATGCCGGGGAATCCTGGGCCGCGATGGCAGG
>JAIPJC010000170.1 GCA_021734345.1 Kiritimatiellales bacterium | reverse complement strand
GGCATCTGCTGCTGGATGGGGCGGAGGGGCCGCTGGCCATCTACCAATGCAACATCGAACATGTGCTCGACCAGACGGCACAGATTGAAATCCGGCACAGCCAGCGCGTCGCGATCTACGGCATGAAGAGCGAAGGGAATTCTCCGGTTCTGCGGGCAACCGATTCCAGTGGGATCAGTATCTTCAGCTACGGCGGAAATCTGGCGGCCAAACCCGGTTCCGGCTTGTTTGTCTTTGAACGCACCTCGGGCATAACGCTGTCGAATCTTGTTCCGCGGCTTACCCTGCCCAAGACGGGCATCACCGATTTCTATAAAAAGGACATTGGGATCGGCACTCCCGACACTTGGTCGGTAGTGATTGATACCGACACCGATGGTCGGCGAACGGAGACGCGGCCGCTGGACCACCCGGTGCTATACAGGACGGCCTCGGAAGACCCGGTCGAAAAGAAAGGCGGCCACAAATGAAGCCGGGGGCTTTCTGCGCGCATCTGCTGATTCCGCTGTGTGTATTTGCATTGCCCGTGATTTGCGCAGGCACGGCTGCGGCTGAGGAACCGGCGGTTGACCGCTATGGCGGCAACCTCAACCTCGTCACTCGAGCCACCGGATATTTCCGCCTGGAGGAAACCCGCGGCCGTTGGTGGCTGATCACGCCGGAAGGACACCCGTGGGTTGCGCTCGGCGTCAATCATCTCGGTGAAATGAAGAGCGCGGACATCTATGCGCGGACGGTCTTGGCTAAGCGGTTGGGCCGGGACTGGTCGCGTGCCTTTGCAGAAGTCGAAAAGCAATGTCGCGAGTGGGGGTTCAATAGCGCGGGGTTTCAAGCGCCGGCGGAGTTGCGTGACACCATGCCCTATATCATCAGCACGCCGTTCATGGCGGCATCGTTCTGGCAGGAACCGCTGGCTTATGCGGATGTGTTCGCGCCCACCTTCGCGGTGGAGGCGGAGACCAAGGCGCTGGCGGCTGCGGCGGAGATGAAGGCTAACCCGATGGCCATCGCGTGGACGTGGACCGACTCGACGAGTTGGGATATCAAATTCACACGCGGGACGCGCGGCACCGATTATGTTTCCTTCATGCGCGAGCTTCCTGCGGACGCGCCGGGTCGTCAGCGCTATACGGAATTTCTGCGCCAGCGCTATAAACGGGACATCGCCGCGCTCAATGGGGCTTACGGCACGGCGTTCGCCTCGTTCGATGATGTTGTGGGATCGGCATTGGATCGTGACCGCGAAAGGATCTTTGCCGACGATCGCGAATTCCTGCGTTTGATCGCGCGGCAATACTTTCAGACGATCAGCGAACCATTCCGGCGCGAACATCCGGCGGGTTTGCTGATGGGCGACCGATTTCATCTGCGGGATTATCCGGACGAAGTGCTGGTGGAGGCCGCGAAGGTCATTGATGTGCTGGGCATTCAACCCGGCGACCATTTTTATCCGCCGCAGACCAGGCTGCCGCGCCCTGATGAGACGTGGTTTGACGCGGTGGAATTTGACCGACTGCACCGCCTCACGGGCAAACCCATCGTCATCGCCGATCATCAATGCGGATTCTTTGATCAGCAAACGCCCAAGACCGGCGGTTGGTTCCAATATGCGACGGTGGATGAGGCCGCTGCATCCTATGATCGCTTTCTTCGTGACGCATTCGCTCGACCCTACCTCACCGGCTATTTCCGCTGCCAATACCTCACGATCTACAAAGACCATATCAAACGCTTCAAGCAGGGCCTTGTGCGGGTGGATGGCACGCCGTTCGAGGACTATGTCAGGTCCGTTGCCGACACGAATCACGAAGTCGCACGTTTAACTTACGCGACTTGGTTCACAGCTGCGCCCTAAGGAAAAATCTAGATTTTATGACCATAAAACCCACCTCGCTAATCACCACGCTGGCATTCTCTGCCGGCGTAATTTCCTCCATGTGCACGACTCCGGCCTGTGGTGAACCTGCCGAGAAACTGCCCCATGTTTATACGTCCGACTACGCCCCGGATACTCCGGCCAGCGGCCACTATGTTCTTACGCCTAAGGTAGGGCCGGTGCCGCGTATTAATGGAGCGGCGGTGTTTGGGGTGCGTCCGGGCTCGAAGTTTCTATTTACCGTGGCGGCCACCGGCGAAGCACCGTTGACCTATTCGGCGACGGCTTTGCCGGAAGGACTATCGCTTGATGCGGCCACCGGTCAAATTACCGGGGTGATACAGAGCCGCGAACTCAAGACCTACCCGGTCTCGCTGCAGGTGCGCAACACTCACGGCCAGGCGGAACGGGAATTGCGGATCGTGGTGGGCGACCGGATTGCGCTGACTCCGCCGATGGGGTGGAACTCATGGAACTCCTGGGCTTTTGCCGTGGACGAGGGCAAGGTCCGTGCCACCGCGGAGGCCATGGCTCGGCTGCTCAAAGGACATGGCTGGACCTATGTGAACATTGATGACGCCTGGCAGGGGGGCCGCGGCGGTCCTTTCAATGCGATCCAGCCAAACGAGAAGTTTCCGGACATGAAAAAATTGGCCGACGACATCCATGCACTCGGCCTAAAGCTCGGCATTTACTCGACGCCATGGGTCACCTCCTACGCGGGTTACAACGGTGGCTCCGCCGACTCGGCCGATGGTGCATGGCGCAAGCCCGGTCCCGAAAAAGCTGATCGCCGGAAGGATTATCGTCTCGGCGAATTCCCATTCGACTCCAACGACGCCCAACAGTGGGCGGAGTGGGGGATTGATTATTTGAAATACGACTGGCACGCGAGCGATCTAATCAATGCCGCCCGGATGGAGAAGGCGCTTCGTGCGCAATCGCGGGACATCTTCTATTCACTGTCCAACACCGCGCCATTTGCACAGTCGGAAGGTTTTGCGGAAGTGGCCAACGCCTGGCGCACCACTGGGGATATTCGCGATCTCTGGAACGCCGGCATGCGGACGCCCAAGGGATTCAAGGGCCTCTACGACATCTGGCTGATGCAGGAGCGCTGGGCTCCCGTGGCCGGCCCTGGTCACTGGCCCGATCCCGATATGCTGGTCGTCGGCAACGTGGGCTGGGGGCCAAAGCTCCATGCCTCCAAACTGACAGCGGACGAACAATACACGCATATCAGTTTGTGGAGTTTGTGGGCGGCACCGCTACTCATCGGTTGCCCGATTGAGGACATGGACGAGTTTACCCTCAATCTGCTGACCAATGACGAAGTGCTCGCGGTCAATCAGGATCCACTGGGCCGGATGGCAACCACGGTGCTGAGCGACGGCGATCGTCAGGTGGTGGCGAAACCGATGGAAGACGGCTCGGTGGCTGTCGGTCTGTTTAACCGCGGAGAAACCACCCTGGATGTGACGGTGCCTTGGATCATGCTGGTGTTTGACGCTCCCGGGCAGAGCACGCTCTGGCGACATAACCAGACGAGTCTGGAAAGCATGGAGCGATTTCGTTGTCAGGTGCGCGATCTCTGGCGTCAAAAAGATATCGGCGACTTCACCGGACAGTTCACCGCTACGGTTCCTGCCCACGGCGTGGTCTTTATTCGCGTAAAGCCCGTACAGGAGTGACCGGCCAGTCCAAAAGAAACCCATATTTTTCGAATGACACCGCTCTGGATGAGGCGGTGTCATTTTGTGGGGTAAACAATTGTAAAGGTTTTTGGCGAAACGAACGTCTTAGTGCAGAGCCGCCTTTCCCTTCCAATCTGGGAGGCCGGGCTGTCTCTGCGCATCCCCATTTCCTCGTGAATATCCGACTCCCTTCGCACAATCTTGAAACCTCCGTGGACAGTGGGGCTCTGCCGTCGCCCGCCGTCCTTCAAGATGAGACTTTCGCGAGGCACTCATGAAGTTCAGTTGTGCCTTTCGCAGTCTCGCCGCGATCACCGCGATCATCTCCAGCGCGCACCTGTTGGTCGCCGCCGGACCGGATGAACGACCCAACATCCTTTTTATTTTTTCCGATGATCATGCCGAGGCAGCGATCTCCTGTTACGGATCGAGGGTAAATCAGACGCCAAACATCGACCGCATTGCCGCGGCTGGAGCGCGTTTTACCAATTCATTCGTCACCAACTCCATTTGCACGCCCAGCCGGGCCACGCTGCTGACCGGACAATATTCGCACCTCAACGGGGTGCCCGTGTTTAACCGCTTTGACGGCGCGCGCGACAATGTCGCCAAGCACCTGCAGGCGGGGGGATACCACACTGGAATCATCGGGAAATGGCATCTGGGCAATGACCCTACGGGTTTCGACCGATGGATAGTTCTGCCGGGTCAGGGACAATATTGGAATCCGGACTTTATCGTGCCGGGCAGGCGCAAGCTCACGATAGAAGGGCACTGCACCGACATCACCACTGATCTCGGAATCGAATGGCTCAAGACCCGACCCAAGGACAAACCGTTTTTCCTGATGCTCCATCAGAAGGCCCCCCATCGCACTTGGGAGCCCGACAATCGCAACCGGACCCTCTTCAAGGACAAGGTTTTTGCGGAGCCAGACACCTTCGGGGATGACTATGCCACGCGACCGGCTGCTCTGCCGGAAAATGAACAGCGCATCGCCGATGATCTCACGCGGCTCGATCTCAAGCTTGAACCTCCAGACGGCCTCCAAGGGGCAGAGCGTTACGAGTGGCTGCTGGTCAAGCCGAAGGAGGTCACCGTCGATGGCAGAACCCTCCGTGGTAAAGAACTCGTTCGTTGGAAATACCAGCGCTACATGCAGGATTACCTCGCCTGCGTGCAGGGGGTGGACGACGGCGTGGGCAGGGTGCTCGACTATCTTGAACAAACCGGACTTTCGAAAAGCACCATCGTGATCTATTCCGCCGACAACGGCTGGTATCTCGGGGAACTCGGCCTTTTCGACAAACGCTTCATGTATGAGCCCGGGCTGCGTGTGCCGTTGATGGTGAGCGGCCCAGGTATCAAGGCGGGGAGTCTTCCGGCGGAGTATGTCGCCAACATCGATCTTGCGCCGACTTTCTTGGATCTCGCGGGGCTGTCCATTCCCAACTCCATGCAAGGTCGCTCCCTGCTTCCGCTGCTGCACGGGGAAACGCCCGCCGACTGGCGCACTTCAATCTACTATCGCTACTACCACGATCCCGGGGACCACAACACCCACGCTCACCTCGGGGTCCGCACCGCCACGCACAAACTGATCTATTACTGGAAGCAAAACGCCTACGAGATGTTCGATCTTACCAAGGATCCAACCGAACAGCACAATCTGTTATATGGCGACGGTTCGAATGATCCCGCCGTTGCCGCGAAGTTTGCCGAATTGAAAGCGGAGATTCTCCGCATGCAAAGGGAATTCAAGGATGATGGCCAATACGCAGACGCCGCCGACTGGCCACCGGGCAGCGCTGATCGTCCGTTCAATCACTATCAACGCATCGGTGACATGATAGTGACCCGGGCCATCGCGGAATCGACCGACACATCTGTCCCTTACCAATAACATGAAAAAAATACTGATCTGTATCATGACCTTGCTGCTTTCCTCTCTTGTCCGCATGAACGCTGCCGAGCAGGACCGGCCGAACATCCTCTGGCTCACGAGTGAGGATAATGATGCATTTCTCGGCTGCTATGGCGATCCGCTGGCCCACACGCCGACGCTCGACAAGCTCGCCCGCGAAGGCGTGGTCTATGAGCGTTGCTTCGCCGAGCCAGTCTGTGCGCCCGCGCGGTTCACGTTGATCACGGGCATGTATGCGGCGACGGCCGGTCCGGCCCAGCATATGCGCGCGAAAGGGCATATCCCCGACTGGCTGGAGGGATTTCCTGCACTGTTGCGCGCGGCGGGTTACTACACCTCGAACAACGTCAAGACCGATTACAATGCACCGCTCAGCGTGAAGAATGCGTGGAACGATTCGAGTGCTTCCGCCAGCTGGCGGAACCGGCCCCGGTCCGGCCAGCCGTTCTTCAGTGTTTTCAACGACACAACCACCCACGAAAGCTGCCTCTTCCCCGAAGAGGAGATGCCGCTGAATTTTCCGCCGACTGACCCAGCCACGGTGCGGATCCCGCCGTATCAGCCC